>CAUVMZ010000190.1:0-5617 GCA_963552855.1 uncultured Corynebacterium sp. | reverse complement strand
ATCGAGACAGCCAATACGGTGCTATTGGCCGATAACCAGGGGGCGCTCAAAGACCCAAAAGTCAATGTTGTTGTTGATGATGCCTTCAGTTGGGTGCGCGCCGGGGGCGATGGGCAGCGATACGACGCGATCATTGTGGATTTGCCGGATCCTGACACGGAGATCGTGGGGCGACTGTATACGGAGGAATTCTATGCGATGCTACTCAAGCAGCTCACGTCACAGGGGATCATGACGGTGCAATCAAGTAGCTCGTTTACCACACCGGACGTGTTTTCTCGAATCTATTCAACGTTGCAGGCGGCTGGATGTCACACGGTGGTGCCATATCATGTGCATGTTCCCACGTTTGGGGACTGGGGATTTAATTCGTGTTTTGCGGGTTCGCAGCCATTTCGACTACCCGCTACCCTCCCAAAAGATGTGAAGTTTATCACCCCGGAGGTTCTCGCATCAGCAACCATTTTTGGACTGGATAATCAACCACGAAAGCTAGATCCGAATACATTAGACCATCAACGCATTGTAGATGATTTGCGTCGTGGTTATCGTGATACTGGGGCGTAAAATTTGGGGGTATTCTTTCGATAGTTTGTCCGAGTTTTTCACTGCTATCTGACCCGAAAAATACCCCCCAAATGGGTAAGTTCGTGTGGCATGGGTGATTGCGCTAAGTGACGCATAAGCGCAAGAATATTAACGATTTGCTCCCAAATTGTAGGTAAGACTTATCAAGGTTTTGCGCTATATCATTTCAACTTTGGAGGTTTGTCTTATGCCCCACTCCGATCAGATGCTTACATCGGTAAGTATTGGTCAGCGCTGTGTGCTTGCTGACATCAACACGGAAGAGCTTAATGACGCCACCCGCCGGCGCCTCGCCGAGCTGGGATTTCGACCGGGCATCACGGTTACTGTTACCCAAAAAATTAACAGTGGCGGCCGGGTTGTCAAGATTGGTAGCACTCGCTATGCAATTGATGGCCCCACTGCACGCCAACTCCATGTAAATCCGGTACCTGCCTAATTCAGGCACATTATCGCTGCGTATCACGTCGTAAAGCTATAAAAGCTATAAGGACCATCATGACAACAACCCCTGCCCCTAAAGCAACAACATGCCATTGCGAATCGCACGGGCATGCTATGGCGCCCAAGGGCGCCCCCATTGTGGCACTCGTCGGCGCGCCCAATGCCGGCAAATCCACGCTTTTTAACAGCCTGACCGGTGCAAAGGCCCGCATGGGCAACTGGCCAGGCACCACCGTTGAGGTGAGCCGCGGCGCCTGGAAGCAATCCAAAGACGTCACCTACGACGTCATCGACTTCCCCGGCGCCTACTCACTGGATCCTATGAGCCCAGACGAGGAGCTCACTCGCAATCTGGTCATTGACGCCGCCGAGCAGGACCGCCCTGACCTGGTGATTATCGCCGTTGATGCCTCTAGCCTGTCGCGCAGCCTCTACATGGTGGCACAATTGACGGAACAGGAAAATCGCCTGGTCGTGGTGATGACCAAGGCTGACGTCGCTGCCGCAAACGGCGAAGAGGTCGATGGTAAAAAACTATCGGAGCATTTGGGGATCCCCGTGATTCCCGTGGACCCACGGCACCGTTCGAATGTGGAGAAAATTGGCGCCATTGTCGCCGAAGAACTACAGAAACCCAAGAAGGTACACAGGGATGTGCCGGCAGACGCCAGCGAGTTCGACCTGGCCGACCGGCGATTCGAATGGGTAGAGGCGGCGGTCAACGCCAGCACCACAGTCAAGGAAGCCGGGAAGACCACCCTCAATGAGAAAATAGACCGGTTCGCGCTCCACCCGATCGTCGGCCCGCTCATGTTCCTGGCCACCATGTGGTTGGTGTTCCAAATCACCACCACCGTGGCTAGCCCGCTCCAGGACGCCCTGACGAACTTCTTCAATGGCCCGGTCACTGACTGGACCAATGCGTTACTGACCGCTATTCATTTCGATCATCCGATTGTCACCGGCCTGCTCGTGGGTGGTCTCATCAACGGTGTGGGCATGGTGCTCTCGTTTGCTCCGCTCATGGCGCTCATGTTCTTGTGTCTCGCAGTGCTGGAGGATTCCGGCTATATGGCCCGCGCCGCCGTGGTGACCGACCGGGTGATGAAGTCCATTGGCCTGCCTGGTAAGGCATTCATCCCGCTCATTGTTGGTTTTGGCTGTAACGTTCCCGCTATCTCCGCAACCCGGGTATTGGGGAAGCCGAAACAGCGGCTGCTGACCGCGCTGCTGATCCCGTTCACGTCATGCTCGGCCCGGTTGACGGTGTATGTGATGCTGGCGAACACGTTTTTCCCGGATAATGCCGGCACCGTGGTGTTTGCGATGTATTTGATCTCCATTGCCCTGGTGATCCTGGTGGGGCTGGCCATGCGGAATACCCTGTGGCGGCGCATGGGTGCGGAACCGTTGGTGATCGACCTGCCCACCTACCAACTGCCGGGCGCCCGGTTGGCGCTCTCGGTGATGTGGATCCGCCTCAAGGGCTTCCTGCAAACCGCCGGCAATATCATTGTGGCCACGGTGGTTGTGGTGTTCATCCTGCAATCAACCCCGTTGACCAGCGAATATGGGTTTGCCGATAAGGAGTTGCCGCCGCAGGAAAGCGCCTACGGCCGGATGTCCGAAACTATTTCTCCGGTGTTTGCTCCGGCCGGGTTTGGTTCCTGGTCAATCACTGGTACGCTCGTCACCGGTTTCGTGGCCAAGGAGGCCGTGATCTCTACATGGGCCCAAACCTATAGCTTGCAGGATCCGAGCGAAGAAGCTCCTGAAGCGCAGGGGAAGTCCGAACTGGCGGAGGCCATTCGACAGGACTTTGACGAGACCTCCGGTGGGCATGCCATCGCCGCACTGTGGGCGTTCATGGTCTTCTTACTGGCCTACACCCCATGCGTGGCAACCCTGGCGGCACAGCGCCGAGAAATCGGGGTCAAGTGGACGCTCATTGGTATTAGTATTCAGTTAAGCACTGCCTGGTTATTGGCAGTGGTAATTTTCAATGTGTTGAAGGTGTGGTTCTAATGCGTCCATTATCAGCGGTTGAACAGTCAGTTCGTAACGGGGCCACCACCACGATGGAGATTTCCCGGCAAACGGGTTTGTCTGCCTCTACGGTGGACGCGGCGCTCCAACAGTTGCAGCGTATGGGTATGCTGAAAAGCAGCAAGGAGACCATCGCCTGTGACGAGTGTGCTCTGTCGTGCGGCTCAGATCATTCCAGCAGCTGCGGTTCCGGGCTGGTGACATTAACGTTGCTGCCCCGTCGCCCCGAATAGCACCCAATATGGTTGCGACCCCGGTTGATCTCTTTGCTCAACCGGGGTTTTTGGTTATTTCTGCTGCTTTACGACGCCCACCTCGGGCGGGGATAAGTCATTATGGTGGTGGCCCAATCCACAATATTTTCACTCGTAAATTACCAATTATCTTTAGGCACATAATGCGCACTAATGCGGGGAAAAATTACCGATAATAGCCGTGTTCCTTCAAGATTCCCCCAGCTATTATAGGGTTTTACCGGCCGTTATCCACTATCAGCACCCAATGATGATGCGGCATGGTCATTCACCATAATTACCCCCGGAATACCCATGATAAAGAAACTCATTGATAAAAGCCGGAAATTCAGCCCTCATATAAAGGCTTCGTTCTAAGCTAGATAACCATGGATGTAATGGAATTAAACGGTGGTCGGTTTTACCTACGACCACTTCACGATGATGAGCGCATTGATGACCGACCAGCACTCAAAAAGTTACGGGTGAACCCGGACGATTTCATCAGCATGGCCCGTATTTCTCTCGACCGCTACTGTTGGGCAATCTGTGAGCAGACCAGCGTGGAAATGGTGGCGTTGGGGGTTTATGACCATGCGCTTGGCGATATTGTTACCCACCCCATCGGCGACCCCAACCGGGTGTTGCCTAACGATCCGGTGTTGCCGCCCAAGACCGTGCAGGACGCGGCCGACGATGGGTTGGAAATCATTTCCCGGTGGGTTGATTCATATTTCCCGGAAACAGTGGCAGCAGAAACTAACGACAGTTCTCCTTCCTCCCCCGCTAGCAACGTCGATACCACTGCGGTTCGTGCTGCAACCTCGGTGGATAACACGGATAACGCCGCCGATGTGACGGCATAAGATCGCATGACTAGGCGCAGAAACAGCGTAAGCACACCATAAACTGTGGCCGTTCAACATGGTAGTATGCCAATGATGCTATGAGGGGATTTCGGTATCAAAGATCCGGCGTCGCATATCAACGACGGTGTGTGGATGCGTCAGCCCGGGGCGGGAATCAAATCTGTGTGCTAATTTTTCAACAATATCAACACACCATTGGGCGGCTTCTGCAACGGTGGGGTTCTCCAAATCCGTAGAAATGATCCATGGCAGGGATGACCCCGAAAACTTCAGCCGTAGCCGCCTGGATGGTCGCGGATAATGCCGTAATAATATTGCGGCAGCGGCAGCACTGTCCATAAGAATTCTAGGGCTTTCCATTTCTAGCCAATAAGGCAATTGCGACACGAAAAACATCACACCGATGTGATACTGAAATCTATATCCGCGCATCCCCATTAACGCATAATACATAAAATGCTGCGAATAAAATTCTGTCCCTATGCGGGAGTGTAAGTCGCGGCGGAGGGTTTTCCGATGCGCCCGCCGAGCCTTCTTTACTTCACCGGCATAAATCCACGGTTCCAACATGGATAAATACAAGTTTTCCGGCTGCGCGCTGCAAAAATCTTCGGTTTGGCTGAGTGCCTGTTCGCCGACGGACACAGCATCAAAGGTGTCTCCCATTGCATATAATACCTTGATATGGTGGATCGCGGAACAGCTGGGGCATTCGGAAAAACTGCCTTCCTCCCGTGGCTCAGCCAGCCAGAGGGAAAACGCCTCCCGGGCGGCGGAATCATCGCCAAGTTCCCGGAATACATAGTAGGCGCGCAAATAATATTCCTTCATGGAGCTCGCATGTGCGGACCAGAAATCCCGAAGCTCCGCCAATTCTCTATGCAGGACAGCAACGGGGGTGTCGGGATGGTCAAGCAGCGCAGTAAGATAATACTTATATTGTTTTCCCAGGTAAGGCGCCCAGTCAGCCTGTTGATCCAAGTCGAGAGTTTCAAATATTATGCGGGCCTCTTGAAAGGAGGTGGGGAGTTGACACAATTCCCCACCATATGTGTAGGCGTCACCCAGTTCCACCAGAGCATCAAGCAATAACTCATCATCATTCATGTACCGGGTTTTCCCAACGAGTTCTTCCCAGCTGAGAATCTGTTCTTCCCCATAATCGGCATTGCGTGCCCTCATGAGGAGTTCAACAAAAGAAGTTTCCAGCTCGTCGGATTCACGGTCGTACGGGAACGACTCGGGGCTTTCCATAATGACCTTTCTCCCTTGCGAGGTACCCATACGCACAGGTAGGTACGGTACAAGTGATGATAAAAACCACCGGGAAATCTATGGGTGTCTACTATGATTATGTTGCTTAACACAGGTTTATTGAGGTGATTTAACGCATAATACCACCCCGTTTCTCTACTATACTCATTTGGTTATCCATAT
>CAUVMZ010000189.1:0-5717 GCA_963552855.1 uncultured Corynebacterium sp. | reverse complement strand
TGGGAACCACTGGCCTCCCGGATTGTCTTCCGGGAGATCTTCGACGTATCTGTAGCGCGAGTAGCCTTACCCGACTCCAACTCATTCCGGGCAGTCTCCGCATCTGCACCTGGCACCCACCGGATCTGTGCCTCCGGCAATATTTGCTTCTCGTCATAGGCTACAGAACACTTATATACAGGTACCGTGATCTGCTTATTATATTCATCAGCCTTACCATTACACTTTTGCATTACCGCAAGTAACTTTTCTGGCAAAAACTGATTCGCAGTACTATAACGCTCAAGCAACGGAATCTCCGCATTTTTAGCCGTAGTATTGACCTCCGTCACCGTGGACTTATAGCCAAACATCAAATAACCAACAATGCCTGCCACTACAACCAAAACCACGCCAACCACCATCAACACAGGTTTACCCACACGCAATTGTCGCCGAGGTGCCGCCCCAGATGCTGATACATCACTACTATCCCCACCATTAGAACTCAAAATCTCAGATCCTACATTAAATGGGTTACTCATAATCTCCTCACTCAATGGCACTTATAAACATGACAAGGGATAGCTCCCATGGTTGCACACAAAAGAATAATGCGCAGCAAATAACAGACATGAGAAGTGCCCCTCGCTGATAAGCGTGCTGCTAGTATTACCAACCATGATTACTAGACTTTCCTCACTATTCCTGCGCACACTGCGAGAAGATCCGGCCGATGCTGAAGTGCCCAGCCATAAACTTCTCGTGCGGGCTGGCTATATCCGTCGCGCCGCACCGGGGGTATACACCTGGCTACCCCTGGGCCTTCGTACCCTACGTAAAATTGAGAAAGTCGTACGGGAAGAAATGGACAATATCGGTGCCCAAGAACTCCTCTTCCCGGCTCTCCTATCCCGCGAACCCTACGAACAAACCCACCGATGGACCGAATACGGGGACAACCTTTTCCGACTTAAAGACCGGAAAGGTAATGACATGCTCTTAGGGCCCACCCATGAGGAAATGTTCGCCCGCCAAGTCAAGGACATGTTCACCTCCTATAAGGATTTCCCCGTCACCCTCTACCAAATCCAAACCAAATACCGTGACGAAGAACGACCCAGGGCTGGTATCCTCCGCGGTCGAGAATTCGTCATGAAAGACTCCTACTCCTTCGACATGACCGATGCCGGATTAGAACAATCCTACCTAGCGCATCGCGCCGCCTACCAGGCAATATTCAACCGGCTCAATCTGGAATATGTCATCTGCAAAGCCACCTCTGGGGCAATGGGAGGTTCCGCATCAGAAGAATTCCTCGCCATTTCCCCCAATGGTGAAGATACATTCGTGCGCGCAACCGAAGGCGACTATGCCGCAAATGTCGAAGCCGTCATCACCCAACCTGGCGCAACCCGAGATTTCACCAACCTCCCCGAAGCAATCGTGCACGAAACCCCCGAGTCCACAACCATCACCGCCTTGGTTGACTGGGCAAATAGTGCCGGCATCACCATTGATGGGCGGAGCGTTACTGCCGCAGATACCCTCAAATGCCTCATCGTGAAAATCCGCCAACCCGGTGAAGACTGGCAAATCGCCGCAGTTCTCCTACCTGGTGATCGGGAAGCCGACGAAAAACGACTAGCAGCATCCTTCGAACCCGCCGAAGTCATGCTTGCCACTGAAGAAGACTTCAAAAACAATCCCTTCCTCGTCAAAGGCTATGTCGGTCCCATCGCACTACGTAACAATGAAGTACCAATCTACGCTGACCCCCGAGTAGTATCCGGCACCTCATGGATCACCGGCGCTGATGCAGGCCAACGACACGTTGTTGGCCTGGTCTGCGGCCGGGACTTTACCGTTGACGAATACGTGGAAGTTGCCGAAATCCGAGAAGGCGACCCCGCACCCGAAGGCCAGGGCGTGCTCACCCTCGAACGTGGCATTGAAATTGGGCATATTTTCCAACTAGGGCGAAAATACACCGAAGTTTTCGACGTCCAAATCCTCGATGAACACGGCAAACGAGCTATCCCCACCATGGGATCCTATGGCATTGGTGTCTCCCGGCTCGTGGGAGTCATCGCCGAACAACACCACGACGATAACGGCCTGAACTGGCCCATCGAAGTTGCCCCATACCAGGTGCATGTGGTGGTGGCCAATAAAGACAAAGCAGCACTCGCCGCCGGTGATGACATCGTGACGCAACTCGATGCCGCAGGGATGGAAGTACTCTTCGACGACCGGCCCAAAGTAAGCCCAGGCGTAAAATTCAAAGACTCGGAACTTTTAGGAATGCCCTATATCGTGGTACTCGGCCGCAGCTTCAGCAATGGCATCGTGGAACTACGAATCCGAGGCGGTGAAACCCTGGAAGTTCCAGCGGCAGATATCGTCAACACGGTGAAACAACTCATCTACAAATAACCTGATAACCGGTCAGCCCACAGTTGCTTTCCTGGCTACTTAGCCCGAAGATATCCTGCAATACTCAGCGACAACAGCCGCCATGCCGGGGTCGTGGCGGTTTCCGCATCATGAACATGCAACGCATCCAACTCCTTCATTAACTCCGTGAGGAAACTCTGGGCGGTTGCTGAATCGGTTGGCAGCGGCTGATTAAATGTATACGCAGGTAACCGTGCCGGGGCTTGATCCCCCAATGCCTCCCGCAGTTTCTCCGCAACAGCCTCGTGACGATCATCAACCCCATCGGCCGCATTATCCACCTGTTCATCCCCAAACGCCTCAATGATTCCCACTGCATAGTCGAACGCGTATTCGGCCTCCAAGGCAGCCTTGGCGGCAGTGATAGCGGCAGCGCGCGCATCCCCCTCGCTCCGTGCCGGATCGAGTGTCACATTGGGCAGGTCCGGGGTGGTTTGTTCGCTCGCCACATATGTAAGGTAAAGGTTCACCACAACGGGCAGGGACTCCTGGGGGACATCCGCTAATACCTGCAACACACCACTGCTACCAGCATCGGGAAGATCTATATTTGCCGTCGCTGCCACGGGGTCGCAAGATTTCGGTATCTCCGAGTTTTTATGGTGGCCGCATAATCTAACGATCTCGGCCGTTAAGGCCGGTTTTTCTGACTCAGGTGCTACCGCTAGTAGTTTACTCAACGCCTCATTAGGGGAGGGGTTCGCGCAGGCTGCGAGGGTAAATGCTGCCATAACGGCCGCCATAAGGATGGTGAGTAAACGCTTCATGAGGTGTCATTGTACTAGCATGGCAGCCATGGCTTTCCCTACATCGGAGATACTTTTCCCCCTGGTGCAACCAGTGGCAGACCAATACAGCATGGATATCGAATATATTAAAATTTCTCGTGCCGGCAAGAAAAGCGTGGTCGCCATTGCCGTTGATGCAGATAACCGGCCCGATTCCGACGTTTTGGAAGCGATCACACAAAAAATATCCGAGCTTTTTGATGAACAAGAAACCGCTGGTGCACTAAATTTCGGCCCAGGATATACGTTGGAAGTAAGCACCCCGGGGGTAAGTACACCATTGACGAAACCACGACATTGGCGCCGTAACCGTGGTCGGCTTGTCACGCTTGTCGACGACGGTAAGAAACGCCAGGTCCGAATCGGGGCGCTGAATGATGACGAAACATCCGTCATCACCATTGAGCGTATCGGTAAAAAATTTGTGGTTGCCCCAATTCAATTAGCGGATTATCCTTCGGTGGTGGTAGAAGTTGAGTTCACCACTCCAACAGAGAACGAGTTGGAGTTAGTTGCTAGCAATTACGACGATGCCGTGATATCCCAACACGGTGAGAGGATTTAAGTAAACAAGTGAATATTGATGTTCAAGCGTTGAAGGCCATCGAAACCGAAAAAGGTATTTCGGTTCAGGTGCTTCTGGAAACAATTGCCAGTGCCTTGATGCATGCTTATCGTGAATACAAGGATGCCCCTCCTGCGCCCAATACTCAAGCCCGCGTGGACATCGATATTGCCACCGGTGCAGTAGCCGTCATCATCAGTGAGCTTGATGATGAGGGCAATGTGGTGCAGGAACACGATGATACCCCCGCTAATTTTGAACGCATTGGCACTGTGGCTGTTCGTGACGCTATTGTGAAGCGCCTACGGGAAGCTGAAACCCGCCAAGCCTATGATGCGTATTCTGAATATGAGGGTCGGGTGGTTTCCGGTGTAGTGCAGGCCGATATTCATGCTAATGAGCGTGGCATTGTGGTGGTGCATTTGGGCACCGAAGCTGATGGCCAAGATGGCATTCTCCTACCAGCCGAACAGATCCCTGGTGAACAACTCAAACATGGTGATCGGGTAAAATCATTCGTGGTAGGGGTAAATCATAATTCCCATTCGCTGAGCATTAACCTATCTCGCACCCACCCGGAATTGGTGCGACGTCTTTTCGAATTGGAGATTCCAGAGGTGGCGGACGGTTCTGTGGAGATTGTGTCCATTGCCCGGGAGGCGGGGCATCGCTCCAAGGTGGCAGTTCGGGCCAGAGTGAAAGGACTGAATGCTAAGGGCGCGTGCATTGGGCCACGGGGCCAACGGGTTACCAATATTATGAAAGAGCTTAACGGGGAAAAGATCGATATTATCGACTATTCCGACAATCCGGCGGAATATGTGGGTAACGCTTTAGCGCCGTCGAAAGTGGTTGACGTAGAAATTATCGATGCAACTGCCCAAACCGCGCGGGTTACGGTACCCCACTACCAATTGTCACTTGCTATCGGTAAAGAGGGGCAAAATGCCCGGCTTGCAGCCCGATTGACTGGTTGGAAGATCGACATTCGTTCAGATGCGGCATGACACCCTAAAAATCTTTAGTGGGGAAGTAATCGGCTTGGTTGAATTAACTTTTAAGTGTTCATCGACTAAGCTTGGCAAAGGCTCTAAAGAAATTAGGGTTGTGGTGGAATCATTGGTGTGAGGAGTTGGATGACGATTAAGGCGTTGCGTAAGTCGTCGACAGGCGACAACGGGAAACGTGTCATCCGCATACGCACCTGTATTGCGAGTCATCAACGACAACCAGATATCCAACTGTTACGGTTGGTGGCGCAACACGTAATACCACCAGTTATCGTGCCCGACCCACAGCGCAACATGCCTGGTCGAGGCTGTTGGATCACCCCAACATTAGCCGCTTTAGAGTTGGCCGAAAAACGCAACGCCATAGGCCGCGCGTTACGGGTGTCTGCACCAGTAGACACTGGTCCGGTGCGAAAGTATCTCGCAAAACTTAGCGACGAGCCTTAACACATGGCCGGATCAAGAAATTTAAGAAGGAAGACCGAACACTGATGAGCACACGATGAAGCATCAGCGATGAACGTCCGCAAACTACGGGCGAAAAGCCACAGATAAGTCCGGCCCTAATCCGGGCATGTGCCTTTTCGCTGAAAAGAACAAGGAGAAAAGTGCCCGGAAAGCTACGTGTACACGAGCTAGCCAAGCAGCTTGGCGTAACCAGCAAAGAACTGCTTGCCACCCTGAAAGAAAAGGGTGAATTTGTCAAAACTGCATCTTCTACCATTGAACCTCCCGTGGTGAAGAAGATGAAAGAGCATTATGCCAGCCTCGGCATAACCACGAACCATGAGGCATCGGCGGCAAAATCTACGCAATCAACCCCAGTGGCTAAGCCTGGTGCGCCGAAGCCAGGTGCAGGTGCCGTCAAACCTGGACCTGCCGTGAAACCCGGTGCCCCGAAACCAGGCGCTACCGCGA
>CAUVMZ010000188.1:0-5732 GCA_963552855.1 uncultured Corynebacterium sp. | reverse complement strand
TATCAACCCCGGGATCCTCACCTACCTGTGCTTTACCATCCTCGCCATCCTCATTACCGGGGGGTTCTACTACCACACTACGCAACTCAACAAAGGAGAAAGCTGACCTATTATGCTTCGCGCCGAACTACTCAAACTCCGCCGTTCCCACCTGTGGCTTATCGCCATCGTCCTCCCGCTTCTGGCCGTTATCACCGGCAGCATCAATTACTTCGGTAACCCAGAGGCCCTCACCCATGGCTGGGATTCCCTGTTCAGCCAGGTTCTCCTCTTCTACGGCATGTTTTACCTCAGCATTGGTATCGCCATCATTGTTGCCGCCGCCTGGCGCATGGAACATCAAGGTTCGAACTACGCCATGCTTCGTACCAACACGCGCCGGGCGATCAGCCTCATTGCGGCGAAAACCACGGCCGTGAGTATTCTGATCCTATTTATGCAGCTCATTCTCGTGGTCGGCACTTTCGTTATTGGTATCGTTTTTGCCAGCCATAATGGTGCCCCGCCCTTGAAGTACCTGGTGTTGGTGCTCATTGGCATTGTTGCCGCCGTGCCGTTGGTGTTGCTGCAGTCCGTGCTGTCCATGTATCTGAAATCGTTCGCTGCCCCTATCGCCTGGGCGTTTCTCGGGCTCATTATTGGGATTGCATTCAGTTTCGCCCCTGGTTGGATCCGGGATCTCGGCTGGCTATTCCCCTATTCGTTGGTGAGCCGTAGTCTTTCGCTCATTTCCGTGGCCGCCGGCGTCACTGACACCAGCATTGATATGGGGAGTGTGGTCATGATTTTCCTGTCCAGTGCCGTGCTTGCTGGTGCTTTCCTGATCGGGTTTGTCCGTATCTTCACTAACCGGGAATACGTATGATCGAGCGTCTCAACGCCTGGGTGGGGCACCCGCTCCGACTTTTCATCATCGTCGTGCTGGGGTTGCTTTTTACCACCAGTTTCCTTGATCCCCATCCCATGGTTGGGGCGCCGGCGCTGACCCCCACCCAAAACACCATCGGGTTTGTCGTCTACCTCATTGTGACGGTGGCGTTATGCATCCACCCGAAATACCCCGACGCCACCATGGGGGTGATCGCCTGCGCTTTCACCACCCTCCTTGTTGCGCAGGTGGCCAGTGATTTCCCCCGGGTTGGTATTCCGCTCCTTTACGTCATCTACCTTGCCAGCGCTAATTGTAATCCCAGGTGGCGGCCTCTGTGGTTGGTTTGGATTCTCGTCGGTATTGCCGCGGCCGAGATGTTGAACGACAAGCTTCTTGACGCTGATGCCCAAAACCACATGGGTGCCTGGCAGCTCCGTATTGCAGCCGTCGTAATGAGCTGGATTATTGTGGGGTTCTTCTGGCAGCTGGGTGGCGTGGCCCGGCGTCGGCAAGCGGAACACCAGGCTTTGCAGGACCGCGCCGAGTTGGCGGCCATTGTGGAACGCACCCGCATTGCCCGCGAAATGCACGACATTGTGGCCCACAATCTGTCCGCCGTGATCGCCCTCGCTGACGGTGCCCGTTACACCAACCCCACCAACCCCGAGGTTGGCACTGAAGCGCTGGAGACCATAGCTGCAACGTCCCGCAGTGCGCTGAAACAAATGCGTGGCTTGCTCAGCGTGCTCCGCGATAATGAAGGCCGTGACGCCGACGCGGTCTTCAATATTGCGGCGATCCGCGGCCTGCTTTACGACGCCCGCCATGCCGGGTTAGATGTCCACACCAGTGGAATCGACACGCTGCCTGATGATCTGCCGCAGCTTATCCAAACCACCTTGTACCGCATCATCCAGGAATTACTCACCAATATGTTGAAATATTCCCCTGGACAACGCGGCCAACTTACGGTAGAAACGACCGAGAAACACATCACCATCACCGCAACAAACCGCCTTCCCGAACACCGGCCTGACCCCGGATATGGGATCCAGGGCATGCGGGAGCGCGCCACCGCCCTGGGTGGGGTCACGCAGGTGAGAACCGACAATAACGAGTTTCTTGTGAAAGTAGAAATCCCACGATGATAACCATCGGCCTTGCTGACGACCAGCCCCTTGTCCGAACCGGCTTTAGCCTGCTCATCAATTCCCAAACCGACATGGAAGCGAGTTGGCAGGTTGCCGACGGCACCCAGGTTGCGCACCAAAAACCCGTCGACATTGTGCTCATGGACATCCAAATGCCCGAACTCAACGGCATTGAGGCCACGAAACAGCTTATCGCCACCAACCCCGACACCAAGGTCATCATGCTCACCACCTTTGATGATGAAGAGTTCGTCGCAGGTGCCATCGCCGCCGGCGCTAGTGGTTTCCTCCTCAAAGACGTTGAACCGGAAGAGCTTTTCGACGCCATCCGCCTCGTCTATGATGGGCAGGCGGTACTCGCGCCCACCGCTACCGCCCACGTGTTGGAATTACTGAAACACCCCAACCAGCCAGCCGCACCAATGCCTTCACCGGCTGTGGCCGAACTCACCCCCAGAGAAACCGTCATTCTTCGGCTCATCGCCCTGGGCCTGACCAACCAGGAAATCGCCGACCACGAATACGTGTCCATGGCCACCGTCAAAACCCACGTGCGGCACATTCTTATGAAAACCAATTCCCGCGACCGGGTCCACGCAGTGCTTTTCGCCTACCGCACCGGGGTAGTAAGCACCGATGAACTACTCTCCGGCGGCCAAGTCTAAAAATCCCCACCCAAGCGGTATAGTTTGTGGGTATGACAACCGCTTTTGACGAATTGATGGACTACGACGACGTCTTAGAACAATACGAACCAGTAATGGGCATGGAAGTCCACGTGGAACTCGCCACCGAAACGAAAATGTTCTCCACCTCCTCCGCCCGCTTTGGCGCGGAACCTAACTCCCATGTAGACCCCGTCTCCCTAGGACTGCCCGGGGCGCTCCCAGTCGTCAATGCCAAAGGCGTGGAATGGGCCATTAAGATCGGCCTGGCCTTAAACTGCAGCATCGCCGAATCATCCCGATTTGCCCGCAAAAACTATTTCTACCCCGACCAGCCTAAAAACTACCAAATCTCCCAATACGACGAGCCCATAGCCTACGACGGCTACCTTGACGTTATTCTCGACGATGGCACCGAATGGCGCGTCGAAATTGAGCGCGCCCACATGGAAGAAGACACCGGTAAGCTCACCCATATTGGTGGCACCGACGGCCGTATCCACGGTGCCACCTCCTCCCTCGTCGACTGCAACCGGGCCGGTGTTCCCCTCATCGAAATCGTCACGAAGCCCATCATCGGCGCTGGCCGCCGCGCCCCCGAGGTTGCCCGCGCCTATGTTGCTGCCCTCCGTGATCTGGTCAAAGCCCTCGGGGTTTCCGACGCCCGCATGGACCAGGGATCCATGCGCGTCGACTCCAACGTGTCCCTCAAACCCATTGGTGCCACCGAATTCGGCACCCGCACCGAAACGAAAAACATTAACTCCCTGCGCTCCGTCTACCAGGCGGTCCGCTACGAAATGCAGCGGCAAGCCCAGGTCCTTGCCGACGGCGGCACCATCATCCAGGAAACCCGCCACTATCAGGAAACCGACGGGACCACCACCAAAGGCCGACCTAAGGAAACCGCCGAGGACTACCGCTACTTCAACGACCCCGACCTGCCCCCAGTCATTGCCCCGAAAGAATGGGTGGAAGAAATCCGGGCCACCCTACCGGAACTGCCCTGGGTGCGGAAGGCCCGCATCCAGCAAGAATGGGGCATCTCCGACGCCGAAATGCGGGACATTGTCAACGCCGGCGCCCTCGAACTCATTATCGCCACCGTTGAAGCGGGCACCACTTCCGGCGAGGCCCGCTCCTGGTGGGTTTCCTACCTGGCGCAAAAAGCCAACCAACAAGGCGTAGAACTCGACCAGCTGCCCATCACCCCCACCCAGGTCGCCCACGTGGTGGAGCTCATCAAGGCGGGGAAGCTCACCAATAAGCTCGCCCGCCAGGCGGTTGATGGGGTGCTCGCCGGTGAAGGCGACGTCGACGAGGTTGTTGCCGCCCGCGGGCTGGAGGTCGTCCGCGACGATGGGGCCATCGAAGCCGCCGTCGACGAAGCCATTGCGGCCAATCCCGATATTGTGGCCAAATACCGGGCCGGCAACACCAAGGTGGCCGGCGCCATTGTTGGCCAGGTCATGAAAGCCACCCGCGGCAAGGCCGACCCCGGCCAGGTGAATAAGCTCATCGCCGCGAAACTCGCCGAATAACCCCCGCAAGCCTCGCAAACCCAAAAGGCCACAGGTTGGCAACCCCCTTTCCGCCAACCTGCGGCCTATTGTTATTTCCTCCACCTGGCCTTCCTAGTGCATCACCAGCCGAATGCACATCACCACCATGATGCACCCAATCACACCATTGATGACCCGCCACGCCTGCGGCCGGCTCAGCACCCGGGAAAACCGCGTTGAGAAAAACCCCAATAGCGGAAACCACACTGCCGACGCCATCAGCGCGCCCGCTGCAAACACCCACCGGCCGGATTCCCCATGCTGGTTAGCGATCCCACCCAACATGACAAGCGTATCAATATAGGCGCTCGGGTTGAGCCAGGTAAACGCCAACGCCGCCAACGCGGGCTTCACCCACGGCCGGGCTGGCCGAGCCTGCCAGGCTGGGGCAGTGGTGGTGATGGGCCGGGTCTTGGTTTGCACCTGGCCACCATTCCCACGAGTCATATCCGCGTTCGAAACATGTGTCGCCGTGGGGGCGTCGTCAAGCGAAGTACCATCATCGGTGGCGGAACTGTCTAATGCTCGTGGCTTTACCATGTCCTTAAAACACGAAACCGCGAACCACGCCAGGTAGGCAGCGCCAAACCACTTCAATGCCACCAGGGCAAGGGGAGCCTTTTCAATAATCACACCCACGCCGGCGGTGCCACCAAAGATCAAGAAAATATCGCTGAGCATGCAAATAGCAAGCACGACAATCAAGCCCTCACGCTTGACACCCTGACGGATCACCAGGGCATTTTGCGGACCAATGGCAACAATAAGGGAAAGCCCCAAGAGGAAACCAGCAATAGCAATGCTCATAGGTCTTAGTGTTACCGAAACACTCACTTAAGTAAAATTACTTTTTATTAACTTGCGTAAGAATAGCTTTATAATGCTGGTCATGAACCCCATTCACCTCCAAACCCTGCTCACCATTGTGGATGAAGGCAGCTTCGAAGACGCCGCCTACATCCTCGGAATCTCCCCATCAGCCGTGAGCCAACGCATCAAAGCCCTGGAAAAAACCGTCGGCCGACTCCTGCTGCGCCGCAGCACCCCCGTCAGCGCCACCGAAGCCGGCGAAGTCCTCATGCAAGCCGCCCGCCGCATGGCACTACTCCAAGCCGAAACCATGGCCAACCTCAAAGAACGCATCGCCACCATCCCACTATCGATCGCCATCAACGCCGATTCGCTCGCCACCTGGTTCCCGCCCGTGCTCGCCAGAGTGGCCAGCTGGGATGCCGTCACCCTCACCCTCCGCATCGAAGACGAATCCCACTCACTCAACCTGTTGCGCCGCGGCGACGTGCTCGGCGCAGTCACCCGCGACCCCCAACCCGTACCCGGCTGCGATGCCATCGAACTAGGAACCATGCGCTACATACCCGTCGCCAACCCCTGGCTACTCGACAAATACACCACCGACGGGCAAGTCGACTGGGAAGCCATGCCAGCACTCCGCTTCGGCCCCCGCGACGGCCTCCAAGACGAA
>CAUVMZ010000187.1:0-5760 GCA_963552855.1 uncultured Corynebacterium sp. | reverse complement strand
GCGATACCGTACAGAACCCTATGCAGAGCGCCCTCAAGCGGCGCTACCATAACGCGCCAATCCCAACCGGAGCGCCCCATGCCCAAACAACTCCAAGTCGTCCTCTTCGAAACCCTCGGCCTCCCCAAAACCAAAAAAATCAAAACCGGATACTCCACCGCCGCCAAAGAAATCGAAACCCTCGCCGCCAACCACCCCCACGAATTCCTCAACCACCTCCTCGCACACCGCGAATACCAAAAAATGAAAACCACCCTCGAAGGACTCATCAAAGCCGTAGGCGACGACGGCCGCATCCACACCACCTTCCAACAAACCATGACCTCCACCGGCCGACTCTCCTCCACCGACCCCAACCTCCAAAACATCCCCATCCGCACCCCAGCCGGCAAAAAAATCCGCTCCGCCTTCACCGTCGGCACCAACTACGAAACCCTCCTCACCGCCGACTACTCCCAAATCGAAATGCGCGTCATGGCCCACCTCTCCAACGACCCCGGCCTCATCACCGCCTACAACAACGGCGAAGACCTCCACAACTACGTCGGCGCAAAAGTCTTCGACGTCCCACCCAGCGGCGTCACCCCCGAACTCCGCCGCAAAGTCAAAGCCCTCTCCTACGGACTCGTCTACGGCCTCTCCGCCTTCGGACTCTCCCAACAACTCAACATCCCAGCCGGAGAAGCCAAACAAATCATGGAAAACTACTTCCACCGATTCGGCGGCGTCAAACACTACCTCGACACCGTAGTCACCCAAGCCCGCAAAGACGGCTACACCGCCACCCTCTTCGAGCGCCGCCGCTACCTCCCCGAACTCACCTCCACCAACCGCGCCACCCGCGAAAACGCCGAACGCGCCGCCCTCAACGCCCCCATCCAAGGCACTGCCGCCGACATCATCAAAATCGCCATGCTCCGCATCCACCACCAACTCAAAAAAACCAACGCCAAATCCCGAGTCCTCCTCCAAGTCCACGACGAACTCGTCGTCGAAATCGCCCCCGGCGAACTCACCACAGTCAAAAAACTCATCGAACACGAAATGGACAACGCCATCACCCTCAAAGTCCCCCTCGAAGTCTCCACCGGCCACGGCCCCAACTGGGACGCCGCAGCCCACTAACCCACCAAACCCCCAAAAAGAAAACCACCAATCTATTTGCTCTAGCTGGGCAAACCCGGTAAAGTAGCAAAAGCATGTCGTTACTACGATGGAACCCCACTGCGGTAGGAGAGTGCGGCCCCCATCAAAGTGAGATTAAAACAACGAATCACCATTGCTTTTAAAAGACATGAACCACTGTCCATCAACAATTCCTACACACAATTTGGAGCACCTAACATATGCCCACCAATAAAGCCCCCCAGGTTGCCATTAACGACATTGGCAGCCCTGAGGAATTCCTCGCAGCCATCGACGCCACCATCAAATACTTCAACGACGGCGACATCGTTGAAGGCACCGTGGTGAAAGTCGATCACGACGAGGTCCTGCTCGACATCGGATACAAGACCGAAGGCGTCATCCCCGTACGCGAGCTCTCCATCAAACACGACGTCGACCCAGACGAAGTCGTCGAAGTGGGCGACCAGATCGACGCCCTCGTCCTCACCAAAGAAGACAAAGAAGGCCGACTGATCCTCTCCAAGAAGCGCGCACAATACGAACGCGCATGGGGCGCTATCGAAGAGCTGAAAGAAAAAGACGAAGCCGTCACCGGCACCGTCATCGAAGTCGTCAAAGGCGGCCTCATCCTCGACATCGGACTGCGCGGCTTCCTGCCCGCATCCCTCGTCGAAATGCGCCGCGTCCGCGACCTCGACCCCTACATCGGCCAGCAAATCGAAGCCAAAATCATCGAACTCGACAAACAACGCAACAACGTTGTCCTGTCGCGCCGGGCTTGGTTGGAGCAAACCCAGTCCGAGGTGCGTTCCGAATTCCTGCACCAGCTGCAAAAGGGTCAGGTGCGCAAGGGTGTGGTGTCCTCCATCGTCAACTTTGGTGCCTTCGTGGACCTGGGCGGGGTCGACGGCCTGGTTCACGTTTCCGAGCTGTCGTGGAAGCACATCGATCACCCATCCGAGGTTGTTTCCGTCGGCGACGAAGTGACCGTCGAGGTGCTGGATGTGGATCTGGACCGCGAGCGGGTATCCCTGTCACTCAAGGCAACCCAGGAAGATCCGTGGCGCGTTTTCGCCCGCACCCACGCTGTTGGCCAGATTGTGCCCGGCAAGGTCACCAAGCTGGTGCCATTCGGCGCATTCGTGCGGGTCGAAGAAGGCATCGAGGGCCTGGTTCACATCTCCGAATTGGCTCAGCGCCACGTTGAAGTGCCGGATCAGGTTGTCAACGCCAACGAAGACGCCATGGTGAAGGTCATCGACATCGACCTGGAGCGCCGCCGGATTTCCCTGTCGCTGAAACAGGCCGACGAGGACTACACCGAAGAGTTCGACCCGTCGAAGTACGGCATGGCCGACTCCTACGACGAGCAGGGCAACTACATCTTCCCCGAAGGTTTCGACCCCGAGACCAACGAGTGGCTTGAAGGCTTCGACGAGCAACGTCAGGCTTGGGAAGCTCGCTATGCTGAGTCGGAGCGCCGCTTCCAGCTGCACACCGCCCAGATTGAGCGGAACCGGATTGCCGCCGCCGAGGCAGCTGCCGCCGGCGAATCCGCTACCGGTGGTAACTACTCCTCCGAGGCTGCCGGTGAGGCCGCTGCCGAGGTGACCTCCGGTAACTCCCTGGCATCTGAAGAACAGCTGAAAGCCCTGCGGGAGAAGCTCACCGGCAAGGCCGACTCGAACGAGAATAGCTAACCTATGCTACTAGGGCAGTGAGCGCACATGCGCATGCGGTGCGACGCTGCCTTGGGTAGGATAAGAGCGTGATAAATTATCACCCTCACCCATAACGGATAACCGCAAGTTAACCGGTAGGGTGGGGGTGTTTCTGCTGTTGAAGTCTAGTTTAATGTATACAATGCGCAGTATGAGAAAAACCATTATTTCCGGTCTGGTTGCTACCGCTGTTGCCATTGGGGTCATTGTTGTCGGTGGCCTGTTCACGCCCGCGATTATTTCCGCGACCCCCGCCGCGGCCTGATGTTTTTTGCTATTTGGGTGCCCACTTTTCTAGGCGTCGACTAGCTACCGCGAAGAATCTATTGCCATGCGCCAGCCACGTTCGTAAATGCATGCCAATGATCCCCACCCTTGGGGGTAAAACTTATCACTGTCATTCGATACTGAGTGTTAGATGGGGGTGCGAGACAGGAAGTGATGGAACCTAAAGGTAGTACTTGAGGTTTCTTGCTGGTATGTCGGCATCGTCCATGGGATCAAATTTTCGAATCATTACCCCCGGTTCGATTTTAGGGATGGTGCCAGCGTGCTACCACAGGTAGGGTCGCACGTAGCATAAGTAACAATGTGGGATGGACCATGAGATTAATAGGACACAACTGGGATAAATTCGTGGCGCTAAGCGCTATCGTCTTTGTTGCAGTTATGGGCGCCGCCATTCTCACTATCTATAATGATCCCTACGAGCAGGCCATTAACCCCGTGTATCAGAAGCAGGAAACCGCCGGCTCAATGGTCGATCAGGCGGTGGGTGAGGCGGTAGAGAAATACCTGAAAGTCCTCAACGCGGAATGGCTTGATAAGGATTGCACGCTATCGCAGTGCCCCGCGTCGAGTAAAACAATCCCTGGTGTACCAGATGAGCGGTCGGTCTTCACCAAACAGGAGCGCGCAAACCTGGTGGGACGGGACAGCGAGCGGGCATGTTTCGCCCCAATCATTGGGTTTGCGATTTATAGTGTGGTGGCGCAAAACCAGAATCCTGGTCGGGGTGCCTGGGCTTGGGCGGGAATCTCGGGGGCAGGGACGTCGAGAGCGGCTGATTCTACTGTGTCCGCCATCGTGTACGGCACTATTATCGAGCGGAATTCGGTGGGGGAGGCCGTGCGAAGCGTCCGTATTCCACAGCGCATGACCCTCATCAAGGCTGCTGCCAGTGGTGATCAGGGCCCCTATGTGGTGATGGAGGATGAACGACTGCGAGCCTCGGAAGAAAACCTCCCCGTCTCATCATTTGACCCGCTGGTGTTCCGTAAATTTGCGGATTATCCAAACGACGCCACCCGAACCGATGCTTGTGTGGGGTAAATGCATCAGTGGGTGGCGGGCGATTGTTGATTATCTGGAACGATAAGGGCAGGTTATGACTAGGGGCTATAGGAATAGGAGGAATAGGAGCAGCTGGGCGCAGAGGATTTTTGCCACCATGGACATGGGGTAGACCGTGGTGTAGCCGTTGGCCGGCAGCTCGTTTTTGGTGTGGTCCGACACGTACGTCAGGACCGCTGGGTGGGTTTGCATACCGGCAATCATGCCGGAAACCTGGCCAAATGGGATCTTGAGTACCTTATAACCAATGATGAGCGTCATCAGGCTGAAGAGGACGGTGACAATGGCACCAATGCCGATGACCGTGAGCGAGGTGGGGTCCTGCAGGGCTTTGGCAAAGCCAGCGCCGGCAGTCGTGCCGATGCCTGCCAGGAAGATAGTGATACCGAGTTGGCGTAGGGCTAGGTTAGCGCCGAAGGGGACTTGCCACACGAAGGGGCCGGTGCGGCCCACGGCCCCGAGAATAAGCGCGGCGAGCAGCGGACCGCCGGCGCTGCCGAGTTTCAGGCTGGCGCCACCCGGAAGGGGGATTTCGATCAGGCCGACAAGCAGGCCCAAGGTCATGCCAATCAGCAGGGGGAGCAGGTTGAAATCGGAGATCCCTTTGTAGGAGTCGCCGAACAGTTTCGTGGCAATGTCAATATGTTCGTGGTCAGCAACGACCCGCACGCGGTCGCCGAGTTGCAGTACGGTGTCGGGGCGGGCCACAAAGTCCATGTCGCCGCGGCGCACCCGGGTGATGAGCACACCCTGCAGGCGGGGTTGAAGTTGCCGGATGGATTTACCGGCGATAGAGGAGGAGGAAACGAAGATGCGGCGGAAGTCGAGGTTTTCGTCATGGACGGGATGGTCGCCGGGCAGGGTTTCGCCGATGAGCTCGGCAGCCTTATCCACTTCTTCGGCGGTACCGACAACAGAAATGATATCGCCGGGTTCTACGGTATCGTGCGGCTCGGGCAGGAAGAGCCTCCCATTATGTTCGATGCGGGACACGATGATTTCCAGATTGAACCGGAATGGCATACTGGTGACGGACGGCAGGTTTTCCTTGGTCACTTTGATGCGGTGGGTTTCGAGTTTTTGTAAAGCCACACCGGCGTCTTCGGCTTCTTTATCGTGGTCGATTTTGAAGATTTTCGACAGGATCGCCACGGAAAGAATCACCCCGAGCACACCGATGGGGTAGGTGAGGGAGTAGGCGACCACGGGCATTTCTAACGTTGCTTTGTCCGCGTCGGAGAGGAAGGAGGGGAGAGCATCGACTACTGCGGCCATGGCGGGGGTATTTGTCATGGCACCGGTGAAAAGGCCCACACCTTGTGGTTGGGTGATTTCCCACAGCTTAATGAGGCCAAAGGACACGAAGGTGATAACCAGGATCATAATGAGGGCAAAAACATTTAGCCGCAGGCCGGTGGTTTTAATGGATTGGAAAAATCCGGGGGCGGCTTCTAACCCAATAATGTACACAAAGAGGCTGAGCCCTAGGATATACAGCAGGGGTGGTAGGGTGATTTGCGGTTCAACGGTGGCGAAGGCCAGGCCAACGAAGAGTACA
>CAUVMZ010000186.1:0-5791 GCA_963552855.1 uncultured Corynebacterium sp. | reverse complement strand
GAGCATCTGACTACGGATCAGAAGGTTGGGGGTTCGAATCCCTCCGGGCGCACAACCACAATAGAAACCCCGGTTAATATTATGCATTGACCGGGGTTTTGGCATATTTTGATGAGACTTATTCGAAGAAAAACGATGAGAACTCAACTAGTGAGCACACAATTATTGTTCTTGTCATTCCGGCTGACAAAATGAGCGATTTGGAATCCGCACTTGATGGTGTAGTTGTGAAGGCAAGAAAACAACATCCAGAGATTCCTCTTTATGCGGAACTGCATGCTTATGAATTGAACTCTGGAGTGGGTTCGTGGAAAGCATTGAAGGGGAAACCTCGTCCGCGCGTGCGAATCTATCAAGATGCCATTTCGGCAATTGCACGTATTGATGGATTATTCGTATGCCGAGGAAGTGTTGATCTTACAAAACATTTTTGTGAAGATCCTCATCAATGGGCATTGACTATTTCTTTGGAACATGTCAATTACTGTGTTAGTGAGAGAAAAAACAATGTTATTGGAATTTGCGATGATATTCCGAACAAACTTATCTATCAGCGATATTTCCAACAATTTCGAACAGAAGGAACTCAAAATCGATTTTCACCAGACGACAAACTTGAGAGTTTTGTTGATGCCCTACACTTTAGTCCATCAAAATTTAGTCGCCCCATTCAGGCAGTAGATCTATTAGCGTATGTCTATCGACGTGTTCATCTAGAACCTCCCAAAGACAAGCGGAGTCGCACTGTATACGATAATTTGTGGAAAGAAATAGAGCCATTATTTAGAAGAGGCAGTTCCCGCACATGGTAGTTGGTTGTAGAAGCACGTCAACCCCGCATTGAGCGAGGTTGCGGCGGGGTAGGTTACACATTGAAACAATGCAAGATCCCACAGCTAAATTATATGAAGTGTTTCTAGAACATGTCAATGGGTGAATCCATGTCTTAATATTGCACGCAATGATACAGGTGGGGTTTCTTGCGTGGCCGGGCTCCATATCCTCTAAGCATGGTGTTTGAAGTTTGCCGCCTTAACCGCCCTGGACAATAACTTACCCAGAATCAAAAACCATGCTTATCAGGTGTGCTGTGTGTGAGTACAGCCCACCCACCACGATCACTGGGGCAGCAAATCCGATAAGCATGGTCTTTATTCTTGGCGGCTGCTTTTTCCTGGGTTTATGAAGTGCCATAATCAAACACCATGCTTAGAACGTGTGCTGTATTGAAAGGCGTCGCTCGCTGTGGATTCAGGCTGCATGTCTTCTAAGCATGGTCTTTCAAATCCAACACCCCACACCCGCTGCACAACAGTCCATCCAGGGTTGAAAACCATGCTTATCGGATTTGCTGCCCTAGTGGTCGTGGTGTCTGTGTCGAGGCCACCTGGGTGGCAGATGTTCTAAGCATGGTGTTTGGGGATCCATGGTCCTAAACACCAGGAGCTGGCGCGCCCACAGGGAGAAAACCATGCTTAGAACAAATGCAGCCGGCGGCCACGCAGGCAAACCGTTGGCAGCACACCTGATAAGCATGGTTTTCGGTTTTGGGGCGTGCTGGCTCCTGGAGATTGAACTGTCGTCGGCGGGAATCCGAGCTTAGCAAGTATGCTGCTATGGCGTCCTGCGGATAGCAGATTGGATAAGCATGGTCTTTGGTTGTGGGCGGAGGAATTCCCAGGAGCTGGCGTGCCCACGGGATGAAGACCATGCTTAGCAAATGTGCTGCTGCCGGGGGTGGGGGGCTGGGCTGACAAGCAGGTTGCCGGGTTGGTGGCCTGGGCGCCGGGGTGATGAGGACGGCCGGGAGGGCGTCGCAAAGCGGGCATGGAGGGGATGTTTTCTCAACTTAGTTTATGCAAACCTAAAGCTCACAAGGGTAATTTATGCCTAACCTAAGAGACCATTACCACACAAATTTTTCGAGCTTCCCCCAAACTCTCGCTATATCCTAGATACATACAGCCCATAAATCCAACCACCCTCTTCAAACGGATTTGGAGTACCTAATGTCCGTCTCTGCTACCGTTACCACATCCCGCTCGCTGCTCTCCGAAGGCAACGCCGCCGCACTCGCCGCACTCCGCGACGCCCTCGGCAGCGGCGCCACCGTCAGCGACCGGGAACTCGACCGCATGGCCCTCGCGGTCGACGCCTCCCACTACCTGCACGCCCCCGACGCCGTGATGCGAGCCCGATCCGCCGCCGACGTGGGCATCGCCATGCGGGTCGCCGCCCAAATGAACTGGCCGCTCACCTTCCGCGGCGGCGGCACCAGCCTGTGTGGCCAAGCCCTCTCCGAAGGGCTCACCGTGGACGCCCGCCGACACTTCCGGAACATGGAAGTCCTCGACGATGGCCGCCGCGTGCGTGTGCAACCCGGCCTCACCGTCACCCAGGTCAACACCGCGCTGGCCCGCTACGGCACCAAACTGGGTCCCGATCCGGCATCATCAATCGCCTGCACCATCGGCGGTATGATTGCCAACAACTCATCCGGCATGACCTGCGGCACCACCGCCAACGCCTACCGCACCCTGGAATCCATGACCATCGCCCTCCCCAGTGGTACCGTGGTCAACACCGCCGACCCCAACGCCGACGACATCCTGCGCTCACACGAACCCGAACTAGTCGGCGTGCTCGAACGACTCCGCGACACCCTCCGCGGGGACAAATACCGTGCCGACATCGAACGCCGCTACGCCATCAAAAACACCATGGGCTACGGCATTAACTCCTTCCTCGACTACGACACGCCCGCGAAAATCCTCGAACACCTCATGATCGGGTCCGAAGGCACCCTGGGATTCGTCGCCGAAGCAATCTTCCGCACCGTCCCCGTACCCAAGCGCACCGCCACCGGCCTGCTCATGTTCGACTCACTCGACGCCGCCACCGAAGCCCTGCCGCAAATCGTGTACTCCGGCGCCGAAGTCGTCGAGCTTATCGACGCCGCCTCCATCCGGGCAATGGGCCCCGACGCCTCCTCCGTCCTCCCCAAGGGCTTCAAGGTGGGCGAACACGCCTCCCTGCTCGTCGAATACCAAGCCATGGACGACGACGGCATCGCCGAACGCATCGCCACCGGCGAAAAAACCTTCGCCCAACTCGGTGGGCTCTCCACCCCACCCGAAATGACCGGCGACGTCAAACGCCGCAACCAAATGTGGGTCATGCGCAACGGACTCTACACCAAGATCATGCGCAACCGCCCCCAAGGCACCATGGCCCTGTTGGAAGACATTGCCGTTCCCATGGAAAAACTCGGCGGAGTCTGCACCGACCTGCAGGAACTCTTCGACAAACACCACTATGACGGTGCCGTCATCTTCGGACACGCCAAATACGGCAATATCCACTTCCTCGTCACCGAGGACTTCGCCGGCGAAGAATCCCTCAACCGCTACGACCAATTCACCGAAGACATGGTGGACCTCGTGCTCCGGGAACAAGGCACCCTCAAGGCCGAGCACGGCACCGGCCGGATCATGTCCCCCTTCGTGCAACGCCAATACGGTGATGACCTCTACCAGGCCATGGTTGATGTCAAAAACGCCTGCGATCCCAACCGCATCCTCAACCCGGGCACCATCATCACCGACGACCCGCAGCTGCACCTCAAATACATCAAACCAACCGAAACCGTCCGAGACATCATCGACGACTGCGTGGAATGCGGCTACTGCGAACCCGTCTGCCCCTCCCAGCACCTGACCACCACACCCCGGCAGCGGATCGTCATCCAACGCGCCATCGCCGCCTGCGAAGCCTCCGGGGCCTATGACCTGGCGGAACGGCTCAAAGCCCAGGAGGTATATGATGTGGTCCAAACCTGTGCCGTGGATGGCATGTGCCAGACCGCCTGTCCGGTGAATATCAACACCGGTGACCTGATCCGGGCAAAGCGCCGGGAAACCCAAAGCGAAACCCTGGACAAAGGTTGGAAGGTCGCCGCCGAGCACTGGGATATGCTCCTGCGGAGCGCATCGGTAGGCATGCACATGGCACATGCGCTGCCGACCGCACCATTGCGCGGCATGCTGGGCATCGCCCGCAAAGTGACCAGCGACGACATCGTGCCCACCCTCACCAAAGAAATGCCGGGTGGCGGGAAGCTGCGCACGGTACAGCCGGCGCCAAACCCGGACGCGATCTTCCTGCCGGCCTGCGTGGGCTCCATGTTTAAGACCGACCACGCCTGCGGGCAGGGCGTTGAGGCGGCGGTTCGGCAACTTGCTACCATTGCGGGGCGCACGCTCAGCACTCCGCAGGGTGTGCGGGATCTTTGCTGCGGCACCCCCTGGAAGTCGAAGGGGCTGGCGCAAGGCTATGAGGTGATGAAAAACAAGCTCACAAAGTGGGTGGTGGACAACACCCTAAACGGGCAAATCCCCCTGGTGTGCGACAACGTATCCTGTACTGAAGGCATCATTATCGCCCTGGAAAACGCCGGGGTGACCGGAATCACCGTGATGGATGCCACGGAATGGGTGGCAACGAATGTGGCCCCCATGCTGCCGCCGGTGATTCGGGCCCGCAAAGCCGCAGTGCACCCAACCTGTTCCTCTACGCACCTGGGGGTCAATGACGCCCTCATGATGCTTGCCGGCCTTGTTGCCGAAGAGTGCGTGGTTCCCAACGGGTGGCGGTGCTGCGGTTTCGCCGGTGACCGGGGCATGCTCCACGAAGAGCTCACCGCCACCGCCACCCATGACGAGGCCCGTTCGGTTCGCAACGATGACTTCGACCTGTTCCTTTCCTGCAACCGGACCTGCGAAATCGGCATGACCCGCGCCACCGGGAAGAAATACGTCCATGTGCTGGAAGAACTAGCAGCTCGCGTCGCCGAATAATCCGCCTTACGACGACGCTACGACGGAGAAGCCCCAGGCCACGCCACGCGCTGAGCCTGGGGTTTCCGCTGGTTGGGGGGCTGGGATGGCTGTGGGACGGAAGCGGGGCGGGAGGGGGCAGGGCTGCGCATTTTCTAAGCATGGTTTTCATTCTGGGAGTGTGTCGGCTCCTGGGGATTTGGGGTGGTGGATCTGAAAGACCATGCTTATCAAGTGTGCTGTTTTATATTGATGGGGGAGGAACCTGGCCTAAAACCCATAGTGGTGGGGTAGCAAGTTAGATAAGCATGGTGTTTGGTTATGGCCGGATAGATTTCCAGGGGATTATCGGGCCGTCAAAATGGAAACCATGCTTATTAGGTGTGCTGCCCTCACGGTCCTGGCAACCCTACCTGGAATACCCGCCGCCACCCAATAACTCAGCAAACCTGATAAGCATGGTTTTCAAATCCTGCGCCCCAAACCTGCTAGACAGGAATTTATTCAGACTTAAAGACCATGCTTATCGGATATGAAGCCTGATCCATTCCGTTTGGTAGCGCAATCGCTAAACTATAAACCTCCTTCAGGCGCTCTCGGGGAATCCGTCTCTTGAGCGAAACCAAGCTTAGGAAGAGTGCTACGGATAACCTCGGGTGGAGCTGCACATATTCTAAGCATGGTCTTTCTATGGTAGGAGCCTTGACTCCAGGGGTTTTGGTGTGGCGGATTCGAAAGACCATGCTTATCAAGTGTGAAGTTCACTACCCCTTGGGGCAGCAGATTTAATAAGCATGGTTTTCATTCTGGAGGGATGTCGGCTGCTGCAGGTTTGAACTGTCGCCAATAGAAGTCCAAGATTAGAACGTGTGCTGGTGCTGGACCGCCTGCGTGTCTGGCTGCTGCACATATTCTAAGCATGGTCTTTCTATGGTAGGAGCCTTGACTCCAGGGGT
>CAUVMZ010000185.1:0-5816 GCA_963552855.1 uncultured Corynebacterium sp. | reverse complement strand
AGGCGGGCCCAGAGTTCGTGGATGAAGAACCTGAGGAGCGTCGGCGTCGGCTAGAGGAAGAAGTCCAGGAACGCCAGCGTCGCCTCCACGAAGAAGCCCAAGAGCGTCGCCGCCGCTTGGAGGAAGAGGCTCAGAATCGTCGGCGCCGCTTGGAAGAAGAAGCCCAGAACCGTCGTCGCATGCGGGATCACTACCATGATCGCCCCGGTCGGCCAGGGCGCCCCGGCCGTGGCTTCCGGGACGCCGAACACACCCGCCGCAGTGTTCTCGACGCCGCCATCCGCAGCCTCATCACCGAAGGCCTCGGCGTATCCATCCAAGCCATTGCCACCGCGGCCGGCATCACCAAGAGCGGGCTCATGCACCACTTCAACAACCGCACCGAACTGCTCGTCTCTGTCGCCGAAGACGCCATCGAAGACTTCCGCAACCAAGTCAATGACAACATCGACCTGGCGGAAAACCGGCCCGGCAAACTGCTGCGCGCCTACATCCGAACCCTCTTCGACAACCTCGAATACCAGGACTCCTACGATCCGGCGCAGCTGTGGAGTGTACTCGCCCCCATGCCTGAAATCACCGACCTGCTTATCGACGACGCCGCTCGCTGGCGCGACGACTTCATCGCCGACGGCCTCAACCCCGATCGGGTGACCGTCACCATGCACGCGGCCAAAAGCTTCGTTCACGAAGCCCAGCTTGATCCGGGTATCAGCACCGAAAGCATTGCCCGGGCCAAGAGCGTGATCCTGGCACTCACCAATGAGACCGGGCCCCTGGTGGACGTTTCTGATACCGAAAACTCCTTCGATGACGTCGAGGAAGCGGAAGTAGAAGAACTAGAAAGCGCCACCGACAACAAAGACTCCGGCGACGACTCCAAGGACTCTTCCGTATAACCTTAAACACGTGACTGATAACACCACCCATTCACAACGATCCCGGAGGGCCATCCTCTGGTCGTATGTTCGACCACACCGGAAAACCCTGGCCTTCGCCCTCATCCTGGGCCTAGGGGCCTCCGCGGTCAACCTCGCAAACCCACTGGCCACCCGGTGGGTGCTTGACTCCCTCAGTGCGGCGGAACTCAACCTAGTTCCGCCGCTTGCGGCATTAACCAGCCTCATGATTCTCGGCGCTTTCTTGCACTGGTGGCAAGCCATCACCCTCGGAAGCCTGGCGGAAACCATCGTGTACGACGCCCGCAGCTCCATGATCCACCGCTACCTCACCGGCAAGGTGCTGCCGCTCACAAGCCGGCCGGCCGGCGAACTCACCACCCGGGTCACCAGCGACTCCGTCCTCCTCAGGGAAGCATCATCAGCCTCCCTCGTGCAGCTTATCGACGGCACCATCATGCTCATCGGCAGCCTCATACTCATGGCGGTCCTCGACCCCATCCTGGTGCTCACAACCGCGGTCACAATAGGCATCGTCGTGGTGATCTTCATCCGCATGACCCCCGCCATCGCCCGCGCCGAACAACAAGGCCAAGACGCCCTCGGCGTCCTCGGCGGCCAACTCCAAGCAACACTACGCGCCATCAAAACCGTCAAAGCCGCAGGAGCCCAAGGCCGACAAGAAACAAAACTCCTAGACCTAGCCACGGAATCCCGGAAACAAGGCATCATCGCGGTGCGCCGCCGGGCCCTCACCGGGGCAACCGCCATGACCGGCGTACAAATAGCCCTCATGATTATTCTGAGCGCCGGCGCCTGGCGCGTCGCCCTCGGGGACATGACCGTGTCCACACTCGTGGCATTCCTCCTCTACGCCCTCGGCATCGTCGGACCCATCGAACAAATCAGCGGCAGCATTACCCGGCTGCAATCCGGCATGGCCGCGGCCGGCCGCATCCAGGAACTCGAAGACATCGACTTCGAACGCACCCACGCCGACGCCGCGGCGTCGACAAGCGAAAGCGGCGACACCATAGTGGAATTCGACCAGGTAACAGCCAGATATGCCCCAGGCGGTGCCCCCATTCTTGATGGGGTGAGCCTCGCCGTGCCCCGGGTCGGCCACACCGCCATCGTCGGGCCTTCCGGCGCCGGAAAAACCACCATGCTCTCCGCCATGCTCGACTTCATCCAACCCGAACACGGAGAACTCCGCCTCAACGGCACCCCCTACCCGGGGCTCGCCCCCGACGAAATCCGCGCGCACTTCGCCTACGTGGAACAAGAAACCCCCACTCTGCCCGGCACGTTGCGCGACAACCTCACCCTCGCCAACCCCAGCGCCACCCCGGAAGATATCAACACGGTGCTGAAAACCGTGCGGCTTAACGAACACGTGGCTACCCTGCCGCAAGGCCTCGACACCGAGCTCACAGACACCAACGTGTCCGGCGGCCAACGACAACGCATCGCCCTCGCCCGGGCACTGCTGGCCAAACCCGACATCCTCCTGCTCGACGAAGTGACCGCCCAACTCGACGGCATATCCGAAGGCGCAATCCACGACGCCATCACCGACTACGCCACCCAACACGCCGTAGTCACCGTCGCCCACCGACTCTCCACCGTGGTCGACGCCGATAACATAGCAGTCATGCAAGCCGGCCGCATCATCGCCCAAGGCACCCACCACCAACTCATGACCGACAACCCCCTCTACCAACAACTCGTAGCAGCACTCAGCCTGGACAAATGATCACCATTCACACCAACCCCACCATCAACCGACCCCAACTCGCCCGACTCTTCGCCGACGGCTTCATCGACGACCCCGTGTGGACCGCCATCATGCCCACCCGACGACTCCGTCGGCACCTCATCCAGGCGGAAATCAACGCGGGCCTGCGACACGTGGGAACTGGCCGAGCACTCGACGTCGCCTACCTCGACGACCGCATCGCCGGGGCGCTGCTCCTCACCCCACCCGAAGACGGCGTCGAGCCCCAACCCGGCATCATCGAACGGGCGATGGCCAGCGTCGAACAGTTCGTGCCTGCACTGCGGCGCGGCATTAAACACCAAGAAGCAGTAGACCAGTATCAACCAGAAGAACCCCACTGGTACCTCACCGATATTGTGGTCTCCCCCGACATGCAAGGACGTGGGGTAGGCAGTGCACTACTGGAGCATCGGTTGGGACTCGTGGGGGACGACCCAATATTTCTTGAGGCAACCACAGCCGGCAGCGCGCGGCTATACCAACGTCACGGATTTCACCCCCTGGCAACAGTATCGGTTCTGCCACGTACCGAGTCGGTTGTGATGTTGCGAAAATCCTAGCGCTACCGGGTAAAACTCGGTAAAACTTGAGGGTATGGCAACCATTGAAATCCTCAGCGCCGACCAAGCCCTGGCGAATTTGAGCAACCACAAGCTGGGGCGCATCGTGATGCACAGCCGCGACGGCCTAGAGATCTTCCCCATCAATTACGTCACTGATCGAATAAACCTCTATTTTCGTACCGCGCCGGGCACGAAACTGTCCGGCATCATGACCAATAGTGATGTGGTTTTTGAAGTGGATCATGTGGATGCCAACGAAGCATGGTCCGTAGTTGTCAAAGGTGATGCCGAACAGGTACGCGATTACAGCGAGAAATGTTATATTGACACACTGGATCTTACCCCCTGGGTGCCCACCCGTAAACAAAATTATATTCGCATTACACCACGGGAAATCAGCGGCAGAAGCTTCCGGCTGAGCAATCAAATCGAACGGTACTAGTAGGCTAAAAGGGTAGCACCTATAAATTACCGTATCGAAAGCTCATTCTATTGTGACAACTCACGACGTACCCTTATCAGATGTAGCGCAGGGTGAAGTCTTTACCAAACACGTTGCCCAGCCAGATTCGGCCTACGCTGAGGCCGCCGGTCTCAATTGGCTCGGGGCGGCATCACCCCAGGTGGTGAAGGTCGTGGCCGTGAGCGACCACACCATCAGCACCACCAAAATCAGCCCGGAGCGACCCACCAGAGCTGCCGCCGAGGCCGCAGGCGTGGAACTCGCCCGCATCCACCTGGCCGGCGCTCCCGCCTTCGGCAGCCCACCGCTAGGGTGGCCCGGACCCAACTTCATCGGCACCCAAGTCCAGGCCTGCGAACCAGACCCCGACTGGGCGCGGTTCTACACCACGCAACGGGTACTGCCGTTCTACCGTAAGGCCGCGGACGCCGGAAACATCCACGACCCAGAAAGAATCGTCGAACGCGCCTGCGAACTCATCGCGGCGGCGACTTGGGAGAGCGCCCACGTGGCACCCGGTGTGGCCGGCCGCATCCACGGGGACCTGTGGTCCGGCAATCTGCTCTATGGGCGTCCGGTCAGCAAAAACGTGCTCACCGAAACTGTCCTGGACGACGCCAGCACCGACAACGGCGGGGTCGAGCCGTTCTTCATCGACCCGGCAGCGCACGGCGGACACCCCGAAACCGACCTGGCCATGCTCGCCCTCTTCGGAACCCCATTCATCGAAGACGTATTCGAAGGCTACCAGTCGGTGCGACCCCTGGTCGATGACTGGCGGGACTTCATTCCCGTCCACCAGCTGCACCCACTCGCCGTGCATGCCTTCACCCATGGCCCCAGCTATGGCCACGAGCTGCTGCGGTGCGCCACCGACGTGGTGCGGCTCCTGGGCTAGCCTCGCGGCGAGTTACCGCGACTGCCGCCACCACGTGTCCTGCGGAATCACCGGCAAATGCCGCTTGTGGTGACCGATCTGCCACAGGTGTTCGATGCGTGCCTGCGCTTCCGCGGGAATGAGGCCCGTGTTTTCCACATAGGTGTCGATGTCCGCATAGGTCACCCCCAGGGCATCCTCGTCGGCGAGCGCCGGGCGGTCCTCCTCCAAATCCGCGGTCGGTACCTTCCGCCATGTGGATTCCGGCGCACCCAGGTGACGCAGCAGTTGGGCGCCCTGGCGCTTGCTTAAACCGAAAAGCGGCACCAGGTCGGCGGCGCCGTCGCCAAATTTGGTGAAAAAGCCCGTGACGTTCTCCGCCGCATGATCCGTGCCAATGACCAGGAGTTTCTTCTCGCCCGCGAGCGCGTATTGGGCGATCATGCGCTCCCTAGCCTTGATATTACCCTTATTGAAGTCCGTGAGCTTCTCCTGCCCCAGAGCTTCGGCCACGGCCCGTGCCTGGGCGTCGGTGGTCTCCTTAATATTCACTGTGACCGTGTGGTCCGGCTGGATGAATTTTAAGGCAATCTCACAATCCTCTTCGTCAAATTGCACCCCGTAAGGCAGGCGCATGGCCCAAAATTCCGCATCGGTGCCCACCGCCCGCAGCTTTTCGACGGCCAACTGTGCCAGCTTGCCGGCCAATGTGGAATCCTGGCCGCCCGAGATTCCCAACACAAAGCCTCTGGCATGACTGTAAAGCAGATAGTCGGTGAGGAATTGCACCCGATGGGTGATTTCTTCCTCCGCGTCGATGCGGGGCTTGACGTGGAGAAAATTAATGATCTCTTGTTTGATATGTGCCGCGTGGTCCATGGCTTTTATCCTAATCAGATTGGGTATTTTTGGTGTTTGTGCCCCAGGTGCGATACCATAGTTGCTCGTGTCCTTGGCTGATTGATGCCAAAAGTTTAATCAAGAAAGGAGCGCCCGATGAAGGTTCGTAAGTCACTTCGGTCGCTAAAGAACAAGCCGGGCGCCCAGGTTGTGCGTCGTCGCGGCAAGGTCTATGTGATCAATAAGAAGGAACCCCGGTTCAAGGCCCGTCAGGGTTAATTCGGGGGTGCTGTACGGCACCAAAAATACATTGCAAGCAACCGTCTTTTGGGGTTGAGTGAGGTAAAATCACCACCTAAAAAGGCGGTTGTTTTGTTCGAATGATGTTTGGTTT
>CAUVMZ010000184.1:0-5840 GCA_963552855.1 uncultured Corynebacterium sp. | reverse complement strand
GGAGGTTCCTTTGCGGTTTTGGAGGAGCTGGGTGCTGGTTCGTTCTCGTTGGCCAGTATGTTCGAATGATGCGGGTGGCTCAGAATATATTAAGTTCCGGTCTTGGAGGGCCTGAAATGCCGCGGCGGCAATCTCTAGGGCACGTTCGCTGCCGGCCTGGTAACCATTGAGGGCGGTTGAGCCCGTTGCCGCACCTAGAATCTCTGCTGTGTCTCGTTTGAGGGGTTCAATAACCTCAGAATTGGGCTGCACAAAAGCTGCTAAGGATTGGTAGTAGGCGGGAGCGTTAAACCATTCATTTGGCGCTAAAATCCGCAGCTTAGCGGTTTTTGTGCGGGTCTGTCCGCCCACTGTCACGCTGATGGTGAGGTCGCCGAAGGTGGATTCGTCATGATATTGCAACAGTGTTGGGTTGATGCGTGTCTGGGCGGAAACGTCATTGACGAGGGTTTTTGACGTGAGTTTCTCTAACCGTGGTATGGGTGCGGTCAGCGGGGCGAAGAGGTCATTCCCGTTATATTTAGCAGAAATGTTAATGGTATTTTTATCTTTGAGAACGGCCAGGAGCGCCGGCGTCGAGGCGTCGATAGTAACCTCTACATAATGGACCAAGGGAATCTTATTATGTGCTAGCGCAAAATTCGTGGCATGGAGGTAATACACCTGAATAACGAAACCCGGGAAATCAAAGGACACGTGTTCATACAGTGATTCATGATGCATGTGAGTAAGCTCCAAGCTAAACCGAAGATAAACATTCAGCATTATCTTAAAGGAAGATAGGAGCTTTAAAAGAGTCGCCCAGTGGTAGCTGAATTTCTGCCTCAGGCTAAGCAGGCAAAAAGTATGAAGCCGGGTGAGCTTCAGAACCCCTCATTATGAGGTAGCGGGACTACGGCAATAGGATAGAAGTAAAAATCGGCAGACATAATTTTTGCTGCCATGGCCGAATCTGTAACCTTCGCAATAATTCCAATAATTCCGTGGCGTCTGTCACTTCTTTGAGTTCTTGGCTGCGCCACACGATTTCGTTCGTATCGGACGACTGGATCATATTTTCCATCGGAATATTCACCTGGGCGGCAACGCGCGTCAATTCTTCCCGTACCAGCGTTAACGCTGGAAATGACTCCGGGTAATACCGTGACCACGTGTATCGAGATGGTGGCTTGTCGCGGTGGGTTGGTATTGGAAACGGTTCCGGCCACCGCTCCCGCGAGGTGCGCAACGCTTTATCCACCTGGTTTGCCCAATAGCGAGCTTTACGACGCAGTCTCGGCGGGTAGCCTGTGGTGTTGATGACCTTCGGCACGGTTGTCGGCAACTCCGTGGCTAACGCTACCAATGTTTTATCCGGTAGCAGCCGCGAAACCGCTGTGTCCGAGGCCTGGGCCAGTTTTTCCCGCACCTGCCATAACCAGCGCGCCACCTGAAGCTGCTTGCTGGTTTGCAATCTACGTACCCCTTTGAGGTCCTCCCAGGATTTCGGGGTGGGGGAGTAGCCCCTATAGACCCGGGTTAGATAATCACATTCCTCTGCCACCCATTCGTCCTTCGGGGATTGTTGCGTGAGCTCACTGCGCATGGCGTCGGCAAGCGGCAATAAATATTCCACGTCTAATGCCGCATAGTCTAACCACTCGGACGGTATCGGCCGCCGGGACCAATCCTCCCCACCATGATTCTTCCGCAACCGCACCCCAAGATAATGCTCTACCATTGCTGCCAAATTCACTCGGTGAAACCCTAAAAACCGGCCGGCTAATTCGGTGTCAAAAAGCTGTGCTGGTCGCAGCTGTAACTGTTCCAGGTAAGGCAAATCCGATGTCGCGGCATGCACCACCCATCCGGTGTTAGCCAATACTCTACCCATGAAATCCGTGGTGGCCTGGGGGTCGGATTCCACATCTATCAGCATCGTTCCCGCACCGGCCCGCCGAATCTGAAGTAAACACACCCGGTTGTGATACCGAAACCCGGATGTCCGCTCCGTGTCGACCGCGCACCAACCTGTGCCCTGCGCCAACCGGTCGGCGGCCTGCCTGATTGCTGCGGCGCCGGCAATAAGCTGTGGTGTGCCCTCCGATGGTGCGGTTATGAATTCAGACATTAACGCCATTATTCAGCGCGGTCACGCCCTCCGGCGGCAACCCAGCCACATGCGCAAGTACTTTCGAAAACGCCACTACGTGGGGTGCCAACTCTACCGACGCCGCTGTCCATGATGCTCGCATCTCAATCTGATAAGCGCTTGGTGGGCCGGTAATCTCCCCGAACCTAACCGACGCAGTAGACGTTACTGTACCCCCCAGATTCGAATACTCGGCGCCGCCTTCGCTCAAACCTTCGGTCAACCAATCCCAGGCAACTTCCGGCAATAACGGATCTCCAGCTAGTGAATGATCCATATCTGCCTGAATATAAGCCACTAACCGTAATGGGCCTTCCCACACATCATCTGCACCCGGATCGTGCAATAAAATAAGTCGACCGAAGGCATCACCTTCGGCATCAGTACTCATTGGCTTGATATTTTCCGGCCGGGTAACCTCCAAACCAATGGCATGGCTAAACGGTGCTAACCGTTGCGGTGGTCGAATAATTCCTAACGTAATCTCTGGTCGCAACACGGCTTCATGCATAGACGCCATCGCGCGGGAAAAATCTACTGGGGTATCGGTATTCGTAACCGGAGATTTCTTGGGGGATGTAGGGGTGTTAGTCACACCCGCCAAATTAGCGAAAGATTTTGCCAAAAGCACAGCGCCACGCCGTTGCAGCAGGCCCAGGCGAACCCTGACCACGGAACTGTTACGGGCCTGTTACCTGCTTGTTATCGGTTAGTTACCAAACTTGCTATTTGTCAACCATACACAAGGGGTAAACTCGCAACGGATGCCCCACCAAACGGTGGAAGCAAAACATAAACCAAAGATTATGGGAAGGAACCCACCCCCACATGGTCAAAAAAATCGACTACGAAAAACTCAATAACGTTCAGTGCTACTGCCAGTGGGCCACCTTCAAAGCCATCCCCGGTGCGCTTGGTGCCGACCGGACTCAGGCCATTACCCAAGCCCAAGAATTCTTTGCCGCACTTGAAGCCGAGGGCAACGTTACCGTCCGTGGCATCTACGATATCACCGGTGGTCGTGCCGAAGCCGATTTTATGTTCTGGTGGCACGCCGAAGAATTTTCCTACATCAAAGACGCCTACAATCGCTTCCGCCGTGACCTTATTCTCGGCCAATCCTCCGAAGTGTTCTGGCTCGGCAATGGCCTTCACCGGCCCAGCGAATTCAATAAGAGCCACCTTCCCAGCTTCATCATGGGTGAAGAACCCGGCGACTGGATTGCCGTCTATCCCTTCGTCCGGTCCTACGATTGGTATGTCATGGACCCGACCGAACGCCGTCGTATCCTTGCCGAACATGGTCGTACCGCCCGCCCCTTCTCCGACGTTCTGTCCAACACCGTCGAAGCTTTTGCGCTGGGTGACTATGAATGGATGCTCGCCTTCGAAGCCAAGGAACTCCACCGCATCGTCGACCTCATGCACCAAATGCGCTACACCGATGCGCGGTTGCATGTGCGTAAGGAAATCCCCTTCTTTACCGGCCGTCGAGTCACTGACGTTGCTGACTTGGTGAAGGTCCTGCCCTAATCCTCGGTCACCTGCTGCGGTACCAGCCGTAGGCTGATCGAATTAATGCAATACCGCAAATCGGTGGGGGTGTCATAGCCCTCACCGGCAAACACATGCCCTAAATGCGACTCGCAGTTCGCGCACACTACTTCGGTGCGCACCATTCCATGCGACCGATCCTCCCGCTCAATCACCCGGTCACCGGCCAGTGGCGAGAAAAACGACGGCCACCCACAGTGAGAATCAAATTTCTCCGTCGACCGGAATAATTCTGCCCCGCACGCCCGACACGAATACACTCCCTGCGTTTTTGTGTCCACATATTCCCCCACATGCGGCGCCTCTGTACCCGCCTGCCGTAACACCCGATATTCCTCGGGGCTGAGGTGTTCCCGCCACTGTGTATCGGTGAAAAGTTGAAAATCCGTCATATCAAGCGGTAACAACCATTCGGGGCGGATTATTCCCCGCCGGGCGGGCGTCGAAAAGCTTGAAACCCAAACATGGCCGTGGCCACCACCACGCATAACCAGCCCACGGTAGGCAAAAACGTGTCCAACCACTGGCCATACACCGGCCACCGGGCGAACTCCCACTCCAACGGCGATAAGCACAACACCATGCCTACCGCACCCGCGGCCGAATGCATCGGGGATCGCCGCAGCACCACCGTCGCCACCAGCGGAAACAGCATCATCGAGTAATACATTTGCCCCAGCGACGACAGTAGAAACGCCCCAGACAGTAACAGCCCCGACGTTGTGCACGCCCACAGCAACGGGTCGCTGTGCCGCAACCGCAGCAAAAACCACACGCCCGCAACAACCACCGCGGCCAACACCAGGAACAACACCGTCCCCACCCAGCCCGGCAGCCCAAAATACGTCACCAACCCGGGCAGCGAACTATTCGCATAATCCCGCACCTGCTTGAGATACGGCATCGTCCGGGACACATACTCGCCGGCACCCGGCACCACCAACCACGCCACCGCATTAAGAGCGGCCGGCAACCCCACACCCACCAGTATTGTCCGCCACTGAAACTTCACCAACGGCAAAACCAGCAGCGGCAAAAACACCGGTTTGATCACGATCGCCAACCCAAGAATCACCCCCGCCCACCACTGGCGGCCCCCCAGCAGCGCCCACAAAAACCCCACCAACGCCAACAATAAAACCCCATTAATATTGGCGAAAATCAGCGTATTCTGCACCGCCTCCGTCACGAACGCCACCGCAACAACCAGCGGAAACCCCCAGCCGCGCAGCCAAAACCCAAACATGCGCATTAAAATCGCCACCGCCGCAATGATCGCCGCAGCATTGCCGCAAATAAACACCATCCGGGCCACCGCCACATGCCCCACCAACGCCAGGGGGGACAAAATCATGGTCGCGCCCGGGTTATAGAGATAGTGCGGGTCCACGAACGAATAATTTTCGCTATACACCGGGATGCCGTCCCAAAACCGCCGCAGCGCCAAAAATACCGTGGTGTAATCGTCGGTGATGTGGCCATTCGCGGCCAGCACGCACACCCGATGTGCAACGATGAGCGCCGCAATAGGCCATAATATGAGCCGAAATACGGCATTGTGCTGAGACGATGGCACATGCGATGTGGGCTGCCACTTCATGGGGGAGGAGGTAGACTGGGCGGGTTTTTGGGTGGGCTCGGCCCAGGCTGCCCAGGCGGATTGAACAGCAGCGAGGCGGGGGAATCGTGAGGCCATGGGTGTATATCTCACATTCTATTGGGAGAATTTGATTAGTTATACCGTAGCGCAGGCCGGAAACAGGTGATGGCTATGGGTGACAAATCACCCAATAAACCCAAAAAATTTTGGGGGTAAAATCCTTAAGTATGCGGACGATGCGACCCCGACATATTGGGGGATTATTGGTACTTTTTCTTCTCGGCATGACTGCGATGCGGCTTGCCGCCAGTTATGTGTCGCTGGTGTCCGGTGGTGCAGAAATTCTTGACCTTAATTTCGGCAACGAAGCCACCTACATTCATAACACCCTCTTTGCGCTGGGTGGTTCTGGCAGAGACGCCTACCTGCATGTTTTCTTGCTTATCGACGCCTGCTACGCGGTCATATATGCGGTGTTTTACGCCTGTACCATGGCGTTTTTCCTCCGGCGGATCGCGCCGGAACGATGGGAATGGAAACGTGTCCGTTGGGTGA
>CAUVMZ010000183.1:0-5868 GCA_963552855.1 uncultured Corynebacterium sp. | reverse complement strand
TTCTGGATGGAAATATTGCGGGTATTGGCCGTCACCTCATTACCGCGAATCACGCTGTCGCTCACCCCAGAGAAGCTAATGCCATAATAACCACCCCTAATACGGTTATTAACAATGGTCAGCCCAGTAAGACCCGCGATCGGCCGGCTGACCGTGCCATTGGTCGCATACCGTTCCCACACCGGGCTACGGCTCCCCTTCACCGGGTTATCGGACTCATCCCTGGTGGCGGTGGCCACGATCGACAGCGAATGCCCCACCTGGGCTCGCTCCCCCTCGGTGTTATTGATGAAGTTATCGGCGACAGTAATATTCCTCACCACGCGATCGGTGGCGGACATTTCTACCGCCCGATACGTCAAATGGTTAAAAACAATCCTACTGACCTCGATGTTTTCCCCACCGTCGATCATGATGCCCCGCGTGTAGGGGGCGCTCGCCAGGTTGAGCGTCATATCGGTGATCTTGCAGCCCACAGTGTCGTGGGTGGTAGCGAACACGGACTTCGGCGCGTCCGCCTGACCCCGCATATTCACGGTGATCTGTGCACCCTTGGCGTCGAAATATTGCAGCCCCTTGGGCAAAGTAATCTGATCCGTCACCACATATTTTTGGGCCGGGCTCAATGTCACACCCAAACCCCGCTGCGCCGCCAAATCCACGGCTTTTTGCAGTTCACGAGTGCTGTCCCCACCGTTAGCACCAAGCGCGAGCAGCGGCACAACCTCGTCGAACTTGGCCCCATACGTCACTCCGGCAATGGTCACCGTAGCATCGGCGCCCTTTTGCTTGTCGACGTCGCGGATAAACCGCACATTGGTGTATCCATCCGTCACCACCACATTTTGCTTGGCGGTATTCAGTGCCTGCGCCGCCGAAATACTCCCCACAACAGCAGTATCGAAGCTTTCTTCTATTTTCTCTGCTTTCGGGGTTTTACCAGTAAGTTTCCGCTCGGTCAGCTCGGTGTTTTCTTCAGAAGCGCGCTCAGGTTCCTCTGTTTTGTTGCTACTGAAAAACTTACTTAGCAATGAGAGGAAACTTGACCCACTGCTAGTATCCGGCAAATCCATGGCCTGAGCAGCAGGTATTTGCGTCACAACAAAGAGCATGCTGACGCACAGACCAGCCACCATTCGCATAATCCAGCGTGACTGCGGTCGCATAAGTACCAGCTCCTCGGGGCAAGAACACATTGTTTTCTAACGCCCCACAGCCTAGCTGTTACTCATGAGAGCCAGTCACACTTTTGCGTTTTTTAATCAATTTTTTGTAACAATTTTAGATTGACTGCAATTATCTTGGATGAAATCCAGGATAATCACAGAAAACCTATGTGTATAGCATAATTGCAGTACTTTTTGGGGGTGCCACGAATTTTCTCGCATGCAATCGCATGTCGCTCACACCCCCACCGCAATTTACTGTTTCTTCATCGAACCGGTCTCGGCAAACCGCTGATGGAACGAGAAGGCCGTGGCCAGATCATGCGGGGTTTGCAGCATCTTCCGATCCGTGGCCAACTTCAATGCCCGCTCATAATACTCTTCCAAAAGCGGCCGGTAATCCGGGTGAGCCAGCGCAATCATCTTCGGCACCCGCTGCCGCGGCGCCAAACCACGCAGGTCAGCATAGCCATATTCGGTAATGACCACTTTGACGTCTTGCTCTGTGTGGTCCACGTGCGACACAAACGGCACGATAGCCGAAATGTCGCCGCCCTTAGCGAACGACGGCGTAATGAACGACGAAATATAGCCGGCGCGGGTAAAGTCACCCGAACCACCCACACCATTCATCATCCGGGAGCCAATCACATTGGTGGAATTCACATTGCCGTAAATATCCGCCTCAATCAGACCATTGGTGCAGATAAGCCCCAACCGGCGAATCACCTCCGGGTGGTTCGAAATCTGCTGCGGGCGCAGAATAATCTGCTTGGAATACCGAGAGGCCTCATTATTCATCCGCTCCGCATACTCCGGCGACAGCGAGAATGACGTGGCCGAGGCAACCGTCATCTTGCCGGCATCAATCAGATCAACCATGCCGTCCTGAATCACCTCGGTGTAGGCCTGAATATTCTCAAACTTGGAATTGAGCAGGCCACTCATCACAGCATTCGGCACATTTCCCACACCGGACTGCATACGGTAACCATCATAGGTCAGCCGACCCGCGGCAACCTCACCCTCCAAGAAATCCAGGAAGTGGCCGGCAATCTGCTTCGACTGCTCGTCGATAGGCTTAAACGGCGCATTGCGGTCCGGCAAATCGGTCTCGACAACCGCAACGACCTTATCCACATCAATATCAATAGAGATAGTGCCAATGCGCTGGCCGGGGCTCGTGATCGGAATCGGCTGACGGTTCGGAAGCGGCGTAACGCGGTAAATATCAGCCATACCCTCCAATTCCAGGGACTGCCACGAATTCACCTCAACAATGATCTTCTCGGCCGCATCCAAATAATCCACGTTATTACCCACGGACGACGACGGGATGAGCGCACCATCCTCGGTGATCCGAACTGCCTCTACAATGGCAACATTCATCTTGCCGAAGAAGCCCTCTTCCACATACATACCCGACTCGGACAGGTGATAATCCGCATACAGCGTGGTGCCATCATTGATCTTGCTGCGCATCATCGGATCCGACTGGTAAGGGGTGCGGAACCGAACCGCATCCGCCTCAGCCAACACCCCATCACAGTCAGGAGCTGTCGAAGCGCCGGTGAACAGATCAATCATAAACTCATCACCACGAGCATGGGCTTCCTTGGCCCGCTGCGCAATAGCGGCGGGAAGCACCTTCGGGTAACCAGCACCAGTAAAGCCCGAGATGCCAACCTTGTCACCATGGTTCACGAACTGGGCGGCGTCATCAGCCGACATGACCTTGCCAGCAAGCTTGGCATTCGCAATGCGTTCCGACATGAAATTCCTCCTATGAAACTCCGCCCACAGGGTTGTGAGTACCCCTAAAGCAGAAATTTTTAGTTACGGAGACCACATTAACGTAAAACAGTTGGTTCATGTGTGAATTTCCGTAATTACTTCCCAAAACACCGCAATAATGGCCCAAAATAACCCCACACACCAATCCGCAAGCCACCCCCGTTACTACCCCCTTTCTCTAGCATTAGGTAATGAGTCAGCGTTGGAAACTTTCCACCCTGGCCGACATCGGGAACAATGACAACCGTGAGTTTAACAATCGGTTCCATCAAGTTAGCTTCCCCCGTGATCTTAGCCCCCATGGCCGGCGTCACCAACGTGGCATTCCGCACCCTCTGCCGCGAACAGGAACTAGCAAAAACCGGAACGGTATCGGGCCTATATGTATGCGAAATGATTACCGCCCGGGCCCTTGTCGAGGGCAACGAGAAAACGCGCCACATGACAACCTTCGGCCCCGATGAGCACCCACGCTCCCTCCAGTTTTACACAACCGACCCGGAATACACGTATAAGGCGGCCCGCATGGTGGCCGACAATAACCTGGCCGACCACATCGACATGAACTTCGGCTGCCCCGTCCCCAAGGTCACCCGCCGCGGCGGCGGCTCCGCCCTCCCCTACAAACGCCGCCTCTTCGGCAATATTGTGGCCGCGGCGGTAAAAGCCGTGGCCGGCACCGACATTCCCATCACGGTGAAATTCCGCATCGGCATTGACGACGACCACCACACCCACCTCGACGCCGGCCGGATCGCCGCGGCCGAGGGCGCAGCGGCGGTGGCTCTGCACGCCCGCACCGCCGCCCAACGGTACTCCGGCACCGCCGACTGGTCCCAGATCGCGGCACTCAAGGAACACCTGGCGGAAACCGGCATCCCGGTGCTGGGAAACGGGGACATTTTCCAGGCGACCGACGCCCAAAAAATGATGACCGAAACCGGCTGCGACGGGGTGGTCGTGGGGCGTGGCTGCCTAGGCCGGCCATGGCTCTTCGCCGAACTATCCGCCGCATTACGGGGCGTTGACATTCCCCCGGAACCCACGCTCGGCGAGGTCACCGGGATCATTCTCCGCCACGCGGAACTGCTCACCCACTACGATGGGGAGGATAAAGCCTGCCGGGACCTGCGTAAACATATGGGCTGGTATCTGCGCGGCTTCCCCGTGGGCGGGCCCCTTCGGGCACAATTGTCCGCAATTAAAACCTTAGCGGATCTGCGGGCGGCGCTGGAACCCTGGCGGGAATCCCCAGCACTGGCCACCGACGCGGACGGGGTTCGGGGCCGGCAAGGCTCCCCCGCAAAAGTCATTCTGCCAGAAGGCTGGCTTGATGACCCCGAAGACGAAACCGTTCCCGAAGGCGCGGACATCATGCACTCCGGCGGCTAACCAGGCGGCACACCCCAGCGGGCTAAAAATCCATTTTGGTCCACGGGTGCGAAGAAAACTCCTCGGACTTGGCTAGCCACTGGTCGAACATGCGCACCACATCCGCCATGGTGGCTGCGGGCGCCCCATAGTGGTGGTCGCCGTCGCCTTCCCGGTATTCCACCCACCACTGCGCCGTCGACGCGAATTCCGGCACCTCATAGGACAAATCAGCCATCATCATCGTCTGGATATAGTATTCATCACGACTACTATCAAAAAGAATATAGAATCGGCATCCAGTACCATCGTCGCGCAGATACTCCAGGCTGGGCAGCAGGCTGGCGCGGGAAAATGCGACATTCTCCCACCGATTGGCACGAACCGCATAGGCGGGATCCTCATCCCCATAGCAGACAACAAACGAGCTGCTGATATCCGCCAGTCCCAAATGGTGGCGGACCGCCAATCGCTCCAGCCTTTGCCACGCCTTCTCCGCCCACTGATGCGCAACCGGAACCCACAGGCACCGATCCCCCTCGATCACAACATCAAGATATTCGAATGTGAGTGCATCATCGGAACAGAGCTCAGCCTGGGCCGCCTCCAGGTTGGGGGAAGAAACAGTCTCCTTACTGCTCCAGCGATCGGCCAGGAAATCATACTCAACCATTGAACGCGGGTGAACAACCAGGCCACCATCGGGAGTCCGCTCCGGCTCATATAATAAAAAATCATAAGACATAGCCGCAGTCTATCAATATGCCAGGACGCAAAACTCTCCACGGACGGATCGCGGCGCTTGCGGCGTCGATAAGCGTCGACAAGCACGGAAAACTATTGCACCAAATTAAATCTACGGAGCTTAATGCGCATGGGCCGGCCACTATCCGGGTGGGTTTGAATAATGCCATGCAGGTTCACAATGCCCTCGATCGCCACGGAAAACGTGGGAAACACATAGGGGTCATAGTCGATTTCCACAACATCCCGATTGGCAAGCTCCAGCCCCACAGCCATCAGGTGGTCACGGCCAAGATAGGAATACAGCTCCCCCTGCAGCGACCCAATAGTGTTCGTGACCAGGGTGGCCCGCGCCCGATCCACGCAGTCACAATAATGCTGGTCGAGTGGCTGCGCCGGGTAGAGCGTGGTATTAAATTGGATGTGCGTGTCCGGGCCACCGAAACGCGCGACCATACGCAGTAGATCCAATTGTTCCAGACTGAAATCCGCTGGTAGCCGTGCGGTTCGCCGCACATAATCAATATTGGTGTTGATGATGTCGATAATCGCCGCGGGAAGGTGCATGGTGGCAACCAGCCCGCCGCCGAAACTGGGGCGAATATTAATACAGTTGGATGAGTCAAGATAGGTGAGCACCAGCATGGAGAGCACATGCTGCAGCTCCGCACTGTCGACGCTACGGTCGCCGGAATCAACCTCTATAAATGCCAAACCATATCGAGAGCTATCCATTAGTATGCCTCCCATTATCGCATATCAAAGACGGTTTTCTTTTAGCGTACCGCGGTTT
>CAUVMZ010000182.1:0-5869 GCA_963552855.1 uncultured Corynebacterium sp. | reverse complement strand
AAGTAGCCGGCCAAGACCACGTGCTGGCTGCCGGGAAACCGCTGCGCCGCCTCATCGAGGGCTCCGGTGACGCCAGCGTGATCCTCTACGGGCCGCCCGGTACAGGCAAAACCACCATAGCCTCCCTCATTTCGCAGGCCACCGCCCGAAAATTCGTGGGCCTTTCCGCACTGAACTCCGGGGTGAAAGAAGTCCGAGCCGTCATCGACCAGGCCCGGCGCGACCTGATCCAGGGCATGCCAACGGTGCTGTTCATCGACGAGGTGCACAGGTTTTCCAAGACCCAGCAGGATGCGCTGTTGGCGGCGGTGGAAAACCGGGTGGTGTTGCTGGTCGCGGCGACCACGGAAAACCCGAGCTTTTCCGTGGTGGCGCCACTATTATCTCGGTCGCTGATTGTGAAACTGGAGTCGCTCGATGATGCGTCGGTACGGGCGGTGCTGCGGCGGGCGCTGGTGGACGAGCGGGGCCTCGGGGGTCGGATTACCGCATCGGATGCGGCGATTGACCAGCTGGTGGCATTGTCCGGGGGCGATGCGCGGCGCAGCCTCACGTACCTGGAGGCGGCCGCGGAGTCGGTGCCGGACGGAGGCGAACTGTCGGTGGACGTGGTGGCTGCGAATATTGACCGGGCGGTGGTCCGCTACGACCGGGATGGGGACCAGCATTACGATGTGGCGAGCGCGTTCATTAAGTCGATCCGGGGCTCGGATGTGGATGCGGCGGTGCACTATCTAGCCCGAATGCTGGTGGCAGGGGAGGACCCCCGGTTTGTGGCCCGCCGGCTGGTGATCGCGGCTGCGGAGGATGTGGGGTTGGCGGATCCGCAAGCATTATCGGTGGCGGTGGCTGCGGCGGAGGCGGTGCAGCTTATCGGAATGCCGGAGGCGCGGATTCCCCTGGCGGAGGCCACAATCTATTTAGCCACCGCACCGAAGTCGAATGCGGCGTATGTGGCGATTGACCAGGCGATGGGGGATGTGCGGGCGGCAAAGTCCGGGGTGGTGCCGCCGCACTTGCGGGATGGGCATTACGCCGGTGCCCAGGATTTAGGGAATGCGGTTGGGTATGTGTATCCGCACGATGATCCCCACGGGGTGGTGGCGCAACAGTATTTACCTGATAGTTTGGCTGGGGTGACATATTACCGGCCGACGACGCGGGGAAACGAGGGCCGCCTGGCTGGGGTCGTCGAAAAGCTACGAGCATTAATTCGGGGCGAAGTGCTAAAGTAACCAAATTGTGTGCCTCTAGACCACGGGTATGGGGGCGAAGCTGGACAATAGTGTAAGGACTTTAACCACCGTGCAGACTCACGAGATTCGGGAACGTTTCACTCATCATTTTGTTAAGGCTGGGCATGAGGCGGTACCCAGCGCGTCGTTGATTCTTGACGACCCCAACCTGTTGTTTGTCAATGCGGGCATGGTGCCGTTTAAGCCGTATTTCTTGGGTCAGCAGACGCCGCCGTTTCCCAACGGCACCGCCACAAGTATCCAAAAGTGTGTTCGAACTTTGGATATTGAGGAAGTTGGCATTACCACCCGCCACAACACATTCTTCCAAATGGCCGGCAATTTCTCCTTCGGCCAATACTTCAAAGAAGGTGCCATCACCCACGCCTGGTCGCTCTTGACCAGCCCCATCGACGAAGGCGGCTATGGTTTTGACCCCGAAAAAATTTGGGTCACCGTATACCTTGACGACGACGAGGCCGCCAACATCTGGGAAAACGTGGTCGGCATCCCCGCCGAACGCATCCAACGCCTCGGAATGGCCGACAACTTCTGGTCCATGGGCATCCCCGGCCCCTGCGGGCCCTCCTCCGAAATCTACTACGACCGCGGCCCCGAATACGGCAACGAAGGCGGACCCGCCGCCGACGACTCCCGCTACCTGGAAATCTGGAACCTCGTGTTCATGGAGAAAGAACGCGGCGCCGGCACCGGCAAAGACAACTTTGAAATCCTCGGCCCCCTGCCGAAGAAAAACATCGACACCGGCATGGGCGTGGAACGAATCGCCTGCCTCCTCCAAGGCGTCGACAACGTCTACGAAACCGACCTCCTGCGGCCCGTCATCGACGAAGCCCAACGCCTCACCGGCGCCACCTACGGCGCCAACCACGAAGACGACATCAGGTTCCGGGTCATCGCCGACCACTCCCGCACCGCCATGATGATCATTCTCGACGGCGTCACCCCCGGCAACGAAGGCCGCGGCTACATCCTGCGCCGACTCCTCCGCCGCATCATCCGATCCGCCCGGCTCCTCGGCGCCACCGGCAAAACCATGGAAAGCTTCATGAACACCATCATGGACACCATGACCCCCTCCTACCCAGAGATTGCCGACAACCGGGAACGCATCCAACGCGTCGCCATCACCGAAGAAACCGCCTTCCTGAAAACCCTCGAATCCGGCACCGAACTCTTCGAAACCACGGCAGCAAAAATCAAACAAGAAGGCAAAACCACAGTTGCCGGCGCGGACGCCTTCGCCCTGCACGACACCTACGGGTTCCCCATCGACCTCACCCTGGAAATGGCCGCCGAAGCCGGGCTCCAAGTCGACACCGAAGGCTTCGACAAACTCATGGCCGAACAACGAGCCCGAGCCAAAGCCGACTCCCAGGCGAAAAAACACGGGCACACAGACCTGTCCATCTACCGCGACTGGGTAGACAACCACCCCACCGAATTCATCGGCTACGACGAACTCACCGCCCAATCCCACGTGATCGGCCTGCTCAGCGACGGCAAAAAAGTATCCGAAGTGTCAGCCGGCCACGATGTTGAAGTCATCCTCGACGCCTCCACCTTCTACGCCGAAGCCGGCGGCCAAATCGGCGACCGCGGCACCATGACCCTGGGCGATAGCCTGCTCCGAGTCAACGACGTGCAAAAAATCGGCAAAAAACTCTGGGTCCACCGGGCCACCGTGGAAACCGGCGGCTTCGCCCTCGGCGACACCGTCACCGCAGCCGTCGACCCTGCCTGGCGGCACGCCGCCCGCCAAGCACACTCCGCCACCCACCTGATTCACGCCGCCCTCCGCGAAGTCCTAGGCCCCACCGCAGTCCAGGCCGGCTCCATGAACAAACCCGGCTACCTACGGTTCGACTTCAACTACACGGAACAACTCACCCCGGAACAGCTGGAGCACATCGAACTCATCACCAACCAGGCTGTAGACGCCGACTGGCAAGTCAACACCATCGAAACCACCCTGGACGAAGCCAAAGCCATGGGCGCAATGGCCCTCTTCGGCGAAAACTACGGTAATATTGTGCGCGTCGTCGAAATTGGTGGCCCCTTCAGCATGGAACTCTGTGGTGGCACCCATGTCGCCCACTCCTCCCAAATCGGGCCCGTATCCATCCTCGGCGAATCCTCCATCGGCTCCGGGGCCCGCCGCATTGAAGCCTACTCCGGCCTGGATTCCTTCAAATATCTCAGCAAGGAACGCGCCCTCGTGGCCGGCCTGGCCTCCGCACTCAAAGCACCATCCGCGGAAGTGCCAGACCGCATCGCCCAACTCACAACAAAACTCAAAGAAGCGGAAAAAACCATCGAAAACCTCCGCAAAGCCGAACTCCTCGCCCAAGGCAGCCGCCTGGTGGCCCGCGCCCACCTGCCCAACGACATCATCGTGGCATCCGCGGTACTCCCCGACGGCACCACCGCCGGCGACCTACGCACCCTAGCGGCAGATGTGAAAAACCACCTCGCCGGGGAAGCCGGAGTGGTGCTCCTCGCGTCGTCGACAAGCGACGGCAAAGTACCATTCGTCGTAGCCGCAACCAAAGAAGCCATCGCTCGCGGCGCAAACGCCGGCACCATCGTGAAAACCCTCAACCCCTACATTGACGGCCGTGGCGGCGGCAAACCCGACATGGCCCAAGGCTCCGGCAGCAACCCCGACGGCCTACCTGCAGGCCTGAAAGCCGCCTCAGAACACATCGCCACCCTCTAACCCACGGCACAAAACGGGTGCTTCTCCTATACGGGAGGACACCCGTTTTCCTTATGAAAACCTGCCACACAGGGGGTACAAGAGGCACAAACACCACCGTCGATTTTCCGCAACAGTGCCCCGCCGTTAGACTAAGAGCCTAAGGTTATAGGCGGCGTGTATTACCACCGCCGCACCACGGGTTTTCCCCAATTCGCCCATAATGTACTCCACAGTCACAATATTCGAGTACGGTTAACTATCGGCTCATAACCTTTTACCCCCACCCACCACGAAAGGCTACGCATGGCACCGATAACACCAGACCAACCCGGCGTTCATGACCCCGGGCCCGGACGCCGCCTCGGCGTCGACGTAGGAACCGTGCGCATTGGTGTCGCACTCTCTGGAACCGACGCCACCCTCGCCATGCCCCTAGAAACCATCAAACGCGAAACCGGATTCAAGGACCGCGACAAATCCGACATCGACCGACTCATCACCCTCATCACAGACAACAACGTTGTCGAAGTCATCGTCGGCCTACCCCGCGACCTCAAAGGCAATGGCTCTAAAAGCGTCAAACACGCCAAAGAAATCGCCTTCCGCATCAACCGTCGCCTCCAAGGACTAGAGCTATCAATCCCCGTCCGAATGGCCGATGAACGGCTATCAACCGTAGTAGCACATCAGGCACTACGCGCGAGTGGGGTTAGCGAAAAAACCGGCCGAAAAATCATAGATCAAGCCGCTGCCGTGGAGATTCTGCAATCTTGGCTCGACGGACGAACGAATTATCTGCACAGGACACCACCCCTGTCAGCACCACAACACCAAGAACAGTAAAATCGTAACGGAAAAGTTATCAAACACAAGGAGAGCCTCGAATACTTATGCGCAAGGTGAAATACGTCAAGCGACGTCAACGTGGCGCAGCAGTCCTGCTCGCTTCCTTGATTCTTCTTCTCGGAGCTGCAATATACATAGGCACACAGTTAGCTACCACCTCGACGCGTGACTATAAGGGGAGCGGCAACGGCCAATACGAACTCATCACAGTGAAAGACGGCCAAACCCTCTCCGAGCTAGGGCCAGAACTGAAACAACGGGGCATTATCGCAAACGAATCTGTGTTCCAAACGGCGACATATAACAACCCTAATGCGAGCAATTTCAAACCCGGGGTGTACCGGCTGCAACACGAAATGAGCGTGAAAGCCGCCCTCGCGGCACTCCTTGATCCCAAGAACAAAATTGAAGCACTCGCGGTCAACGGCGGCGACGGACTTATGGACGTCAAAGGCGTCGGCGGCGGCGAAAACGATGTACGCTACGGCATCTTCTCCAAGATCTCCAAAGTAACGTGCTTCGAAAACTCCGACCATTGCATCACTATCGAAGCACTACAACAAGAAGCCTCAACAGCTAATCTACAAGAATTAGGGGTTCCAGCCTGGGCAATTGAACCAGTGACCCGCCGCGGGGCTGACCCGAAACGCTTGGAAGGTTTGATCGCGCCGGGGGAGTACACGATTGATCCCAAGAGTGACGCTAAGGCGATCCTCAAAGACCTCATTACTAAGTCCGCCCAGGAATATCAGAAGACCAATATTGAGAGTCGAGCCCAGGTGATTGGGTTGAGTCCCTACGAGTTATTGACGGCAGCATCGCTTGTGGAGCGGGAAGCGCCGGCAAATGACTTCGGAAAGGTCGCCCGCGTAATCCTCAATCGGTTGCACAAACCAATGAAACTAGAGTTCGACTCCACGGTGAACTATGATCTGCCCGAGGTTGAGGTTGCCACCACCGATGCGGACCGGAACCGGCAGACCCCATGGAACACGTACGCGAAGGAAGGCTTACCGGAAACCCCCATTGCGTCGGCGTCAATCAAGGCGATTGAGGCAATGGAAAA
>CAUVMZ010000181.1:0-6061 GCA_963552855.1 uncultured Corynebacterium sp. | reverse complement strand
CCCACGCCGGGTTCGCCGATGAGCACCGGGTTGTTTTTGGTGCGGCGGCTTAAGACCTGGACGACTCGGCGGATTTCGGAGTCGCGGCCGATAACGGGGTCGATTTTGCCTTCGCGGGCGCGGGCGGTGAGGTCGGTGGAGTATTTTGCCAGCGCCTGGAATTGGCCCTCGGGGTCTTCGGTGGTTACTTTTTTCGATCCGCGGACGGAGGGGAAAACGCCTTTGATAGCGTCGTAGGTGGCGCCGCGTTTGGTGAGCAAATTAGCGGCGTCAGATTGCCCACGGGCGATGGCGGCCAGGAGGACTTCGGTGGAGACGAATTCGTCGCCGAGTTCGCCGGCGAGTTCTTGGGCAGCGTTGAGTACGTTGAGGCCATCGCGGTTAAAGTTTGGGTTGGCCAGCCCGGAGCCTTCGGCCTTGGGATACCCCTTCACGAGCGCCTCGGCTTCCTTGCGGACGGTTTCGGGGTCCACACCGGTGGCGCGCAGCACGGGCGCGGCTATGCCGTCTTCTTGCCCGAGAATGGCGGCCAGCAGGTGGGCGGGCCGAATGTCGGGGTTGCCGTTTGCGGAGGCTTGTTGCAACGCGGTTTGTAATGCTTCTTGGGTTTTTGTTGTTGGTTTAAATGAGCTCATTATTGTCCTTTTCTGTCGTATTCCTGTTTACCAGTTCTCACTATTTTAGGTCCGACCAACCATAAGGTTGAGCGGGTATTACTCAAGTTTGTTCCTAGCATACACCACTCCCCCAAAAAAGTTAAGTCCCTTAGGCTCAACTTTCTGTTTTTGCTGGTTATTTTAGCTTTACGACGTTATCCTGACGGGACTGACCTCCAACCTCCAAACCCGAGGATCCTCATGACTGACACCTTGTGTTATTTCACGACTTTTGTGTGCCACTACAACCAGTTGCCGCTGGTAGCAAAGCGTTACCAAGAGCGGCTCACCCAGATAGCCGCACTGCCTGGTCACGCTATTGTCCTGGCTGCCGAGGAGGTGTGTGACCTTGGCCGCGAGTCGCTGATCTTCGACCTGCTTATCAAGGAAATTCTCGACGAGCCCTGGACCGCGGAAGAAGCCGAATCCTATTCCACCTTTATGCTCACCACCATCATTGACCTCCCCGACGACGGCACCGATGATCCAGTGTGGGATGTCATAGACTTATTAGATTTTGACTATTTCGACGACTTTCCAGCCATCGCCCCCACCCGCACCACTGCGGTACTCATGACCCCCAGCGGTAATGAGTTCCCCAATGACTGCAGCTATAACTAGGAGAAAACAGAATGACAACTATGCTACCCCGATGCTTCATGACGTTTTTTGTGAGCCGTTACGATAATCTCGTGGCAGCAAAACACCATTATCAACGCCGAATAGATATGGTACGACAGCGTTATCAGGTCGTGTTTGCTCCTGAACAAGCCTACGGTGATGGAAACGATAGTGCATTGTTTGACCGGCTGGTACACCGCACTACCGCATACGACACTGTCCCGGAGGATGAGCACAGCCTCTTCGTGTTTTCCGCCATTATCCTGGTCCCCGATACGGCAGTTGAGGAAGTTGCCGGCCTGCTTGATGCGGATCCGGGGGAGTTTGTGAGCCACACTGAGATGATCCGCATGTCCCCCACCGGGAGCGATATCCTCACCCCGGTCAGCCGGCAGGCATAGAAAAACCGCAGGCCCAATCGTCGTCAAGCATGACAACCGGACCTGCGGCTAGCGGCTAGATTATTTGCCGTCGCACTCATCCCAGTGGCCCTCGTGGGCGCGGTGACGGTGACCGTCGTGAAGATAGTCGACGTGATCGCCGTGCTGGACCGCTTCGTGGCCGCAGTTCTCGCCGTGAACGTGAGGATGGTTTTCATGGATATGGCAAGTCATTTTCAGTAAGCCTCCTTAAAACTACTGACAGTTACGGTCGATGACCTCCACCGACTATACCGCCCATGCAGTTACGGGCCAAAAATTATGTGTGCGGGAGGGATCACCTGGCAATACTCTTTTACCGCACAACCGTTTTCATTAGCCACAGCCGGTGGCGTCGAAAAGCATCCGGCTACTTGGAGAGCAACATGTCTAACGTGTCGTGCAGCGCAGTGACGCCATCTTCTCGCACTTTCCAACCGGTTTCGGTAACGGCATGTTCCAGCAGTAATTTCACCGGCACCGAGTACTGGGTACCATTCGCCTCAAACGCGATATTCATGTCAACATTCCAGGTTTCATTGCCCATGGTTTCCAACCCCCGCGGTTGGGTGGTCACGGTGGTCACCCCGTGCTTCGCATAGAGGTCCGCAAGTTTGGTGCAAGCCACCGACTTGTGCACCCCAACCGCCTTGCTACAGACCGCGGCATCGGGGGAAACTGCCTGCTTGGGGAGATCTTCCCGGACGTTGAAGAACAGCGTGGGCTGTTCTTCCGCCTGTTTAGAGCAGGCGGCCAAGATCAAGGCGAGGCTTACAACGCCTAATGCTTTGGTGAAATTCATAATGTTTACCTCAAAAAATCGTAGGTTTGGGAAATATCGTGGTGGCTGATCGGGCTGAGGACCCCGGCATCCATGCTGAACACCTGGTCGGAGTATTGAATCGCCAAAGGGTCGTGGGTGACACACAGCACTGTGCTGCCTTCCTGGGTGAGCTGGTGGAGCAGTTCGAACAGCTTTGTGGAGTTTTCACTATCGAGCGCGCCGCTAGGCTCGTCAGCGAGCAGCACGGTTCGGGTGCCCGCGATGGCCCGAGCGATACCCACCCGCTGCCGCTCCCCACCGGAGATTTCGGCGGGGAACCGGCGTGCCAGATGACCAATTCCCATTTTCACTAGCGCCTGCTCTGAGGCTGTTATTGCCGCGGTTCGACTCATGCCGTTTGCTTCGAGCGGTAGCCGCACGTTCTCTAACACTGTGAGTTCGTTAATGATGTTGTGGTCTTGGAACACCACCCCGATGTCGGTCCTGCGCAGGGCCGCGCATTCGTCCTTGGTGAGCGCAGCAATATCCTTGTCCTGGTACCAAATGGCGCCGGTTGTGGGTTTCAGTAAACCGGCGATGACCGACAGCAGCGTGGTTTTACCCGAACCGCTTTTGCCGAAGATGGTGCTGAGTTTCCCTGCCGGGAACTCCACCGACAGCGGCCGCAGCGCGTGAACGTCGCCGTAGCGTTTCGACACGTTATCCAGGGTGATTGCCGACATGTGTAATCCTCATTTCCGTTTTTCGCTGGAGATCCGCAGCACCGCCAACCCGAACGCCAGGGCAAGTGCCGCCGCCAGCCCGAGGGCGACGAACCCGTAGGTTGGCCACGATGTGGCGACCGGCAGCGCCTCCGTCTGCTGCACCGGCTGTAGTTTCAGGATCCACACCCCCACATATCCTGCGGCCATGCCGGTGAGGATGGCCGGGATGAGGGTTGGGAAGAGCGAGAATGCCAACACTTTCCCCGCCCACCAGCGGTTCACCCCCAGGGCAAAGAGGCTGTCAAGGTGTTTAGATAGTCGCCCAGCGATCCCCAGGGCCAACACCAGAATCCACACGCCCATGATGATGGTGCTGACCAGGACCAATGCCTTCAGGTCGGGGGGAACGGAAATGTGGTGGAGTTCGTTATGCACATCAATGGCAAGACTCAGTATGGAAAACTGCGGTTTTTGTTGCACCGCACGTGTTTGGGCGGCTTCGTCAAGATTCGGATACTCCACAAATGCCGGGCCCAGCGGTAGGTTGCGGGTTTCAGCAAAGGATCGAAGCGCGATCGCTCGAACGTTCATGCCTACCAGGTATTCGCGCGGCAACTCCACCGGGGCGGCGGTAACCGTTTCGGTGCGGGTCGTCCCGTCTAGCGACGACACGTGCACCGGGATCGCACCATCGCGGGCGTCAACGCCTAGGATTCCGCCGCTGTTGAGGGCTACTTTCTGCTCCGGGCTCAGCCCACCCAACCACCGGTCGATATCGGACACGGATTCGAATACCCAGAGCTGCCCCATTCGGAACGCGTCGAAGCCGACCTGAATAGTAGTTTGCGGCGGTACCGATTGTTCCTCAGCAACCCGCCGAATCCGAATGGGTTGCTGGGGGAACTCGGCGTCAACCTGGGCTTGGAGTGGTTCCGGTATTTCCATGGGTTTCCCCAATCGATCGGCCATGGTGACCCGAACTGTGTTGGGCGGGACGCTATCAATTTGCGTAAGATTTATGGTGTTTTCGGTGGTCACGGCCGTGGTGACCAGCATCAGGGGGATGCCGACGATGATGCCGCATAGCAGCCAGGTGATGGCACCACTGAATGCGTCCCGCTCCTTCATGCGGCGGCTGAGTACGCCGGCTAAGGAATCAGGCCATAGGCGTCGGGTTTTTGTGAGCCACAACGCCATGAGTGCCGAGGCCATGACCACGAAGCTGGCGCCAATGATTTGGTTCTGGTCGTCAAGAATGTCGGGGAATAGGAAGAGCGCGCTCAGCGCAAGAAAGCCGAGGCAGCTGATGCCGCCCATGACCCAGATGGTTCCCGCTACCCCCACCGCTACCTTGCGCTTTCGTCTTGCCCACACCCCCGCGACCACCAGACCAGCAGCAATCCCACCGGCGATGGAGAGCAGGAAGAGTGGGAACAGGTCCCAGGGGAACACGAAGGTAGACAGCGGTAATTCATATACCCGCGACAGGATTATTCGAACAACAGTACCAACGCCTAGGGCGATGAGGGATGCGACCGCCAGTGCCGCAAGCCCCATGATGGTCAGCGCCCCAATGATTGCCAGAATCAGCGCCGAATCCTGGATTCCCATCGCCGCCAGTGTGACCTGTTGTTTCCGCAGCCAGACGCTCAGGAGCAGAATTGCCATAATCACCGCCAGTGCGGGCATGAAGACCGCCGGCCAAACATAAATCACCGGATTTCCGCCGGGCGCCGGCCGGTCGCCGTGAAGATCGGCGCCGCTGAGCAGCACCTGGGCGCTGGTGGCGGCCGGCAAACCCTGCAACGCCGCAGAGATACTATGAAGCACCCTGAGCTGCGCCAATACGGGTTCCGGGCTAGGCGCCGACCAGTACAGGCTCCCACTAAGATATTGGGGGATGCCGGTCAGGTCTTCGATGCGGCGATACACATCGCTCAATGTGCCGGGTGCCGCATAAATGGTGGCATCGTCAAGGTATTTGTCGGCAATAATGCCGGTGATTTTCCAGCTAGCATCCACCCCGGGGACCGCAATCCGCACGTCGCCACCCACGGCGCTGCCGGCAGCCAGGGTAGTAGAAATGGCTATTTCACCTGGTGCAGATGGGTATCGACCCTCGGCAAGCGAATACCGTTTGGGGTATGGGGAGGCATCCCATGATGTTTCAGAAACGCGCAGCTCCTGATGCTCTTCCGCCACAGAGCCCAGTCCGATAACCGGCAGGGTTGTGATGAGTTCGACTCGCCCCAGCGTCGACAGGTGGTCGAGGTTGAGCTTCTTATAACCGCGGACCGGTACGTCCGGCATGTTTGCCGTGTAATCGGCAACCCCCAGGGAATATTCACGCTCCTGGTCCGGGCTGAGTTTCATCGAGGTGACGCTGATAATTAGGGTCATGATTGCGGCCACCACCACAGTCAGAAAGACGGCAGAGAGGCGCCAGGCCGGGGTCCGGAGCAGGGCCGGGGCAAACCTAAGAGCCGCTTTGACAAAGCCTAAATTTGCTTTCGACGACATTAGCAGCCAATCCCATTCCGTTGCGATACCACGATGCCCAATATGTCCATGCGCAGCCCTGCCCCACACCCATTTCATAAGAACGAGAAATGAAACCTGAGCAAGCAATCGTTATGTGGGTTCAACTTAACAAAGTTCCGGCCGAATGCAAAGTGTTTTGATAGGAAAACCGGAAATCAATTATTTTATTCCCCCAAAAGCTACCCCCGCTTTCGGCTATCTAGCCCTTCGATTGCTAGATTATTCTCGAATCAATGCGGCCCATTAGGTAATAGTTAGGTTATCATTAGTGAATCGTGCCCGCCGAAAAAAATCACCGGTTTCACTGCCACTACCTGTTTATATAATGAATATTGC
>CAUVMZ010000180.1:0-6083 GCA_963552855.1 uncultured Corynebacterium sp. | reverse complement strand
CCTCCCGCCCCTCACCGCCGGTGCGTCGGCGGCCGCAGCGCGCTCACAATAAACAAGCCACCAAATATGACATACACCATCCCGAGCAGCGGATTGCTGGGAAGCAGGTTGCTGCCGGCGGCTATCCATATCCCCGCCGTGGTGAAAAACATCGCAAACGCCCAGCCCAGGAAACGAGAAGCAGTCATGCGCCACCATGGTCGGGGCGCATTCCCCTCGGCCATGGTGCGAAACCTCCTGCTTGTAACGTAAAGAGCCACAAGCCAAACGATGCCCACGACAGTGTACTTGGCCACTTCGCTCATGTCGGTTCGTGGGGCCAGTATGAGCGAAACGCCCACAGCCAGCAACATCGTGGCAAAAATCATTATTACCTTTAGGAAATTGGAATAAATATAGGTTCTCCCCAATTGCATGGTGTCACCTCGTCGATAGTCATGGGGTTATAACGATAATGCTAAGTACACCGCGCTAGTGGTCAGAGCTCGACCCCGCATCGTCCGGCATTCGAACTCACATACTATGACAAGATTGATGCCTATGGCCCCCACGACAATGACCTTCAAACCCACGGTGCCAGTTCGCCTCACCCTCATCATCCCAGGCGTTGCCATCATCGCCGCCCTCGTTGCCTACTTCCACTGGACACCACCCACCATCATCGCCGCCCTAGCCACGCTTGCCCTCATCGGGTGGGCGGCGTGGGGCTGCACCGTTCGGATCACCGTCGACGACGCCACGGTATCGCTGGTGGCGCCCCTTTGGTTGCGGGAAATCCCCCTCGACAACATTGAATCCGTGCAGGTTATCCCCGACGACGGCCATAACCGCGGGTGGATCAATTGGATCGTCACCAAGTCGCGCGCCGGGGTGCGCATCAACGCCGGCGGCACCGCGGCGGTAGTCATCACGGCGCGTGCCGAAACCTACACAATCGTGTGCCCCACGCCCGAACAAGCGAGGTTATGCGCTCAGCTTTTCGACGCCTAAAAAGGGGGAAAATCCAACCCTAATGGGTGAAGCGAATTGCTAATAATCATTACTTTTATGGTGAATATAATATGTCAGACAATGCCGAAATGGTATGAGGGGGTAAAAATAGTCACCCCTGATACAAGTGATTCTAAGGGAATTGTTGCCTGATTTTTTCCATAGGTAAGAGAAAAGTTATTCACCAATGGTAGTTAGCGAATTGTTATGTTGCGGTTAGTATTTGTTATTGATTTGCAACGTTTATGTAAAAGTGTGTCGCCACCAAGGAAAAGAGCTGGTTATCTAAGATATTTGTCTGAGGCTCTGTGAGAAAGGTTTGATATTACCTGTGGTATCAATGGGGAAGAATATAGGCTGTATGCTGGGATATTCTCACCTCTTACACCCCCATCATTTACCCCCTATTTACATTCTTTTTAAATTTGATACCGTCAGCATGAGTCTGAAATATTCATTTTTCTTTTCATTTTCGCAGGAATGCTTTATGAAAGAATTTTCATCTTTCCAGGAACGGTTTATGAGTAAAAAAATTGCGCTGGCTTTTGCCGCATCGTGCCTGACCGCTGTTGCAGCGGTCGTTCCGGTAGCTGCATCGGCTCAGGATTTGGGTTCCCTGACGGACCTATCCAGCTTGTCGGTATCCCTGTTTGATGGCCCCCAGAAACAGCCGTCGCCAAGCCCGAGTGCCGCCCCGTCGACCAGTGCAAGCGCTGCGCCGTCGACGTCAACTACCGCGCCCTCAGAACCCGCACCAGTCGTGCCTGAGCCGACGGTACCGCCGCGTCAGGTCAGTGAGAAAACCGACTACGATGCCCAGGTGGGGGCATTCCGTAAATACCTGATGGGGCCGGCAGGGAAGCAAACTTTCAATGTGAGTATCGCCACTGGTGAGAATGCTTCCGGCTACCTCTTGGTTGCGGGCAACCACTATAACCGGATTGTCGCGGGCCAGGGCTACACTCCATCGGGTCGGGAGGACACCGCAAACCTGGATAAGCTGGTCAAGCAGCATAATTGCGATGCTGATGATAACGCTTGTGGCGCCAAATTGCAGCAGGACATCGCCAAGAATTTCGCCAATTTTAAGGGCTTCGCCGAGAAATCTGTGGCGCTGGCGGTGGCAAACTACTACGGTTACCGGGCACAAGACTAGACGTAAGGAGTCGCATTACAAGCGTAAGGATTGATACTTTAGAATTTCCTTCCCACTCATAATCCCCATCGCACGCAAAGGTGCGGCGGGGATTATGGGGTTCTCAGGTATTTACCGATCCGTTATTTCTTGTGGTTATATGTAGCAAATCATGGGATAATATTGGCGTATTTTAGGGATGATCTTAGTAATCGTCTGACTTGTGTTAATGAAGACGTCTAATGTTACTCATGTGATTATTTAGTGATGGTGCGAAAAAGGTCTCAAAAATATTTCGCTTTCGCATTCCAGCAGCATAACGGGGTAAACCATTCCATTAAGGTGGCCGACACGCCCCATAACGGCCGTCATTTAACGAACTTTTCAGGCATGATCGAATACATGCAGCCCGTCGAATTCGAACAACGCAAAAAAGAAATCCTCCGCCTCTTAGAAGAACAAGAACGCCTATTTGAAGCCGAAAAACACCGCATCGAAACGGAATTTGCGGAAAAGACCAAAAAGTTAGAAGAAAGCCACCAACAAATCGAGGCCATACAACAAACCATTACCGAGGCCCAAGAACGCGGGGAATCCCTTGACGTGGTGCTAGCCGAAAAACCCGAGCCCATGGTGGTACCCGAGGAATTCACCGAACTCCACGAGGCCCTAACTCATAAACACGCTAGTTAAACACCCCGGACCGTCGCCCCAAAATTCGATATAGCCGCATGTATTTCCCCAACCCTCGGGGGCGACGAATCTTCCGGGCAATCCACTCTCCAAACACCACCCCGGCCGACAACGCCATTGCCGTCGACATGGCAATTGTTAGATTCCCCAACCCCACCGTCAACTGATCATGCAGCATCCCATACATGCCCCGATAAATCGCTAACCCAGGTAGCAGGGGGGTCACCCCGGCAATCGCCACAATCAGTGGAGGCACCTGATAGCGGCGGGCCAAAAGCCCGCCAATGAGTCCGATCAATGTGGCGGTTAACGCCATCGCCATCACGTCGTCAAGCACTGTGGGCAGCAACATGAAATAAAACACGCTCGACCCCACGAGCGCCGTCAACCCCGACACCCCAACCGACAACCAGTCGGCGTAACATGCCCGGGCAAACGCGGCGGACGCCACCGCACCGCCCAGCACCCGAATCGTGGCGCTGGCCAGGTTCGGGGCCGCAATGGTTTCCATCGGCGGCAGCGGCACATGCAGCAGCACCGACACCTCGATGCCGATCGCCACCCCGGCAACCACCCCGCCCGTAATCAGCATCGTGTCGAAAAACCGGGCGTTCCCCGTCACCGGTGCAAACGACACCCCATTATGAATCGCCTGCACCAGCGTCAACCCCGCCAATAACGCGATAATGGACGTGGCAATCACCATGCTCGGCCGCAGTAATAACCCTACCGTGAGCCCGGCGTGATACACGGCCGACGCAAACACCGCCGCACAAAACCCACCCGCTACATTCTGGAAAAACAGCGGCAACCCCCGCCGGCCCAACACCGCCGCCAACCAAATCACCAGGCCCGACGCCACCGTCGACGCCGTGGCTGCCCATACGTCACCGCCGAGGAGCAGGGTTACCGCACCACCTAATATCATCCAACTGCACACCACCCCCACCAGCCCCAACGAGGGCGGCGCCGTGATGATGGCATCCAGCCGCGCCTGCGCGTCGACAAGCGAAGCCCGGCCCGAAAGAATATCCCGAATCAGTGTGTCCACCCGGCGCAGCCGCAGAAAATCCTGCACCGGCGCCGGCATTACCCGCACCACCGTCACCGGATTCCGGCGCGAATCGGCCACATAGCTGAATAATCGGATGCGCGTATACGTCAAATCCACGTGACAGTGAAACAGCCCATACGCCTCGGTCACCGCCACCACCTGGTTTTTTGCGTCGAAATTCGTGGTCCCCGCCGCAATCAACACCTGGCCGATGCCCGCCGCGACCCCCAGCACTGCCGATACCTGCTCGTGGCTGGTTAAATCGACCGGTGCAATGGGCGCGAGTGGCGGGCTGGCTGCCACGTCAACCGTCGCCTGCGGCATCGCTTTTCGACGCCCAAACATGCGCTGCTCCTTACGCTTCGACCTTGGTCGGCTCCTTGACCTTCACCAATACTAGGGCCCCGGCCAAGAGAATGACCGCAATCCCGAAAATACCCGCCCGGTCCCCACCGAAAAGCATGCTGAACAGGGAGAATGCCGCGGGGGCCATCCAGCTGACGGCCCGGCCGGTGGTTGCGTACAGGCCGAACATTTGCCCCTCATAGCCGGGCGGGGCCATGCGGGACAGGAACGTTCGTGATGATGATTGTGCCGGACCTACGAAGAGCGTCAAAATCAGCCCGTAGATCCAGAAGTTCGTGGGGCCAGATACAAAATAGAGGATAAAACACATGGCGATCATGGAGACCAGTGACACCATAATCACCGGTTTTGGTCCGAAAATATCGTCGAAGTAGCCGCACACCACCGCGCCGAGGGCCGAAATCAGGTTGGCGGCGATTCCGAAGATGAGGACGTCACCGGCGTCGAGTTCGTACACCGAGACCGCCAGGATGGCGCCAAAGGTGAACACCCCGGCTAGGCCGTCCCGGAAGATTGCCGAGGAAATAAGGAAAAAGACCGAGGATCGGTCCTTGCGCCACAGGCGCCGGAGGGTGTGCCATAGTTCCTTATAGGATTCGACAAAACCATCCGAACCAATGTTCGGATTTGGTGCTATTTCCGGCACCCGGAACATGACCGGCAACCCAAAGACGAGAAACCACAGGGCGGACATGATGGCCACCAGGCGCACATTCAGGCCACCCTCCGTGGAAATGTGCAGGTAGCCGCCATCATTGGCAATGAACCCGAAGTAACAGATGAGTAGCAGGAAAATGCCGCCGAAATAGCCCAGGGCCCAACCAAAGCCGCTCACCCGGCCAACATTTTTTTCGGTGGACACCTGGTTGAGCATGGCGAAATAGCTCACCTCGCCCAACTCGTAGGTCACGGATCCGATGGCCAGGATGGTGATTCCCAGCCAAAAATAGATGGGGTCGTCGTTGCGGATGAAATATAACGACAGCATGATGACGATGGTGATGAGCGTCCACACCCGAACGCTGCGGCGTCGGGTGCCGCGGGCGTCGGATCGTTGACCAATGACCGGTGCCAGCAGGGCGATAAACATGCCGCCAATGCCAATGGCGATGGCTAACCAGGTGGTGGGGGTGAATCTAGAGTCGATGGTTTTTCCCACGGAATCCGTCAGATAGACGGAGAACACGAAGGTAATGAGCACGGCATTAAATGCCGCCGACCCTAAATCCCAGAGGCTCCACAACACCACCGTGGTTTTGTCGGTGCGCTGTCCGGTGAAGTTAGTTGTCATGAAAGACACTTTACCCAGGATCGGGGTGAAACAACATGAGTGCTTGCTGAGTCAATTGTTGCCGCTGCTGAGGCGATAGGGAGAACCCGTTGATGTGATCGTGGACCCATAGACCGTCTGCGATGATTTGTAGCAGGTAGTGGTCGGAGTCGTCCGGTGAGGCACTCCATCGGGCCATGACGTCGAGCCAGGGTTGGAGCATTTCCGGGTTGTCGGCGGCGTCCAGGGTCATGCGTAAGTCCGCCAGGGTGGCCGACTGCGACATGACCAGGAAACTTGCGCGGATTCGTTCCCACTCGCTTACCTCGTGCGCGGGCCCGCCCGCTAATTCCACCATTTTTTCTTCCCATTGTGCGGCCAGAAACCGGTTGATTTCGAGCAGTAATGCTTGCCGGGATGGGAAGTAGTAGATGAGCCCCGACTTGCTCAGACCCGATTCTGCCGCCAGCGACTCGTAGGTGAGGGCGGCGAGTCCCTGCTTTTCGACGATCGCCATCGCTGACTGTAGTACATGTTCCTTTTTACTCGTGCGCATAGTCGGTTTCTTTCGGATT
>CAUVMZ010000179.1:0-6089 GCA_963552855.1 uncultured Corynebacterium sp. | reverse complement strand
GATGATAAAACACTAGAAATTACTCAGTTATATCCACATTTTCCGAAAACACATATTATTCAGACTTAAATATAGATGTAAATAACTATGATGATAATATCCCATAGATCAGCAATAACAGCTCTACTTGGGTAGGAAATTTCATTAAAGAATATATTGGCTCATTAATGTCGCTAGTATCACAATCACCAGGGGCTATTGGGGGATGATCCGACAGGTCGTCGAAAAGCTCTCAAAAGTTTAAGAATGCACCCAAGCACACACCTTCACCTCACTCAAGTTAGATTCGCTACCAGCGGTAATGCAATAAGTGCAATTACTTATGCATGGGGAGCTTTCCCCACCTAAAAGTAGGCATCCATTCTAGGAAAATATTCGTTTATACAGCCATTATGTTCATTCTCGTGATGAACTACCCCGGTTTGGAAATATAAGAAAATTTTAATGAAGGACATCTGTATGTATTCTTCAAATCAGATGTTCAGCAAAAGACAGTTCTTCGAAGGAAAGATTATGGTTAACAGATCAATAACTACCTAGTTAAACTGATTTTTTCAATATCTCATTGTAGATAATCAATTATTATCCCCTCATCTGTAAGGATGCATCATGACCCAGCCGCAAGGCCCTCAACCCGATCCACAGTCCAACCAACAACCCAACATGGGTCCCAACCCCAATCTGGGCACTCCTCCCCCACAAATCATGTATGTCCAAGCACCGAAACGCCCCTGGTATCAACGGCCCGGCTGCCTCATCCCGCTCATCCTGGTCATCCTGGTGATCCTTGGGATGGCAAGCTGTACGGCAATGATGAGCAAAACTGTTTCCGAAGTAGATAAAAGCCTCAACGAGGAAAAGACCGTTGTGTACCGCGTCAGCGGTGATGCGCAAGATGCACGCATAACTTATAACACTGCAGGTGGTGGCCAATCAGCTTCCGATTCCAATGTCAATATCACCAGCGGTTGGGAGAAAGAAGTAAAGGTCAAAGGATTATTCGGCGCCTACATCGATGTCATCAATGGTGTTAATGACAGCGGAACTGTTTCCTGCCAAATCCTTGTCGACGGCCAGGTGATCGCGGAAAACAGTGCATCCGGGCAACTCGCCAGTGCGTCATGCACTGCTAGTACCTCTGACATTCCCAAAAAGTAGCATCATCATGCCACCAAATCCGAGCGAAACGCCATAATCTATTACAGGGCTACCCGCTCGGATTTACTCATTCCCAACCTCAACCATTCCCCGGATTTATCCCATGCCACGACGACTGCTGCCACTCACCATATTCCTCGCGCTCCTGCTCACCGCATGCAACGCCAATGACACCACGAGCTCCCAACATTTTCACGCCAAAGCAACACTAACAAGCGTGACAAGCATAACATCGACGAGCTCGACAAAAACATCAAGCACGAAACCTCCGACGACCACGTCAACGGAACCCCAGGATTCCAACTCACAAGACGTCGCCCCGGAACCCAATAACATTGCTGCACCAGAACCCGCAGCGACATATGATGAGCCTTATTTCATCCAATGTTTCGCCCAGTACCCCGGTTACGCGCTCTGGTCAGATAACAGTTCCCGATATTCGCAATGGTGCGCAGATACCATGGGCATCAACACACCCACCAACACCGGCAACGGCTACAACAACACCTATAACTACGTGGACCCGGAGCCTATCCCCACGTTTGACCCCAATAGTGGTGATGGATACGGACCTAACCAGAAATTGCCACCACTATGCGCACGTTTCCCCTCAGACTATGGTCCGTGCTAAACGATATGGCGGCTGACACAGGCCTGGGACTCACGGTCAAGTTCTTCACCATCATGAACTTCTGCACTAGAATAGCCTTATGAGTACTGTCCTTAAACCAGAGATGATCACTGTTGACTGCGCTAATCCCCGGAAGTTAGCCCAGTTTTGGGCTAAGGCCACCGATTCCGCTGTTCTCCACGATTACGATGGGTCTTTTGTCATCCTTGATTCCACGCCACGGCTGGGTTTCCAGTTAGTACCGGATCTCACACCGGGCAAGAATAGTATCCATGTGGATTTTATAGCCGAAAACCGCGAGATTGCCGTAGCTGATTTGGAGGCTTTGGGCGCAACGGTGCAGTCAGTACAATCGCTGCCTGATGGTGAATTCATGTGGACCGTCATGAAAGACCCCGAAGGCAATGTATTCTGCGTCAGCGACCAAGAACAGTAGAATCCCGCCAAAATAGAGACATACCCCCAGCTCATTTCAACTATGGGCTGGGGGTGTTTTAATCCTCATAGATGTGGTTCACACGCATTCTACACCGGGACTAAGCAGACTTTGCTAGCTCATAGCGAAATAGCGTGAGTGAGACTTCCGTAACATCTGCTCATCAGGGCTCACAATGACAACAATCTCAACATCATCATCCGTCGTGGTAGATTCCAAAGCTATACGCTTCTGCATAGCATGCTTAGGCGAATCAAACTTTTCTACATGCACTTCACCGCTCTTACGATGGTATTGAAGTAAAAATCCAGGCATTAGACATGACTCCCTTATTTTCTACGACTTGCTCGTACTTTTCGAAATTCTTCGTCTAACAAATTTAAGATGAATTGAATGTTGCTCTCTAATTCAGAGATTATTTCCTGACGATGCTTCATATCATAATCTAAATCATCGCGAGAATGCACACTTGAACACTCATCACGCTTCTCCTCCACTTGAGAGATATGTGCTGATAGGTCATGCAATAACTTAACAGCCTTCCTTGCTGCTAGCGACAGTGGCACTTGATTCGCTTCATGTAAATACCTGATATGCCGACCGAAGATATCGGCAGCGCTTTCATAAACATTCGCCCAATGCGATTGTAATGCTGTCCGCACCTGTACTTCAGCGAAACCCGCAGTAAACCTAAGATGGAGATGTATCGCTCGATACCCAGAATGTGAACCATCCCTCAAGTCTTTAATATCTACTCGTGTAGCTCCGCATTTTGTAAATAGATCACATAGTTCATCTGCTATGCGCCGCTGCTGGGTCAATGTCACATCACAATCAAGCCTTGCACCAGCAACATCATGAATTCTTTCCAATGGAGTTTTCGGCATACGCCGCAATTTCTCCTTGAGAGAAATTATAGTTTTCGGCCTCCCACTGACCATATAGGCACCACTACCAGGAACAATATTTTTCTCCATCGTTTCCCCGCCAAGTAGAACCGCTGAATTTGACTCGGCAAAATCACCCAACTGCTTCACTAAACAATTTCCGTTTGATGCAGCAAATAGGTTTCCCAGTCATCGGGAGCAGCGACAACGCCGTCTTCCCGTAAAGCTGATCCCATTTTATGTATTCTGTTCCCCGACACGGGCGGTTTTTCACGTAAGACGCTCATAAAACAGACTATAAACCTCGTTCTTTTACTTCGTTGCTCCAAAATCATGAAGCTTATTCAGCAGCTGGGGAAATATAGTTCAGCCTCTCAAGGTATGAACGCACGTACCTACTCCCTGAAAGAGAGAAAGCAATGCAAGTGACGTGTTCTTCCCCATTTACCATCTGTTGGTATAAATGACTTTTCCCAACGGCTAAATAAGCTTCCGTAACAGAATATATTAGGTATAAACGAATCTACCTATTGATAATTTGGTTCTTCTTCACAGGTACCACAATCGTCGAAAGTAACCGATTAGATGCCTCATATAATGTGGTGTTTTACCGGCCTGGCCAAACGGTTTACGTTCGAGTTGGACTCAATCCTGTCACGCAAACGTGTGCGATAACCCACGAACTCGGACACACCCATTACGCCCATGACTGTTCCACGCAACAGGCAAAGCAGAAAGCAGACGAATGGGCAGCCGACCACCTTCTTCACGAAGCAGCAATGCAACACAGCCTACGAAACCCCGACCCCGTGACCGAATCTTTATTTAAAACCTATATACGGATAGCGGCTTGACGGGTAGCCTTTCTCAAAGGACACTCATAAAAACATGAGGAGACAATCATGCCCAGCATCTATGATGCTCGATCTACCAAGGAATGGTGTGATCAGGAAACCGTAGGTGAATCCTTTTATCGAACAGCACTTAACGACATTAGAAAACATGTTCAAATAAATGAGCATAATGTTCGCCGATTTGACGCAACGCTCGTGTTGGAAATGGATAATCCCCATTCCAAATCTGGTCATGCGATATCTGTCAGATGGCAAGATCGAGTTATCGCACACATACCAGATTCAGAAACTAATGATTACTTTCCCGAACTGGCACGCCTGGCTGCCAGTGGATTCGATGCCGGGGTAAGAGCCACACTATGGACAAACGAAACCCAACCCAACTTTAATCCCCGTGATATTCACATGTCAGTACATGTTGGGTCGCAACCACCCGGCATGATCGTGCCTATTAACAATCCTCCTTCACGAAAATGGGCAGTCATCCCCCGGGGACAAGCTAGACAGGTCACTAAGGAAAAAGACCACCTTGATGTGCTGCAACCATATACGGGGCTAGGCCATAAGAAAACCTATATTCTTGTGACGCTGCACAAGGTGCTTCTTGTGACGCTGCACAAGGTGCTTCTTGGTACGCGCACCCGCTGGGCTGGGGTCGAGGTTCGACTAGACGGTAAGCGAATCGGGGAGTTGAGTAAGGCGACGGGGGCAAAATTCCTCCCCATCATTGAGCACTACGATTCCCTAGGGCTCATTACTGTATGCCATGCCTATCTCAGGGAAACACCCACCTCCGCTGAAGCCGCCCTCAAGGCTGCAACCTTTGAAGAGATAACAGATAAGGATCTATATACCCCTGATATATGCCCAATCCCACAGCTCGTGCCTTATGCGTCTGACCCCTACACTTATAATGTCCCTGGACGATACCGCCCTAATCGTGAAGACGGTCACGCATATGGTGTTCGGAAATACAGTGAACCTCATTACTCCAATCCGTCACGACTGGGACACTACAATAATGCAAAGCTAGTAGTGCCCAACAATTCCATGGGTAAGACGTCATTACGAGGATACCGGCAAGCTAATACAGGTTTAAGGGCTAACAAGAACTACACAATCTACCTTCTCTGCCTCTTCTTCGGCGGCTACCTAGGACTTCACTACTACTATCTAGGGAAAATTGGTATGGGGTTTCTATACACCTGCACAGCAGGATTATTCATGATTGGATGGATCGCAGATATTCTTAATCCCCGGCGCGGTTTTTATAGCTAGACCTTTATAGTCAAGCATCCCTTACCCCATATCAACACGAGTAAGGACGATTCTTATAGTAATACCACTTGATGTACAACGTTCTAGAACTGCATAATAGGTAGCTGTTCCGCCAAGGAACAAAGAGAGAACTCAATAGTGGAGGGAGGTGATTATAGTCACCCTGACGTTCTCCAGTCCGTGGGAAACGACCGATACCATTCTGGGACTCCTTGCCTGGTTTTCCCAAGAAGCGGTAAGCCTGGGAAGCACCAGAAAGATATGAAACGATACCGGCGCGGAAAGCAGAAGAAGTAGCCTCCCCGCCCCATGTCATAGATGGGGCGGGGAGGCACCTTTCCACACTACCCTTTTCTTAAAGGAGGCGAAATGAAAACATCAATTCGGTGGGGCATTTCGGTTGCCGTTGCGGTGTTCCTCTACACCCGGCCGAACCCACTCTGGCTACTGATCTACACGATCGGTATCATCACCCTGCTAGCACGGGAATTCGACCGATGACGGTAATCCCTATCATCACCGACCAAGCCACAGGCCGGGTGCTATGGCGAGTCATCGACTGCGCCACCTACTGCAATATCGGACCACGCACCTGGGCGAACTACTGTGCCAACGGGCGCACACCCCAACCCGTAGCACACCTCGATGGCCGCACACCCCTATGGGACGCAGAGGAGGTGAAAACCTGGCACGCTAACCGCCCCGGCTCGCCAATCAAAGGGGCACGATAGGACAACAACCCCCGGAAGCTTATTCAGCCGCTGGGAAAACTTATCTACACGAACAGGTAGAAAATCAGAAAGAACATGCTATCTAGCTTGGTCTTCCTTACTTACAGAGACTAG
>CAUVMZ010000178.1:0-6115 GCA_963552855.1 uncultured Corynebacterium sp. | reverse complement strand
CCCGGCTTGCACCGCCTTCTTTAACACCGGGGGTTCCCCCAGCCGGAACCGTACATTCAACCCAACAAAAACCATGATTGGGCAGAGCAGGAACGGAATCCGCCAGCCCCAGGTCATAAAGGCCCCCTCAAAATCACCATCGGTGTGGTTCAAGACGGTGACAAGGATCAGGAAGAAGCCATTAGCGACCAGGAAACCGAACGGAGCGCCCAGCTGCGGCCACATGGCAGCCCAGGCGCGTTTCCCCTTGTCGGCGGTTTCCGTCGCCAACAACGCGGCACCGGACCACTCACCACCAAGCCCAAGGCCCTGGCAGAACCGCATGAGAGCCAACAGGGCAGGGGCAATGATGCCAACCTGGCCATAGGTGGGGAGCAGGCCAATGAGGAACGTAGCAATACCCATGGTGAGCAATGAACCAACCAGGGTGGCTTTCCGGCCGATACGGTCACCAAAGTGACCAAAGACAATAGAACCCAAGGGGCGGGCGACGAACGCCAGACCAAACGTGGCGAAAGATGCGAGAAGCCCAATGGTGGGGTCGTCGTTTTTTGGGAAGAATAAATACGGGAAGACAGCAACGGCGGCAGTAGCGTAGACATAAAAGTCATAGAACTCAATGGTGGTGCCCACCATGGACGCAATAATGATCCGCCGGCGAGTGGCTGCATCGACTCGGGGTGCGGCCACAGACTTGGTGGCTGTTTGTTGCAGTTGAGACATATTGGTGCGAGAATCCGGGGTTAGAAAATGTGGAACCTTATGGGTTCATATTTGATTGTGTGGTTATAAACGTAGTTCATCAGTAGCAGCATTGCAATCATCCGGCGATATAATTCTCAAACTTACGATGCATACTCTATGAATTAGGGGAGAAGGGGCCCAGGAGCGCGCTGACGCCGATGAAAAGATCATGCCCCTTTTACACTATTACTAGGTGTAGCAACAGGGTAGGGTGCTCAATCACAGCCGTTTTGACATAATGTACATTATCGGCGCATTATCCCCAGGCGCGTCGATACCGAGATGTCACCACTAGCTGCAGCGCGTCGAGCGCCCCCACCCGGAATAATGCCTCCCGCAACGCCAGCTGAAACACCCACAGGTTCCGATACACCCGATCATAACCGTTCGCGGCGGCCTCCCGGGACTGCGCCTCAAACGTTTCCCGCTGCATCGCTAGCCCCTCCACATAGTGCGACCCCATGTGCGTTTGCGCAATAATCCGCAGATCCGTGTTCACGTCGAAAAGTCGATGCAGCTGTTCAATAGTGAGATAGTTCAATGCCGGCCAAATATACGCCCGCAGCACATCCGCACACCGGTCGAGCGTTACCGACAGCTTATCCGTCGCCACCACCGTTTGGACCGCTAAAAACCCACCATGCACCAGCATCCGGTTTAACGATTGCGCATACACTCGCTGCGCCTGGGTATCCATGACTTCGAGCTTTTCGACGCTGGTAATCACATCGTAATGGCTCGGCCACGTGCGCGGATTAGGGAAAAGCGACTCTAACAGCCGCACCTGCACCGACGAATCTACATCCGCCATCGCCACCACATCCTGCACATCCGCCACCTGTTGGGTGTCACTGCTTAACACGTCCACGGTGGCCGACCGACGGGCCGCCGCAATGGGAATCGTCGGACCCGAACTGGGAAAATCCAGCACATGGGTGCCTATGCCTACATGCGCCGCATCTAACAGGCCCACGGCCGCCCGCACCTGGGCGTCCCCCAAATCCGCCCGTTCCACCAGCGTGGGGGGCGATAATTCGGTAATGTCCACGAAATGCTGGCCCGGTTCGTCTTTCTTCCCAGCCCCCGGCACATAGCTTTTCATATACACCCGTTCCGTTGTGGGCACCCCAGAGGAAAACACTGGACCGTGCGTGCTCATCCCATCACCGGAATACAGTCGCACTAAACTGTCGGGGATTTCCTCCCCTAAATATAATCCGCCCACCTCTAGTTTGCCGCACCTGGGACGGTAGCCTGCTTCCAGCAGGCCGGTGAGCACTCGCACCAGATTATCGCTTTCCCACTCCCCAGCCATATAACCTTCGGCCAACCCCAACCAACCGGAGTACGCAATCCGGGTAAAGACTTCCTCGTAGAGCACTCGCAGGTCCGGATATGGGCCGTCAAGATCCAACCCGGCCTTCTCGCAGGCGGTGGCGAATTCAGCTTCCGCCCGGCGGGCTTTTGACGCTGCGAACATTCCCGTGGGAATTGTGACGATGCCCGGCCACACATCCGCATTAATCGCAGCTAAATGATGGCACCTGCCGGTATCTTGCAGAGTTTGCACGCACCCTCCTCACATACGTATCTAACCCAAATAGTGTAATTCGCACACTTCCCCACTCCGCGGTGCCACACCGATCCTGATTCGAATGTGTTATTTGCGGAAACGCCGACTACCATAGGTGAAGCATTATCATTGCCTAACCGTAGGAGTTATATTGTCATGACTGACGCTCCCTATCGTCCCGAGGGTGGTCGCCATCACGTTGTTGTCATCGGTTCCGGATTCGGCGGGCTTTTTGCCGTCCAAAACCTCAAAAACGCGAACGTGGACATCACCCTCATTGACCGCACGAACCACCACCTATTCCAACCCCTGTTATACCAGGTGGCAACCGGTATTCTTTCTCATGGTGAGATTGCGCCCTCTACCCGGCAGATTCTCGCCAACCAGGATAATGTGAGTGTGTTTAAAGCCGAAGTCACCGGCATTGATACCAAACACAAAACCGTCACCGCGGAACTATCCGAATACACCAAGGTATTTTCCTACGATTCCCTCATTATTTCCGCCGGCGCCGGCCAATCCTATTTCGGTAACGACCATTTTGCTGAATTTGCCCCCGGCATGAAAACTATCGACGACGCCCTAGAACTCCGCGCCCGGATTCTGGGTGGGTTTGAACGCGCCGAAGTCACCGAGGACCCCCTAGAGCGGGAACGTCTGCTCACCTTTGTGATTGTGGGTGCCGGCCCCACCGGTGTGGAATTAGCCGGGCAGGTTGCCGAAATGGCGCACCGCACCCTGGCGGGTTCGTTCCGGCGTTCGAATCCCGCCAATGCGAAGATTATTCTACTTGACGCAGCACCCCAGGTGCTGCCACCGTTCGGGAAGCGGCTCGGCCGTAACGCCCAACGCCAATTAGAGAAAATCGGGGTGACCGTCAAATTAAACGCCATGGTCACCGACATCACCGACAGCACGGTGAAATACCAGGTGAAGGGCGACGATACGGTCTACACCATTGAATCGTTCTGTAAGATCTGGTCCGCCGGTGTGGCCGCCTCCCCGCTGGGAAAGATGGTTGCCGACCAATTGGGTGCCGAGGTGGATCGTTCCGGCCGGGTGCTGGTGAACCACGATTTAAGCGTCGGCAGTGACAAAAACGTGTTCATCATTGGGGACATGATGAACTACCAAAATCTGCCCGGCGTGGCCCAGGTAGCCATCCAGGCCGGCGAATACGTGGCGGAGCAAATCACCGCCGAGGCCCAGGGACGCTCTGATATGGAACGCCCCACCTTCGAATACTTCGACAAGGGGTCCATGGCCACCATTTCCCGGTTTAATGCCGTGGTGAAAATGGGCAATGTGGAAATCACCGGTTTCTTCGGCTGGGTATTGTGGCTGGTGGTCCACGTCATGTTCCTGGTGGGATTCCGTAACCGGATCACCTCTATTGTTTCTTGGGGTATTAATGCCCTGTCTCGGAACCGGTGGAACCTGGCAGCCACCCGCCAACAGTTGTACGCCCGCGCCGCTATGCGTGAGGTAGAGAAGAAACCCGAACGCTAATCCCCTACTGCCCCAGGCCGTAAGGCTTGGGGCGGCGTAGCACCGCCACCAAGAATTCCGACCGGTCCGTGTAGGGGTCCAGCTCCCAGGAGGAGAATTTATGCTCCACCACGAAGCCGGCGGTTTCCGCATTAGCAAAGAACTCTGGGAAGCTCCAGGCCCGACCGGGACCGCTACCGTAGGCAATCACTGCCCGCCCACCGTTTTTCAATGCCCGGTATAGGTGGTCAAGAGCTGGTTGGCGGCCCTCCGGCGCGAGGAACCCCATGACGTTGCCGGCGGACACGATGAGATCAAAGTCGGATTCGGGGATTTCATCCGTGCTTAAATCCCCCACATAGAAGGTGGCATCGGGGTTTGCCTCCTTAGCGATGTCGATCAGCACCGGGTCAACGTCAAACCCCACCACGGTGTGTCCCCGCTCAGTGAGGAACCCTGTGAGTCGACCCTGACCACAGCCGGCGTCTAGAATGCGGGATTCCCGCTGCGCCATGGCGTCGATAAGCCGCGCCTCACCAACAATATCGTGGCCCTGCTCCGCCAACATCTGCCACCGGTTGGCATAGTTGATAGAGTGAGCAGGGTTGTTTTTTACAATTTCATTCCAGGTTGGCATGCGCTACAGTTTAGCTGCTAGTAACCCCACACTAAAAATATTTAAGGAGAGTGATATGTCTCGCCGCAGGTTTCCCCTTACTCCTAAAAATCTCATCCCCTCAGCCACCGCTGCGGCGCAGAAACCTCCCGCCCCGCATCGTTCATTCGCTGATGTAGTCGACCACTGTTGCATTTTTATCGATGGCATCCGCATGCCCGGGGAGCTCAAGCAACACGCCGGCGCCCTGGAAACCCTGCATCATCATTTGGCTGAGGCAAAACGGGACGGCGGGCACCCGCACGGGTTTGTGTGGCTGAGCCTCAACGCACCCAATGCCAACCACATGCACGCGGTTGCGGACTCGTTCAATGTCCATGATCTCATCATTGACGACATTGTTGCCGCCCACCAACGCCCCAAGGTGGAAACCTACGATGACCAAATATTCATGGTGCTGAAATCCGTGAAATACTCCGATTTTGATAACCGCCAGGATTCGGTGCAGCAATCCCGCCAGGTTATTGAGGTTGGTGAGGTACAGATGGTGTTGGGTGAGCATTTCATTATCACTATCCGTCACAACACTCCCCTGCCGGATCTGAAATCCCGCATCACCATTACTGACAACGAGCCCGCCACCAAGCAAGGACCATTGGGGTTGGCGTGGGCTATTGCCGACGCGCTTGTCGACGACTACCGCCGGGCCGCCAACGAGCTCTCCGAAGACGTCGATGTGTTGGAAGAAGAAGTCTTCACCCCCCAATCAGAACTCAACGTTGACCAAATCTACCTGCTCAAGCGCGAGGTCCTAGAGATGCGGCATGCCATTAACCCCCTCGAACCCGCGCTGAGCACCTTCAACCAGTTGTTGAAAACCCGTAAGGAGGGTGAGGAACTACGCAGCTATTTCCGGGACGTGCTAGACCACGAGATCGTGGCCAAAGACTCGGTCAATAGTTCCAATGAGCGGCTCACCGCCCTCATTGATGCCGCCGTGGCGAAGATTTCCTTGCAACAAAACGCCGACATGCGTGCCATCTCCGCCTATGTGGGCATGGCGGCCGTCCCCACACTGGTAGCCGGCATTTACGGCATGAACTTCCAAAACATGCCGGAACTGGCATGGAAATACGGTTATTTCGGCGCCCTTGGCCTCATGGTCGTCATTGTCATTGTGTTATGGTGGGCGTTTAAACGCCGCAATTGGCTTTAATTCTTTTCATCAATCACCATGGTCCGCACTATCGAGGTGGCCACCAAATGGCCCCGGTGGAACATGTCCACGGAAATGAGTTGGGTGCGCCGCCCCGGCTGAATGACTTTCGCCTCGGCGGTAATGACCCCGGCGGATACCGGGGCAATGAAGTTCGTATTGTTATTAATGCCCACAACCACTTTCCCATTGCTGGCGGTGATCCCCATGATCGACCCCACGGTTTCCGCGATCGCGCAGCACACCCCGCCGTTGACTATGCCAGTGATTTGCAAATGCTCCTGGGTCACATGCAATTCGGCCACAATGTGTTCTCGATCCGCCTCGGTGAACCGCAACCCGAGCTGATTGCAGAATCCGCCGGAAAGATCATTGAGACGGGCCAGTTCTCGAATATGCAGCCCATTTTCCCCCATGTTATGCAGTAGTTCCAGCAAGTCAGCCGCAGTATTGGGGATTTCTGTATGTGTCATAGTAA
>CAUVMZ010000177.1:0-6137 GCA_963552855.1 uncultured Corynebacterium sp. | reverse complement strand
GGGGTTGGTTAGGGTGGGGCGGGGGGGGTTTTTTTGGGTGGTGTGGGGTTTTTGCTGGTTGTGGGTGGTGGTTGTGGGTGGGGTGTCGATGGTGGGTGGTTGGTGGTTCCAGAGGCGGGCGAGTTGGGTGGGTTGGCCGAAGGGGCTGCGGGGTTTGGGTGGGGTTTTTGCTGGTTGCAGCTGTCCAGTGGGGTTGGATTTGGTGTTGGTGGGGGCGGTGATGCGGGTGGCGCCAAGGAGTTGGGTGAACATATCGACGCTTCCGGGGGCCGCCGTCCCCACCACTTTAATCGAAAATGCTTTCGGTTTTGGTGGTTGGAAGCTGGGGTTGGTGCTGGTTTCTATGGTGCCGCCGCTTACTTCGTCGAGCATGGTTTCGAGGAGCAGGACGAGGCCTTGGGCACCGGCGTCGACCACTCCAGCGTCGCGGAGAACGGCAAGTTGTGAGGGGGTGTTGGCCAGGGCAATGGCGGCGGCGGTGGTGGCGGCGGTGAGCACGTCGATAAGCGAGTCGGTGGGGGCTTGGTTCGCGGCGATGGCGGCGGCCCGCAGGACGGTGACGACGGTGCCTTCGACTGGTTCGATAATGGCGTGGTGGACGAATTTATTGGCCGTGGTGAGTGCTTGTTGCACGGTACGTCCGGTGATGCGGTCGGAGACTGCGGATTGGGCGAGCCCGCGGAGGACTTGGCTCAGCACCATGCCGGAGTTGCCGCGGGCGCCTTTCACCGCACCGACGGCAATGGCCGCCGTGAGTTTGGTGATATCGCATTGGTGGGTTGCCGGGAGGTTATTCACCTCGGCGAGGGCGGCTTCCATGGTGTGGGCCATGTTTGAGCCGGTGTCGGCGTCGGGGACGGGGAAAACGTTGAGTTTGTTGATTTCGGCGCGGCGGGCGACCAGTTCAGCGACGGCCCGGGTGAGCCACCTATGCAACGCGGGCCCGTCCAAATACTCAACGTTTACCATAGAAAAGTAGTCTACAACGCCCAGTTGACTTGCGGAGCACCCAGCTTTCCGAGGTAATAGTTTGCGGTGGTAAATGGGCGGGAGCCGAAAAAGCCCCGGCTGGCGGACAATGGGGACGGGTGCACGGACTTTATCTGTTTCACATTGGGGTGCCCGGAGAGGAGGGGGCTGAGGGATTGGGCGTCTTTACCCCAGAGGATAGCGACGAGTGGGGTGCCCCGGTTCACGAGGGAGGTGATGACATGGTCGGTGATTTTTTCCCACCCTTTTTTCCGGTGGGAGCCAGCCCCGCCGGTTTGGGCGCGGACGGAGAGGACTCGGTTGAGCAGCATGACGCCCTGGTCGCTCCAGGCGCTGAGATCACCGTTTCTGGGCCGATCGACGCCAAGGTCGGATTGGAGTTCGGCGAAAATGTTCACCAGGCTTTTGGCCAGGGGTTTCACTTCGGGGCGGAGGGAGAACGATAGGCCCATGGCGTGGCCCGGGGTGGGGTATGGGTCTTGGCCGACGATGAGGACGGTGACTTTATCGAAGGGGTAGCGGAAGGCCCGCCACCGGTCTTCCTCCGGGGGCGCAATGGTGTAGCCGGCGGCCTGTTCGGCGGCGAGGAAGTCCCCCATGGCATTAATGTCGGGGGCGATGGGGGCGAGAACTTGCCGCCAAGAGTCGTCAATGTTGAGGGTGGAGAAATAGTCCCCGCTGGTGGTCAGTGGTTGGTGCGCACTGGAAAACAAGTCTTCTTGCTGGTTAAACTGGTTAGTCATCGGTCAGTAGCTTTCCCATCCGTAGGTGTAGGGGGGTGCTGCCCTATCGAGAGTGACGGCACCCATGGAGTTATGTCGAACCACTGTACCAATTTCTACGAACCCGGTGGGTGGTGGGCCGAACGTTGTGCCAACAAGCGTGTGATCTTCCCCACCGGAAAGAATAAACTCCCACGGGTCGGCACCTACCAGCTCAGCGGCCCGAACAAGCAGATCGTCGGGCTGCAGGGCTGCGGAATCCAGGTTGATGGTGACGGCGGATTTTTTCGCCATAACATACAGGTCGTGGACGAGTCCGTCGGAGTTGTCGGTCATGGCTGTCACACCGGCGGAACGGGCCACAAACCCGCGGCCGGGGGTCAAAATGGTGGAGCAGTGGGCGCGAAGCATCGGGTCGAATTCGGCTGGAACGCTGGTGCGGCCGAATTTTTTCAGCAGCGCACAGCCGGCGGCGGAATACCCAATGTGCCCGGAGGCGACGAGGGTTTGGCCGGGCCGGGCCTGGTCGAGTCGGAGTGGCGGGAGGGAACCACCAAGTTGGCCGATGCCGGTGACCGCAATGGTGATCCGATCATTGTCGGTGACGTCACCGCCCACGAGTTCCGCATCGTAGTCGGTGACCCGTTCGTTGATGCCGCGGGCCAGGTCAGCGACGAATTCCAGTGGGGTGTCTCCCGGAGCACTGAGAGCAAGCAGGGCCGCGATGGGCCTAGCCCCCATGGCTTCAACATCGGCGAAATTCTGGGTGATGGCTTTCCGCCCAATCTCAGCAGGATGGGACCAGTCGCGGCGAAAATGGCGGCCCTCGACCAGGGTATCGGTGGTAATCACGGTACGGGAATTCGGGGCGGCATGGTCGAGGACCGCCGCATCGTCACCGTTCCGGGTGCTGGGTGCGTGGGCGACAATAGCGGTAATGACTGCCTGTTCACCGACGTCGGCAAGAGTGGGATTGGGGTTTTTCACGATGCGAGTCACAAACATCATCCTTGCAGTCTTCAATATCACATATTATTGGGGTACCTTGGGCCCAGTTTTTCCGCAGATTACACTGATTTCCATGCATGATGCGAATGAGGGTATCAATAAGGTTCCCATTATTATCGCCCTGGTGTTGGCAATACTTTTGGTTGCGGGGGTAATCGTGGGGGCACGGGTGGTGGCGGATCGGGCGCATCAAACACCAGTAGCAGTCGCCGAGGTGGATTCTCCCGCGGCAGATTCGTCGGAATGCGGGGATTTCATCGCAGCCATGCCCACAACGGTGATCGGACTGCGGCGAGCGGTGATTGCCGACCCTGCCCCGGCCGGGGTGGCGGTGTGGCGGAAAACCGCAAGCCGGCAAATCACCGTACGGTGCGGGGTGGTTGCCCCCACACAACTCACGGACCTGTCGCAGCTTGAGGAGGTTGCGGGAGTAAAATGGTTACCGGTGGTAGACACCACTCCCGGCTCAACGCTGCAAACATGGTACACAACAGATCGGGATAAGGTGGTGGCGATCACGGCCGACGGTGAGGCGTTGCAGTCACATTCCATGCCGGAAGTAATCACCACATTCTCCGATGCGCTAGCAGCACTCCCGGCAGGCTCGGCGAACCGGTCACCGGTCCCCCTGTCGGAACTACCCGCAGCCGAGGAGGAAGATACGTCGAAATGTGACGGACTGCTCTCCACCTTGCCGGCCACGATTAATGCTGGTGGAACCCAGTATTCACGGGCGAAACAACCATCAGAGGCACCGAAGTTAATGGCGTGGACCGCGCCGGGGGCGGAACCCATCGTGGTGCGGTGCGGGGTAGAGTTCCCGACAACCTATGAGGCGGGGGCCCGATTATCACAGGTCAATGACACGCCCTGGTTTGAGGACACCACATTAGGCAATGGGACCACGGCATCCGTGTGGTACGCGGTGGCTGCCCACCCGGTGGTGGCGCTCTCTGCCCCACAGGCGGCCACACAGTCAACATTGGTGCAGGTGAGCGAGGCAATCCGGTCGAAACTCTAGGCACGACCCAAGCACACTTTACGACGCCGAAACGAGCAAGGTCTTGAAAAAGTGATATCACATTAATATAATGTGATATCAGATTAATTCTTCGCTTGTTAGGAGCCTCCAATGTCCACCCCAGACATCACCGCCACCCCGGTTGGTCACAGCGGCACCGCTGTCGACATCACCGAACGCGAATCCTGGTCCGGAGGAGGTGGACTCGCCACCATCATCATCCTCATCAGCATCATCCTCATCGCCCCCGCAATTTTCCTCATCGGCGCCACCGCCCCCAAACTCGACGCCGGCACCATCAGCGTCCCCATGGGCATTGCCCTCATACTGGCCGGCGCCTGCTGCTTCGTCCTCAGCCTTCTCGGGCTCACCAGCGTACGCATCATCAGCCCCGGTGAAACCCGAGTCATCCAATTCTTCGGACGCTACATCGGCACCATCCGCCACACCGGACTCCGAGCCATCCCCCCACTCAGCAACCCCACCAAAGTCAGCATCAAAGTCCGCAACTTTGAAACCAACACCATCAAAGTTAACGATCTCAACGGCAACCCCATCAACATCGGCGCCATCGTCGTCTGGCAGGTCGCCGACACCGCCAAAGCCACCTTCGCCGTAGAAAACGTCGACGACTTCATCCACTCCCAAGCCGAATCCGCCCTCCGGCACGTCGCCACCACCCACCCCTACGACTCCACCGACACCACCACCATCCCCTCACTCTCCGGGTCCACCGACATTGTTTCTGCCGAACTCGCCGAAGAAGTCGCAGCCCGCGCCACCATAGCCGGCCTGGAAATCATCGAAACCCGCATCTCCAGCCTGGCCTACGCCCCCGAAATCGCCCAATCCATGCTGCAACGCCAACAAGCAGCCGCCATCGTCGACGCCCGCGAAACCATTGTTGACGGCGCCGTATCCATGGTAGAAACCGCCCTCGGCCAACTCGACGAACGAGACATCGTCGACCTCGACCCGGAACGCCGCGCCACCATGGTCTCTAACCTGCTCGTGGTATTGTGTTCGGACAACAATGCTCAGCCCGTCATCAACACCGGATCACTCTATACCTAAACTATGCCCCGAAAAAGCGTGCCGCTTCGCATCGACCCAGCCGTCTACAACGCCATAGCCGCCTGGGCCAACCAGGAAATGCGCAGCGTCAATGCCCAAATAGAGGTGATGTTGCGCGAAAACCTCCGCAAAGCCGGCCGCCTCCCCAAAGACACCGGGGAAATCCCCAAACGCGGCCGACCTAAAAACCCCAAATCACAAACCTAGCCAGACACTCCCCTACGCCAACGCCTGAGCAATCAGCGTATCCAACAACTCGGCATACGGCACCCCCGATGCCGCAAACACCTGCGGATACATCGAAATCGGCGTGAACCCGGGCATGGTGTTCACCTCATTGAGCACCGGCCCGGCCGGGGTCACAAAGAAATCCACCCGGGCCAGCCCGGAACACTGCAACGCCTGAAACGCCTCCCGGGCAAGCGACTGAATCAGCCGCGTCGCCGCGTCGTCAAGCGGGGCCGGAATCATCGCCGACACATCACCATCAACATATTTCGCATCAAACCCATAAAACCCCTCATGGCCCACTGACGTATTCACCAATTGCGCCGGCACCGACGCTATCACCGTGCCATCCGGGTATTCCAACACCCCACACTCCACCTCGTCACCGATAATCTCCGACTCCACAATCACCTTCGTGTCATACTGACGAGCCTCACGCAACGCCGCATCCATATCCTCCCACCGAGTCACCCGGCTAATCCCAATCGACGATCCCCCCCTAGCCGGCTTCACATACACCGGCAACCCCAACAACTGACAATCAGCCTGGGTGAGCGTCTCCTCCCCCCGCAAAATGACTTCCTTCCCCACCGGCAGGCCCTCCGCCGCCAATAGCTTCTTCGTGTACTCCTTATCCATGCCGCACGCCGACGACAACACTCCCGTGCCCACATACGGAACCCCCGACAATTCAAACAACCCCTGAATCGTCCCATCTTCCCCATACAACCCATGCAACACGGGGAAAATCACATCCACCGTCACATGTTCCGAACCGTCCGCAAACCGGAACTGCCCCCGGCGCGCCGGGTCGGCAGCGAGGGATACTTCTTTGGTGAGGGTGACGGTTGGCATGACCCCGTTTGTGCTGCGGAGTTTCTCCGGGTCGGACTCCCCTACTGTCCAGGTGCCTTGTTGGGTGATGCCGATGGGGTACAGCTCGTATTTTTCCGGGTCGAGGTGGCTCATGATGGCGCCGGCTGAGATGCAGGAGACGGAGTGTTCTGAGCTCCGGCCGCCGTAGATGATTGCAATTTTAATCGGTTTAGTAGTCAAACTCACGGTATTTTACTGTACCAGTTGCCTAGGGGCTG
>CAUVMZ010000176.1:0-6142 GCA_963552855.1 uncultured Corynebacterium sp. | reverse complement strand
GTCGAAGCTGTCTCCACCACCATAGAAGACCTGTTCGATGATATTGGGTTGCCGGATGATGCCCAACCCGTAATTACCGAGGTGGGTGCCGGCACCGGCTATTACCTGTCCCACGTGCTCGATTCCGTGGCTGGCGCCCGCGGTATCGGCATCGACGTATCCACCCACGCCGCGGAGCTCTTGGCCGTCTGCCATCCCAGGGTCGGTGCCGTGGTGGCCGACGTATGGTCTCGTCTGCCTATACGGGACGCCAGCGTGGATGCCATCACCGTGGTGTTTGCTCCCCGCAACGCCGCCGAATTCGCCCGCATCCTCAAACCCCAGGGCGAGGTCATTGTGGTCACCCCCAACCACGGGCACCTTGCGGAGCTGCGACGACCCCTCGGCATTGCCGACATTGAGGAAGGCAAACTCGACCGGATGATCGCCCAGGCTGCCGAACATTTGGTACCTGTGGCCGACTCCACCACCATCGAATTCGTCATGAATCTAGACCAACAATCCATTGCCACCCAGATCGGCATGAGCCCATCCGCCAGGCACATTCACCCCGACATTCTGGCGGAACGCATCGCCACCTTGCCAGACACCATGCAGGTGACCGCCCGAGCCTCGATCACTCGACTGCGGAGGGCTCACCAGAATCACTAAGCTTGGGGTATGAGTCTGAGCCGAAACCCCCTGAACCGTCGACGCTTCCTCTGCCTGCTTGGCCTTTCCGCCATCGCGGCGCCGCTATTGGTGACGTCCTGCGCTCGGGCGGAGGCGCAATTGGACGATTCCTTCACTCCCGTCGAGGGAGAAGACCAGTCCGATCTTCTGACCATCGGGCTTTCCCTGCTGGGCAGCCCCGAACCGGCCAAGGGCCAGAGTCAAGGTAGCGACCAGCAGAGTTCCCCCAATAGGGTAGTGAGTCCAGTAGGGGCAGCCGCTGCCGCCGGCGTCATCGCCGAAGGCGCCACCAGCAAAATAGCAATCGACCCGAAACGACTACGGCCGGCATGGACAATGTGGCGTAAGTGGGCCGGGCCACCCACCAATAAGCCGGGGAATGTGCCAGTGATTTCCGCAGCAGCCAGACTGCTTGCTGACCCGAAAATCCCCATCAAATCGGAATACAGTGACACGATTGCCGAGTGGGATGTGTCGGTAAAAACCGGCAAGGTGACAAAAGGCAATCTTGATAGCTGGGTGCGAACCAATACCGGCGGATTGGTGAAAGGATCCGGGCTCACCGTCACCCCGGACATGAAGCTGGTGCTCCAAAACGCTATCATCTTCGCTGCCAAGTGGCTGGTCCCCTTCAAGGCAGACGACACGATTAAATACGACTTCACCAAAGCTGACGGCACAATTACTCGGGTTGACATGATGTGGCTCTTTCAGCATCATGGCCCTTATATTGCGTCCGATGGGTGGCAGGGAGTGCGCCTGGACTACACCGACGAAGAACTTTCCGCCTTCGTCCTCATCCCCGATGATGACCTGGGGGAGGTGACCCCAACAAAGCTGCGGCAGGCATTATCCCGCCTGGTGACCGCGCAGGAACAGACCGCCATGTTAAAAGTTGGCCTCCCCAAATTCAAGCTCACAACCAGCAAGGACTTTAAGGGGTTTTTCAACCATGTTGGCTTGGGGGAGAAGGTAAAACTGACAAAAATGACCGACCTGCCCACCAACATCGTCCAGGCGGTGCAGCAGGCCTTCATCATTGTGGATGAAGAAGGCACAGTGGCCGGTGCTGTCACCGAGGTCGGCATGGAATCGATGGCGACACCAATGACTGGAGACGTCACCATTATCGCCGACCGGCCGTTCTACTTCATTGTTGGTGACGCAAAAACTGCCACGCCCCTGTTTTTTAGCTATGTTGGCGACCCAACCAAGGGGTAATTATGACTTCTTCCGATGATTCTTCAGTTCACAGTGCTGCCCTCACTGAAGAGAATCAGGCTGATCTGTTGGACATTGGGCTGTTTCTGTTCGATGACCACGATGCTGCCAATATGGTGGTGAGCCCTGCCGGGGTAGTTGCCGCCGCCGGCATCATTGCCGAAGGCAACGGCGACGAACCAATCATCGACCTGAAATCGCTGCAACCGGCGTGGACAATGTGGCGGCGGTGGGCGGGGCCACCCACCAGACATCCGAAGAAAAACCCGGTGATTGCGACGGCAGCCCAACTCTTTGCCGACCCGGAATTCTCCATCAAACCGGCATACCATAAGGCAATCGCCGGGTGGGACGTATCGATCGAAACCGGGGCAATCACCCAGGAGAACCTTGACGAATGGGCGCAAATCAACACCGCCAACCTGATTCAACAATCCGGAATCAAGGTCACACCGGAAACGAAACTCGTGTTGCAAAACGCCATCACCTTTGCCGCCAAATGGCAGGAAGACTTTCGACAATGGGATGTCATTGACTACGACTTCAACCGGGCCGATGGCACCATAACCCGGGTCAAAATGATGTGCTCTGTCCGTCACGCCCCCTACACGGTGTCCGACGGGTGGCGTGGAGTACGCCTGGACTACGCCGACGGGGAACTCGCCGCCTTCGTCCTCATCCCCGATGACGATACGGAACAGGCGCCGCTCACAACGCTGCGGCAGGCAGTAACGCAACTCTGCCGGCCGAACGAAACCATGGGTCGCGTCGCTGTGGAACTCCCCAAGTTCACGGTGACCTCGGAGAAAAAACTCTTCGAACTGTTCGACTGTATCGGCCTGGAAACGAATACGCAGCTAAAAGCAATGACAGATCCGCCCGTCATGCTCACCCAGGCCATGCAACAAGCCATCATCGTGGTGGATGAGCAAGGAACCGTGGTGAGCGCGGTGACCAGTATGGGTATGGAAATGGGCATCCCCCACTGGGCAGAGGAACCCATCGACATCATGGCCAACCGACCCTTCTACTTCATCGTCGGTGACGTGGTAACCGGCACACCCCTATTCCTCAGCTACATCGGTGACCCAAAGATGGCATAACCCAATGTGATCCACAGTAATCCGAGGTCAGACGGGGTAGCGGCAAGAAAACATCAGAGGAGGCACGCCGCCCATCGTCGTTAAGCTGAAATCATGAACCGCCGCCGATTCCTAGCCCTATTCGCGCTTGCCCCCGGCCTGGCCGCCTGCACCACCTCCAAAACCCCAACAACCACAACCACCACCATGACCCCAACCTCCAGCTTCCCCGCCCCAACCAACACGCCCGAACCACCCGAGCCACCCATAGCGCTTGCCGACGATGCCCTCAACGGGGACTTCACCCCCATCGACGGCGACCAATCCGACCTCATGACCATCGGATTTTCCCTGCTCGGCAGCCCCAACACCACAGCGGGATCCGATGATCTCCCCGTAAAACCCAACACAGTAGTCAGCCCAGTTGGGGCGGCCGCCGCTGCTGGCGTCATCACTGAAGGCGCAGCCAACGGCACCACCAAAATCGACCCGAAACAACTCCAGCCAGCATGGACGATGTGGCATCCATGGGCCGGGCCACCCGCCGCCACGCCCCAAGACATTCCCGTGATCGCCGCGGTAGCCAGGCTCCTCGTCACACCGGAAGTCCCCATCAAACCGGCATACCGCGACACAATCGCCGGGTGGGACGTGCCAATCGAAACCGGCGCAATCACCCAGGAGAACCTCGACGACTGGGTAAACAAAAGCACCGCCGGCCTGGTAAACAAATCCGGCATCGACGCCACCAGGGGCGATATCAACTTTGTGCTGCAAAACGCCATCACCTTCGCCGCCAGGTGGCGAGAACGCTTCAGCGCCAACAGCACGCGCCAAAGCCAATTCACGAAAACCACCGGGGAAACCATCATGGTTGACATGATGTGGCTCTCCCGCACCACCGCCCCCTACACGGTGTCCGACGGGTGGCGGGGAGTGCGCCTGGACTACACCGACGGGGAACTTGCCGCCTTCGTCCTCATCCCCGATGACGACCCGGGCCAGGTAACTCCCACGATGCTCAAACAAGCTGTATCCCAACTCTGCCGGCCAAACGAAACCACCGGACTCGTGCGGGTGGGGCTGCCCAAACTCCGGCTCACCACTAAAAAAGACCTCATTCCCTTCCTCCAATACCTAGGCCTTGCCGGGAACATCGACCTGCCAACCATGACCAACGCGAACCCCATCAACATCACACAAGCAGTACAGCAAGCCATCATGCTGGTGGACGAAGAAGGAACCGTGGCCAGCGCGGTTACCGAAATCGGCGGCCGGGCCGGCGCCGCCCCCGGCACGATCCCAGTACAACCCATCGACATCATCGCCGACCGGCCATTCTACCTGGTCATCGGTGACGTAGCGACCGGCACGCCCCTATTCCTCAGCCGCATCAGCGACCCCGCGGCCTAACGGACCCTAGCGGATAATGCCCTCATCCACATCGTCGAGATGATAAAACCCGGACATGGTAGGGGCAATCACATTCGTGTGCAACACCGTCACCCCAGGCGTGTAACGCAAATGAAACTCCTCGCACTGGCCGTTGAAATACACCCGGCTGGCCATAGCCACCTGCCCACCATCGGCAAACACCTCTACCGTGGAACCGTCAGCAATAACCGTGATCGTGTCCGTGTCCCCCTCACCCAGCGGCGCCACCGCCACCTCATCACCCTGATGATACGTATTCATCGACCGATCCAACTCCAACCGGTCCCCATAATGCGTAATCGTGGCAGCCACCTGACCACACGAATCGGTCAACTCCACCGTGATGGCATCCCCCGGCGGCACCTCAAAAATACTCGTGAGCATGAGCGCATGATCGGACTCCTCAATGGCGGAAATCAAGCCCCGCGCCGGGGTTTGATACAAAATCCCATCCTGCAATGTGACACGGCGGGGGAGACTTAAACAATTCGCCCATCCCTCCGCTAGATAGCTTTCGTGCTGGTAGGCGTCGTCAAGGCGACCCACACCATTCATGAGCCCAAACAGATAAGCATCCCGGTAATGAGTCGCAATATTGTTCGAACGGGAGACGAAGTTGGTGTTGCGGGGACGGGTGAAATCGTGGCCGTGGTCAATGCGGCGGAATGGCTTATCGACGTGAAACCGGGTCCCCACCAGGGAGCCAATCAGATACCCCGAGGCATCAATGCCATCCCGCTCTAAAGTGATAAGTAGCACATCACATACTTTGTCTTTGACCTCGTCGTGCAGTCGAATAATACGAGGTGCGACCATGTGCTCCCCTTGCAATCCGGTATCGCCCACCAGTTCGAGTGGCCCGAGTAGGGACCAGTGCACCCCATCCGGTGACGTGCATACCACCACCTCGGGGGCATCCCGGTGGCCCCGAACCGCCAACATGATCCACCCCGAATGCCCACAGTCACGATCCGTGTGGTCCCGCCAATCCGGGACCACACAGGGGGAGCGGAACCAGCGCCCACCATTGATATCGCCCAGGATTTCTCCCACCCGCCGCACATGCGGGTCCAAGGCGGTGGGGTCATCGTTCACGTCTTCAACGGTGGCGGCAATATCCGGCACCTCGGCTAAATGAATACTGCGCCCAGTTTCCGTCACCGAGGTGAAATACAGGTTGACTTCATTATCGGTGGCAGTGACCGAACCGGCCCGGATTTCAAGTTCATCCCCTTCGGGGGCCAACACATCATCGCACTCTTCGAAGGAGAATGGGGAACCATCGGAATACTGGTGTGCCCACCGGGAGCCCTCGGTGATGCGGGGTTGGAACTGGTGGAATACGTGCCAGATGGTGCCGTCAAAAAGCGCAGCAGCGGGGGCGCGAAGAACCCCGGTTCCGGGGGTGACATGAAGTTCAGGGCGATGCGTCATGGGGAATGAAGTCTCCTCATACGGAAATTGCTGAAATGATGTAGATCACGGTTAATCCCGAGAGTAGTGGGAAAACCAAAATCGTGCACCGCAAAAACGCCAACCAGCACGGCATCCGGTCGGCGCTTGAACGATTTAAAGTGGGGAAACTACATCAGCGATTTGTAGATGTCCACGGTTTGCTGCGCAATATTTGCCCACGAGAATTCAGTCACGGCACGTTCCCGGCCGGCCACGCCGAACTTCTTCGCCAGCTCCTGATCGTGCACCACCTTATTAACCTGCTCAGCGATATCGTG
>CAUVMZ010000175.1:0-6188 GCA_963552855.1 uncultured Corynebacterium sp. | reverse complement strand
TTTCATTGGCAATAGGCTAAAACTCGATAACGGCCCGCTCGTCTCCCATTTTGAATGTGACTTTTAACACGTTATTTTTCGCGGGTTTTTCCGATTTTTGCCATATGATGTCCGTTTTATTACCCCCGGTATGGATCAACCCAAAGATTGAAGTTTGACCATTTGTCCTTTTTCGCCCCCTTTTAGGGAAACCCTGTCGGTTACCCTCACTTGGTTAACCTTATTCGATTAACACTGTATAGGTGCACCTATAAGATTACACCTTTTTGGGGAACCCCCGGAAGGTTAGACACGTAAGGGTGCACCTATCCGGGAGCCCCCACCTACCCCCCTACCCCCATACGCCACCGGTAATTACCCCCGATAAGGACAAGTAACGAATGTGGAGTACATAGAGCCCATCGGCCGGCCATCAACGGCCAACCACCAGGCGTCGGCAAGCACACCGCCGCCACGTAACGGGCTAAAAGTCCCAGTCTTCATCAGTCGTGTTCTCGGCCTTGCCGATCACATAGGAGGAGCCGGACCCAGAGAAGAAGTCATGGTTTTCGTCCGCGTTAGGGCTAAGCGCCGACAAAATCGCGGGCGACACCTGGCATTCATCGGCAGGGAAGAGCGCCTCATAGCCTAGGTTATTTAGCGCCTTATTGGCGTTATAGCGCAGGAACCGTTTCACATCCTCGGTCCAGCCCAGGGGGTCATAGAGATCCTCGGTGTAGGCGATCTCATTCTCGTAGAGCTCGTAGAGCACGTCGAAGGTGTATTCCTTGAGTTCTTCCTGCCGCGCCGGCGACTCTTTTGCCAAGGCCTGTTGGAATTTATAGCCAATGTAGTAGCCGTGCACCGCCTCGTCGCGGATAATCAGGCGAATAATGTCGGCGGTATTGGTCAGCTTGGCATGGCTGGACCAATACATGGGCAGGTAGAAGCCCGAATAGAACAGGAACGATTCCAGCAGCGTGGAGGCCACTTTCCGCTTCAGCGGGTCGGCACCGTCATAGTAGGTCAAAATGATTTTGGCCTTCTTTTGCAGGTTCTCGTTTTCTTCACTCCATCGAAACGCCTCATTGATTTCTTTTGTCGATGCGAGCGTCATAAAGATATTGGAGTAGCTTTTCGCATGTACGGATTCCATAAACGCGATATTGGTCAGCACGGCCTCCTCATGCAGCGTCACCGCATCCGGCAACATGGATACCGCGCCCACGGTCCCCTGGATGGTATCCAGCAGCGTCAAACCGGTAAAGACCCGCATTGTGGTCTGTTTTTCCAGGTCGTTAAGGGTGCTCCAGCTTTTCAGGTCGTTGGACACCGGCACCTTTTCCGGCAACCAGAAGTTACCGGTGAGCCGATCCCACACTTCCAGGTCTTTTTCATCAGGGATGGTGTTCCAATTGATGGCGTGCACTGGTTCCTTGTGGGTGGCTAGGTATTGATCTTCGTCACTGTTGAGCAAAACGCACTCCTTCGTAGCTGAATGAGACTTCGATTATAACCGCGTCTTTCACCGTATTCTCGCGGCCAATTTTCCGCCAACCTCACCAAAAATATATGATTTACATCACATATCACTGGATCATTTTTAGGTTTACCTATCTTAAGAATCGGTACGCTTTTAGTCCCTGTTCACTGCGGTATTTAACCCCAGAATTGGGTAAAAAACCGGTATTTACCACAGCATTTAGATAGGAGTCTACTTTTAAAAACTATTCCGCCAATAGGTACTTAACTTAGGATATCCAATACCTGAAAACCCGGGTTAAGCTGGGCTAACTTTACCTGACAACCGAAAAGATACTCGTTACACTCTCACACCATGAGCATCAATGAAAAACTCGCAGCCGCATTGAATAATCAGGTGACCGCCGAACTGGAAGCCGCAATGGTTTACCTGCAAATGTCCTACATCCTTGAGGATCTGTCCCTCAACGGCATGGCTTCGTGGATGAAGAAGCAGCACGCCGAGGAGCTGGAGCACGCCCAGAAGTTCGCCCAGCACCTCTTGGACCGCGATTACACCCCGCAGATCGGTGACATCGCTCCGCCTAAGGTTGACGTTGCTTCCGCCAAGGACGCTTTTGAGGCAGCATTGGCCCACGAGCAGAAGGTGACCGGGTTGATCCGCGAACTCTCCGTTCTTTCCGATTCCCTCAAGGATTTTGAATCCCGTCCGCTGCTGGACGAATTCCTGGAGGAGCAGATCGAGGAAGAGTCCAGCGTGAGCGACATCCTCGACCGCCTCAACTTTGCCGGCGAGGGCCTGGGCGTTCTCTTCATCGACAACGAACTGGCCAAGCGCTAAAATTCCAGCACTCACCCTAGTGCAGCCCAATAGCCCGCACTGTTTTTGCACCAGCCCTGCGAAACAGTGTGGGTTTTCTATTTGCCTATCGACGCCCACCTACCGGCACCGGCGTCGCCTATGAGCGACGCCACCCATAGGCCAAAACCCCGAAGATCGTGGCACATGACAACACCCCGCCTATGGACAGGCAGGACCCCACCGAAAGCACAGAGCAGGCCGAACCCACTGATCCGATAGACAACACCGACCCCTTGGAGCCGATCGACAGTATGGACTTATCCGACCAGAGGCTGAGGAAGGAATCCGTCGAACCAATAGACCATTTACTATTACTACTCACAGGTCTCAGCCTACCGCCGGACTACAACATGCAGGACACACACCCCTCAACTTCGGTACCCTCCAGGGCAACCTGCCGAAGCCGAATGTAGTACAGGGTTTTAATGCCCTTGCGCCACGCATAGATCTGGGCCCGGTTGATGTCCCGGGTGGTCACATTGTCCTTGAAGAACAGCGTCAGGGATAGTCCCTGATCCACATACTTCGTGGCCGCGGCATAGGTGTCGATTACTTTCTCGTAGCCGATCTCGTAGGCGTCTTGGAAGTATTCCAGGTTGGTGTTGTCCATGTGCGGGGCCGGATAGTACACCCGGCCGATCTTGCCCTCCTTGCGGATTTCAATCCGAGAGGCGATCGGGTGGATCGACGAGGTGGAGTTATTGATGTAGGAGATCGAACCGGTGGGCGGAACAGCCTGCAAATTACGGTTGTATAGCCCGTGGGTCATGACGTCGGATTTGAGTGCCTCCCACTCCGTGGCGGTGGGGACGGTGATGCTGGAGGCGTCGAAAAGCTCCTGCACCTTGGCGGTTTTCGGCGCAAAATCCGCGGGAGAGAACCGGTCAAAATAGGCCCCGGAGGCGTATTCGGAATCCTCGAAGCCACCAAACGACTGCCCTCGCTCTTGCGCAAGCTTGTTCGAAGCACGCAGGCATTGGTAGAGCACGGCCGCAAAGTAGGCGTTGGTGAAGTCCAGCGCCTCTTCGGAACCGTAGTGGATTCGTTCCCGCCCCAGGTAGCCGTGCAGATTCATCTGGCCCAGGCCAATGGCGTGGGCATGCTCGTTGCCTTTGCGGATGGAGGGCACCGAATGGATGCTGGTCTGTTCGGACACGGCCGTCAGCCCGCGAATGGCGGTTTCCACGGTTTGGGCGAAGTCGGGGGAATCCATGGCCATGGCGATATTGAGCGAGCCCAGGTTGCAAGAGATATCCTCCCCTACCTCATCGTAGGTGAGATCGTCGTGGTAGGTGCTGGGCGAATTCACCTGCAAAATTTCCGAACACAGATTCGACATGTTGACGCGACCGGCGATGGGATTGGCGCGGTTCACCACGTCTTCGAACATGATGTAAGGGTAGCCGGATTCAAATTGGATCTCGGCGAGGGTTTGGAAGAACACCCGGGCATTGATCTTTTTCTTGCGGATTCGGGGGTCTTCCACCATTTCCTGGTAGTGCTCGGTAATGGAAATGTCAGCAAATGCCTTGCCATATACCCGCTGCACATCGTAGGGACTAAACAGGTACATGTCGGAATTATTGCGGGCCAATTCGAACGTAATATCGGGGATAACTACGCCGAGCGATAGGGTCTTGATCCGGACCTTTTCGTCCGCGTTTTCCCGCTTAGTGTCCAAAAAGCTCAGGATGTCCGGGTGGTGGGCGTTGAGATACACCGCACCTGCGCCTTGGCGGGCCCCAAGCTGGTTGGCGTAGGAGAAGGAGTCTTCGAGGAGTTTCATCACGGGGATGACACCGGAGGACTGGTTTTCGATGTGTTTAATGGGGGCGCCGGCCTCGCGCAGGTTGCTGAGCAGCAGCGCCACTCCCCCGCCGCGTTTAGAGAGTTGCAGGGCAGAGTTGATGGACCGCCCGATGGACTCCATGTTGTCTTCGATGCGCAGCAGAAAACAGGACACGGGTTCGCCGCGCTGGGCCTTGCCCATGTTAAGGAAGGTGGGGGTGGCGGGCTGGAACCTGCCGGTCATGATTTCATCAACCAGGTGGCGGGCGAGCTCGGTGTCGCCGTCGGCCAACCCGAGGGCGACCATGCATACCCGGTCTTCGAAACGCTCCAGGTAGCGGGTGCCATCGAAGGTTTTCAGCGTGTAGGAGGTGTAGTACTTGTAGGCGCCGAGGAAGGTGCGGAACCGGAATTTATGAGCGTAGGCCTGCTTAAAGAGGTCTTTAATGAAGTCAAAGTCGTAGCGGGCGAGCACCTCCGGGTCGTAGTACTTGTTTTCGACCAGGTATTCCATTTTTTCTTCCAGGTCGTGGAAGAACACGGTATTGCGGTTGACGTGTTGGAGGAAGAACTGGTTGGCGGCCTCCCGATCCTTGCCGAATTGGATTTGCCCATTGGAGTCGTACAGATTGAGCAGGGCGTTCAGCGCGTGGTAGTCGAGCTGTTCTTTTTCGCTGGCCGGTTCAGCCACGGACTTACCGTAGGTTGTGGTCACAAATACACCTTCACTGACGTAGTTGGTTTGGGTTAAGCGTAATGGGTGCGGCGGCGCGCTTAGGTACCGACAGGCTTAGCCGAGCGGTAAAAGTCCTAATTGTTCCGCATTGTCGAGGAGCCCAGCGCGAACCGCTTGAGCATCTTCAGGTAGTCCCATGAGTTCGAAACGATACACGTAAGGGACGTGACATTTCGCAGCGATGAGGTCCCCGGCTTTTCCGAAGTCCACACCGAAATTGGAGTTTCCGCTGGCTATGACGGCACGAATGAGGTTTCGGTTGTGCGGGTTATTGAGAAACCGGATGACCTGCGGCGGCACGGGCCTGGTGTTCGTCGCACCGCTTATCGACGCCCCACCACCATAGGTGGGACAAATGAGCACGTAGGGTTCGTCCACCACCAGGGGTGGTTCGGTTTTACGCAGTGGTATGCGCTTACTGGGCAGGTCAAGCTTTTCGACGAACCGTTCGGTGTTACGGGTGGCTGAGGAAAAATAGACGACAAGCATGGGGGCTGGTCACCTTTCTGGCAAACGAAAAACCGCCCTGAATGCGCATTATGCTAGAGGGCGGCCTTAAGATGTGTGTGGGCTTACGCAACCGTGCTGGCCAGGCTGGAGATGCGTTCTGGCCGGAAGCCGGACCAGTGGTCACCATCCACCTCAACAACGGGAGCTTGCATATAGCCTAGGGAGAGCACGTATTCACGGGCGGCTGGATCGAGGCTGATGTCTACTACTTCGTAATCCAAACCGGCACGGTCGAGTGCTTTCTTTGTTGCGTTGCATTGCATACATGCTGGCTTAGTGAATAGCTTAATAGACATAGCTTTAAAAATCCTTCAGCAATGTTCGAATATCGGAAGCTCAACGAGTGTTGAACAGATAAGTACCTAGTGTCCGCCATGTGATTTTCAAAACAACATTCGATCGTGGTGTTGTCTGTCATGTGGCGACACCAAAAGACACTATACGTTGTGGTGCTTTAGTGCAAGAAACCCGATATATAGTAGTTACCGGAATGATATCCCCAGTTGGGCACCGGCCCGCACCCCACATATTGACGTTGCCGCATGGCCCGACACCGACCTGGCGGGAGCCTTAAATTTTGCCAACATGAGATTGCCGCAGCTCAATCCCCATCAGATGCTCAAAAGGTGACATTAATCACTCAGCTTCTCTTCAGTTTTAGTAGGTAGTGGAAATGCTAAGGGTTGCATATGACACTCTTTAAGCAGGAAATTACCCATTTATCATTTAAATAAAACTTTAATAACATTTTACTGTTACGGCTTGGCAATCCTGATAATTCCCCGATTTTTTCACCGATACCCCGTTCGAAACGCCCTTATTTTTACCACC
>CAUVMZ010000174.1:0-6262 GCA_963552855.1 uncultured Corynebacterium sp. | reverse complement strand
GCAATGGTGCTCACCGAGGAGATTCCTGACCTGGATTTGTCCTCTGGGTTGGTGTTTCACCGGGATGCGGAGGAGGGATATTGGTTTGGGTTCCGGCCGGGCCGGCGGGCGGAAAGCTATGCGGCATCGGGCAGGCATGCGGGGGAAAGTTTCGCGCCAATTATCGCAACGTTGTGCCGGGTGGCGAAGGTGCGGCCGGCACCGTTGTGGGCGGTGGTAGCGGACGGGATGGTGCAGCCGGTGGTGGGGGCCGGTAATGAGCATTTTGAGCAGGACCGGGCCATCACGGTGGCGTCCGAGATACACCAGGGGTTACAGCAGGTTGCGGATGTTCGCCTCCCCCCATTGAGGTTTGAACAGGTTTGCGACAACCAGGTGGTGCCGGTACAGCCGGGGGATGCGGAGCCTGACTATTTGGTGGTGCATCGCAGCAGCTGTTGCATGGTTTTTCATGGGGATGATGCGGGATATTGTGCCCCCTGTCCGCATGTGCCGAAACAGAAGCGAATAGCTGGGATTATTGCGGCCGCTTCTCAGTATTAGCCCCAAGGGGTGGCGAAGTAGGTTAGTGTGTGCACTAGGGGTTACCACGCTGTGTAACCATAACCACAGTAATCACATGATTTTTTGAGGATGAGTGTCGTCATGACCTTCTTTGAGGAAATTGCCACCGCGTTGGATGCCGACGGAATCGAATCCCGGGTTCAAGGGGATACGCTTTTTGTGCCTATCACCTCAGAGGTGGAGATACAGTTTGTGGAAATTGACCCCCTCGTGCCGGCGGCGAACGTGTATATTGCCACTGCGGACGATGATTGGGATGCGGATTTTGAGGCGGTGCTGGTGTCTGTGGCGTTCTCGGTGTCTGATGCGGTGCAGGCTGTGGCATCGCACATTGCCACCGACCAGGTGGTGACCCTGTTGGGGGATTTATTGGATGGCACCGATGAGCGCATAGCTGACCTGGAGTTTGTGCAGGATCATGAGGAAGAAAATCGGGTATCCGCTTCGCTGGGTGATAACACCAGTGTGACGGTGACGATTGAGATTGTCGAGGGCATTCCCACGGCAAAGGTGCAGTTTGATGCCGTCGACCCCGAGTTTGAAGCTCACATGATGGAGGCGGAACGGCATTTTGCGGCCATGGGGGAGGTGCGGAAGCTCAGCATGAGGGAGGTCAATGCCAAGATTGAGGAATACGCCAGCAGTATCCTGGAAACCTGCACTGAAACCCTGGATCTGGGTTCCTTCACCGACTTTGATAAGCTTTTCGACGTCCTGTCGTTGGCGGCGGATCAGGCCGAATCTTGGGCGGAACAATTAGTGCCCCTCGACGACGATGACGATGATGAGCCGGATGTGTATGACCTTTTCGGCAAGGACGATGACGATGAATTCTTCTTCGACGACGATGATGACGAAGACGAGGAGGAATAGCAACCACCCAGTCCTTATCGACTGCGACACCGGCATTGATGATGCCCTAGCGCTCATCTACCTGGCCGGCCTTGCGGCCGCGGGGGAGGTGCAGCTTCGGGCGGTCACCACCACCGCCGGCAATGTCGACGTCACCCAAACCGCCCTCAATAGTGCCCATATTTTACGACTGTGCGGCCTGCCAAATGTGCCGGTGGTGGCGGGCGTGCCGACGCCCCTGGTGGTGCCGCTGGTCACCACCCCGGAGACCCACGGGCCGCACGGCCTGGGCTATGTGATTCCCCCAGAGACCAGCACGGACACGATAGTGGTGACCCCGGGGGAGCGGCCCGACACGGTTCCCGTGGGTGTGTCCGCCGCCGACACCGGGTGGGATGACCTGTGGCGCGCCAACCGGGACGCCACCTTGATTATCACCGGGCCGGCCACGAACCTGGCCACCTATCTGCACGACCACCCCGCTCACCAGCGCATTTACCTCATGGGTGGCGCCTACCTGTACCCCGGCAACACCACCCCCACCGCGGAATGGAACACGTGGGTCGACCCTCACGCCGCCGCCGAGGTATTTCACGCCACCATTCCCATCACCGTCTGCCCCCTGGGGGTGTGCTCCCAGCCCGTGACGGAAAGCATGCTGCTCTCACCCACCCTGCTCGATGCCGCATGCGATATTCTTGCCGCCACACACCACCCACTGGCTGAGATTCTGCCGGATCTGCTGCGCTTCTATTTCGAATTCCACCAGGCCATGGGGGAGGGCTACCAGGCCCAAATCCACGACCTCATCACCACCATGGTGGCCCTGGGCACTGTCGACTATGCCACCACCACCGTGGCCGTCGACGTGGAAACCACTTCACCCCTGCTGCGCGGCACCACCGTGGCTGACTTCAAGGGGCACTGGTCGGAGGAAACCACCGGTCAACCCGGCCGAGAACCCGTCGTCAAGCTGGTGACCGGCGTGGACCCGCAGCAGGCCTGGGCGGAGTTTTTCCGCAGTCTTAAGTTTTTGGCGTCGACGCCGCCCATGCTTTAGGATGGGAACGACTCCGAGGTGACATAGGGGTTTCGTTTCGCATGCCCACTTAACAGGACGTGATGCCCCCATGCCCGCACTCACCACCGCCCAACGTATCCGCGCCACAGTAGGCGTTGCCGTCATCTTCGGAACCTGGTTCTATCTGGTTTTCACCCGCCCCACTGATTGGGAATCCGTCGGTGGGTCCAGCCCCGCGCTCATCACTCTGGGCGGCTACGTGTTCGGCGCGATCCTGTTGCTGTCTGCCAGCCTACCGATCCTGCCCGCCCGTACCATCGCCATCATCCCCGCCGCCCTGGTGCTCAATATTGTGATTGGCCAAATCGTTGGTTCCGTGGGCATCCCCCTCTACCTTGACTCGGTGGGCACCGTCCTGGTGGCGGGACTCGCCGGGCCCATCGCCGGCCTGGCCACCGGTACTCTCAGCAGCATCGTCTGGGGGCTTTTTAACCCCGCGGCCCTGCCCTTCGCGGCGGTATCCGCCATGGTTGGGCTGCTGTCCGGGGTCATGATCGCCAGGGGGATGCTGCGGAACATTCCCTTCACCATCACGGCCGGGGCGGTGCTCGGCATCATCTCCGGCATGCTGGCGGCTCCCGTCGCCGCGTTCGTCTATGGTGGCACCGCCGGCGTGGGCACGGGCGCCCTCGTGTCATTATTCCGGGAAATGGGAAACTCCCTCATCGGATCCGTCACCGCCCAATCGCTGGTGTCCGACCCCCTCGACAAGGCACTGGTCATGATTATCGTCCATGTGGCAATCCGATCTTTGCCGAAGAAAACCCTAGCGAGCTTCCATGCACGCACTTAACCCCCTGACCAGCATCATGTGCGGGTTTACCGCCTGGATCATCGTGTTAGGGCTGAACAATCCATGGGTGTCCGCCACCGTGATGATTACAGCACTGGTCGTGGGCACCGCAACCACCCGCAACCTTTCGCTCATCGCCACCACCCTGGCCCTCAGTCTCCCTACCGGCCTGTCCATGCTGCTCATCTACGTGCCCTTCGCCGCAACCTACCGGGACGGGCTGGTGACCGCCGGGCAGTTGAGTCTCCGATTCGCCGCGCTCATCGCAGCACTGCTGGCCGCGCTCACGACTGTTCGCATCCCCGAGCTGGTCAAAGCCCTCCAAACCGCCCGCATCCACCACAGCGTAAGCTTTATTCTGGGCTCCGCCATCCAATTCCTGCCCCAGGCCCACGACATCACCCGGCGCATGCGTGACGCCTGCCGACTCGCCGGCCGCACCTCACACCCCGGCAACCTGGTCATACCCGTGTTGGTGCAAGTGCTCTACCATGGCGGGCAGCGCGCCGCCGCCATGACCACCATGGGCCTGGAACTCCCCGGCCGCCGCACTGTACTGCGACCACCACCCGACAGCCCAGTACAAAAACTTGTTCGAATACTTCTGCCCCTGGTCGCCATCACTTTGGTGGTCATCGTATGAAACGCCACCTCGTTATTGGTGACGGCCTCTCATCGTGGGCCAGCGAGCTTGTCGACGCTGCCCCGCGGGGCCAGGTCGCCTACCTGGGAGCCGACGCCACTTGTCACCTCACCTACCTCCGCGACACCGTCATCGAAGAGGTTGCCTTCGGCCTGGAACAACGCGGCACCCACCCCGACATCATGCTCGACCGGGTGACCACAATCCTCACCGATTTAAGCCTCATGGACGTGGCGGAAGCCCACCCCACCAGGCTCTCCGGTGGGCAAACCCGCCGGGTGGCATTGGCCAGCGTGCTGGTGCTCCAAACAGACACCCTTGTTCTCGACGACCCCTGGGCCGGCCTCGACACCACATCATGCAAACAAGTGTGCGACATTTTGGACCGCTATCCGGGGGATATCATCGCCGTTGCCCACAGCCTGCCACCCATCGACCACCACTTTGACTGCTTCGAACTCCGCGACGACACCATGGTTCCCTACACCGGGCAGCACCTACCCCCACAACTGCCACCATGTGCCCCCACCGGGGACATCATCGACCTGGGCGATGTCGCAGGTAAGCGCGAACCACCCCGCCGGCGCTGGTGGCAATTCACCACCCCCACCGAATCCGGATTCACTACGCCACCATTGCATTTGCGCCTCGAACGCGGTGAAATCTGCTGGCTCCGGGGCCCCAACGGGGTGGGAAAAACCACCCTCCTCCACACCCTGGCGCTCACGCCGCAACCGGCGTCGATAAGCCTGCAAACCCAACGCGCCTGCGACCAGGTAACAGAAACCACCCTCCGCGACTTCATCGGCGGCGAACCGGCCGGGGCCCTGGCCAGCATCGACCCCGAAACCCACCCGCTCGACCTCACCCCCATCATGCTGCGACTCGCGCAGGTCGAAAAGGTATTCAACCAGGGAACTGATGTGGTGTTGCTGGATGAACCCGACGTAGGGCTAGACTACCCAGGCCGCACCCAGCTCCACCGGCTTCTACACCGCCATCTTCACGGGAACCGGCCGCCGGCGATCATCATGACCTGCCACGATCCCACCCTGATGGCGGAAGTCTCACAATACGCTACCGTGCGGGAACTGGTGCTGGCGTAACCAATTCGGCCGGTGACGCAATCGGCAGAAACGAACCATCAACCACCCACACATACGTCGGCGTCGACTCCCGCGGCAATTCGTGCACGCATTCGACATAATCCGACCCCACTAACGCCCGCACCCAACCCTCGGCAACCCCCGGATCCACCCACCGCCCATCGGGGGCGGATATTCGCAGAAACACCAGGTAGGCGGCAACCCGCGGATCATCCGGCGTGTACAACCTTCGCCGTACCGCCGGGCCCACCCGATGCCGGGAAATCGTGGCATTCAACCGCCTTCGGCCGGTCAGCGCCGGGAGTTTCTTGGTCGGCGGCCGCCACGTTGCCACCGGGCGCGACAGCGAACGAGGATGACGCATCACCGAACCCAACGCCGAAACGGTCTGCGGATGCTGGGTTACGGCCCGATCCGCCATGGCGCCGGGATCGGAAGGCGCAGGAAATAATTCGGGAAAATCCTGGTGCGTCATCATGGTTACCACCCTAAAACCCGTCCCGGACACTCCACCCAAGCATGCGAAAATGTGTTCGAGGACCGTTGGTTTTTTACGGATTTTCCTTGGGCAAGGTCTACGCTAGACAACGATGACTACTAACAGTGCCTTAACCGACCGCCCGGCAGAGAGAATCCCCCGGGAAATCTGGATTTTGGTGATTGCCGCCTTCATTATTACCTTGGGTTACGGATTCATTTCTCCCATCCTCCCGCAGCTTGCCACCAGCTTCGGGGTTGGTGCGGTTGCGGCCGGCGCCGTCATCTCCGCGTTCAGCTTCACCAGGCTCGTGTTTGCCCCCGCCGGCGGCAAGCTTGTGAACAAACTCGGTGCCCGCTGGGTGTATATCACCGGTCTGCTCATCGTTGCCGTCACCACCGGCCTCATTGCCGCCGCCCAAGAGTATTGGCATCTTGTGCTCCTTCGGGGGCTTGCCGGGTTTGGGTCCACCATGTTTACCGTGTCTGCCATGGGACTTGTTGTGCGGCTTGCTCCACCTACCATCCGGGGCCGCTGCTCCGGTGCCTATGCCTCTGGATTTCTCCTTGGTTCCGTCGTTGGCCCTGCCTTGGGGTCGCTCCTCTCGGTCTTGGGGTTCCGCTGGCCGTTTCTCATCTATGGGCTGTTTCTGGCCTTGGCTTCCCTCGTCGTGTGGCTGTCCATGCCCAAACACATTGGTAGCAGTGAGGCACAATCCCAGGACACCCGGCTGGAACTGGGAGTC
>CAUVMZ010000173.1:0-6314 GCA_963552855.1 uncultured Corynebacterium sp. | reverse complement strand
AACGGAGGCCGCTTGCAAGCAAACGGCCTCGGATACTCCTTCAACACATGGTAGATGAGCTGCCTTTAGAATAAAAGGATTTAACACGTTTGTCAACGGTGGTGCACACGTGCACCAAGATGTGCAGGAAATCCCCCAATAATGGTGGTATAAAACACATTATTTTATGTAGAACCCAGGCTACGCCCCACCCCAGCCACTCCACCCACCCACCCGTCGTAAAGCGTAAAGCACTGATGCTTGTTACACTTTTGTTGTATGACTTCTGTGCTTTTCGTTGTGTCCGCCGCGCGAATGTGGGAGTTGACCGACGGCACTCGCCACCCGACTGGCTATTGGGCGGAGGAGCTGGCCACGCCACACCGTATTTTCAGCGAAGCGGACTGGAGCATTGATATTGCAACCCCGGGTGGTGTGGCGCCCACAGCAGAGAAGTCTAGTCTCGGCATTGCCGGCGGGATGCCCGCTCACCGCAGGCGAGTCACCGCCTATCTTGACGCTATCGCGGCGGATCTTGCGCACCCCATTCCGCTGGATCGGGTGGATGAAACCCAGTATGATCTGGTGTTTTACCCGGGTGGCCATGGAGCCATGGTGGACTTAGCTTTCGATGAAACGTCCGGCAGTCTGCTTACCCGGCGCCTGCGATCCGGTAAACCCGTGGCGTTACTGGGTCATGGTGTGGCGGCAATCCTCGCGGCGAAGAATCTGCACAATCCACGCGCGCCATCGCCATTCGCCGACTACCAGGTCACGGGAATATCCACCGTGGAGGAGAAGCTAAGCCCCTTCGGTAGGAAAATCCCCTGGTATTTGGAGGACAGGCTGGCGGAAATCGGTGTGTACTACCACAAGGCGCGCATCCCGTTTCGGCCATTCATCGTGCAGGATCGCCGCCTGTACACTGGGCAGAATCCGGCGTCCAGCGAAGCCCTCGCCCACTGTTTGCTCGACGATATTGGCTGACAGCACGCCTCCGCCCGGCGACCCCACCAAGCATTCCGAACCTGACACCCCCTAATAGTAAGGACACCGTTTATGACCTCAATCTTCGAACCGCTGCCCCTCAAACATGGTGGCCCGCTGCCGAACCGGCTGGCCAAGGCCGCCATGGAGGAACAGTTGGGCACCGAAAATATGCTGCCCAGCCAGGGGATTTTCAACCTGTATCGCACGTGGGCGCGCGGCGGGGTGGGGCTCATCATCACCGGGAACGTCATGGTTGATTACCGGGCCGTCACCAATGGCGGCGGCATTATTCTCAACGAGGACAGCCTACTAGAGCCGTTCCAGGAGTGGGCCGCGGCTGCCCACGCGAATGGCACGACCGACACAAAGGCGTGGATGCAGATTAACCACCCGGGTCGCCAGGTGCCCGCCAGCCTGCCGGGCATTAAACTCGCGCCGTCGGCGATTCCCGTGAACATGGGTGCTCATTCGAAAATTTTTGCTACCCCGATTGCCATGACGGAAGAGCAGATTGACGAAGTCATCGGCATGTTTGTGACCACCGCAACCCGAGCGATTGAGAGCGGGTTTGATGGGGTGCAGGTGCATGCGGCGCACGGCTATTTGTTGTCGCAGTTCCTGTCCCCGCTGGTGAATCGGCGAACCGACCGATGGGGCGGCAACCTGAAGAACCGTAGTCGCCTGCTTCGGGAGATTATTACCCGAATCCGGGCGACCGTGCCGGATAGTGCCGCGGTGGCGGTGAAGCTGAATTCGGCGGATTTTCAGCGCGGCGGTTTTGATGTTGACGACGCCATGGCGGTGGTCCGCATGCTGGGTGACCTGGGTGTTGATCTTGTGGAGGTGTCGGGTGGCACCTACGAAAGCCCTGCTATGCAGGGCATGCAGGGGGTCGCCAAGGATCAGCGAACCTTGGATCGGGAGGCGTACTTCCTCACGTTCGCGGAGCAGATCGCTAAGGTTGCCCCCATGCCGATCATGGTGACCGGTGGGATCACCCGGCGCGCCACCGCGGAGCGGGTGTTGGCGACCGAGGTGGATATGGTGGGCATGGGCACGGCGTTGTCCCTGGACCCGGGGTTGCCGAACACGTGGCGGGTTCGGGAGGCTGCGGCACCGACAATGCCCGCACCCCGGTTTAAGGATAAGGCTATTCATTCGTATGCGAGTTTAGTGCAGGTGCAGCATCAGCTGCACCGGTTGAGTAAGGGGAAACGCCCGTTCCCAAAGGCCCCGCTGGCCATGGTGCTTGCCACTGCCCAGATTCGGGATCGGCAAAGCCAGAAGCATTACCGAAAATGGTTGGAAGCAGCCGGGTGGCTGTGACGATTGCGAACAATCATGATGATGGTGCGGTTTACTACTGTGCTGCGATATCTGGATTTTGAGCTAGGTTAGGAACCTGACTTGTTCAATATCGCAGCACACACCCAGGCGCCGCAACGACCCAGCACCCCAAAGCCAAGCTTAGAACAAATGCTGTTTCACTCGGCGAGCGGGAATACCACATCATCAGCCTAGCTTCATGCTTGCTGAGCTAGGGTTTCAGTGAATGAAGGGGCGGACAACACTGGGATTGACCGCACACATAGGCTCAGCACACTTGCTGAGCTTGACTTTCTCGATCCAGTAGGGATGAGCTGGCCCGGCTACGAACCAAACTCCAGCTCGACTTACCATAGCAGTGCCGATAGGAGACAGCACAAGCAGTGGTACCGGCCTAACCTGCGTGAAGCCGATAACCATCCATGGTTGTTCCGTGTTGGTGGTGTGTCTCACCTTTGGGCGTCGTCAAGCGGTAACGTGTATGTCGAATTATAAACATATCTATTCGGACAAGGACATATCGTGCTTGAAATCATTATTGCCTTAGCAGCAGCGATTTTCCTCGGTAATACGCTTGCCCACCAAATCCGCGTCACCCCGGCGATCCTGCTTATTTTCCTCGGGCTGGCATTGGCGCTGCTGCCCGCCATGCATGAGCTGCGGGAGGTCGGGCTACCGTCATATGTGATTTTGGAAATATTCCTACCGATCATGCTGTTTTGGGAGGCACGCAACACCTCGCTGCGGGAGGTGCGGAAAAGTCTCCGCGCGATTATTATCTCCGGTACCGTGCTGGTCATTGTGACGGCATTCGCCATAGCTGGGGTTCTCACCCACTTCTTCCATATCGACTGGGGTACCGCACTGATCATTGGTGCGGCCCTAGCCCCGACGGACGCTACGGCTGTGGCCACGCTCAACGGCAAACTGCCCAAGCGTTCCATCACGGTGCTCAAGGCGGAATCGCTCATCAATGACGGGACCACACTGGTGGTGTTTGCCCTGGCCATTCAGGTTGCGGGCGGTGCGGATCTGTCGGTGTCGCACGCGGGTGGCATGCTGGCGTTCTCGTTCCTCTGTGGCATTGCGGTGGGGTTAGCAGTGGGCTGGGTGGCAAACCGGCTGCGTGCCTACATCACCAATCCCATGAACTTCGTGATCTACATGATGACGATTCCGTTTGTCGCTTTCTTTCTCTCGGAATCCATCGAGATTTCCGAGGGCATGAAAGGCTCCGGCGTGGTGGCGGTGGTGGTTTCCGCATTCTACCTGACGTATTACGGTGTGGACACCATTAAACCGCAGAATCGGTTCTATGGGTTGCCCATTTGGGCCTACATGTCGTATCTCATGAATGGTGCGATTTTCGTGCTGGTCGGCGTGCAGCTGCCGGAGGCATGGCAGAACATTAGCGAGGTTACGCACAATAATGCCGCCTATTCGCAGACACACGCGGCCATCATGGTGGCAGCGGTATGGTTTGTCAGCCTGTTAGTGCGGTTCCTGTTTATGCGGCCGGCCATGCTGTCGGACATTAAGGCCAGCGCCGAGGAACAGTACCGGGCCGAGCAGACAAAGGAGCAGCGTCCACTGCGCGAACGGCGTGAATTGCGTCGGCTGATCCGGGCTGCGATGCGAGACCCTAAGGTGCGGAGCGAGATTTACCGCGACCGGATAGTGAGCACCATGGCTGGCCTGCGCGGTGGCGTGTCCCTGGCGGTGGCGTTGTCGGTGAGCACGTGGGTGCTGAACCGGGATTTCATTATTTTCATGGTGGCCGCCGTGGTCATGGTGTCGATGCTGGTGCAGGGCCTGTCCTTGCCAGCGATTATCCGGTGGGCAAAGATTCCCACTGATGACACCGAGCACCAGGAAACCCTCAACGCGGTAGGTATTATGAATAAGGAGGCCTACGATGCCCTGGAGGATCTTGCCGCCCGGAACGATGTCGGCCCAGAGGCATTGGCGTATGTTCGCTACGAAATGGATTTCCAGCATGATACCGGCATTGAGACCTGCCGGTTTTTGCAGAATAACCCCGATCTCACCCCTGAAGAGCTGCAAGCCATAACGTTGCAGGGCCAGGTGCGAACGCTCCGACTGGCGATCATTGGCCACCAGCGTGAGGTGTTGAAGCTCCTGCGCAACGGGGGCGTGATCGACATGAATGTGCTGCATTCGATTCAGGAGCGGTTGGACACCGAAGAAATCCGGATTACCGGCCCGGTTGAGCTGGAATAACATTTTGCATCCCCCGCTTGCCGACGCCCAAAGGTGGTCAACATCTGTAGGTATGCCGAAATAGCAGGAAGTAAAGGAATCCGGCAGCCCCTCACTTACCTGGTCAAGCAGCTTGTCTTCGAAGACGAACCTTTGGAATCGGGTTGACTCCCCTGCTTCCCGCGCCGGCATATCCTGGGAAACCGCCATGCTGAAGCATGTTTATCACAGGTGCTTAGTAGTCAGTATCGTTAGGATCGAAGAATTGGTACATTAACTTTTCACCTCGTGCATCACTAATACATGCGCTCTCAGAAAGAAATATTTCCCCTGGAGCATCACCCGTTATGGTGTCAGACAAATTTAAATAATAAATTAATGACGCACCAGCTGCTAGTAACTCAGGTTCAATAGGATGATTACCGTCTTCCTCTTGGACGGCTAGTAAATATTCATCAAAAGTTTCTGGGAATTCACCTGCGAAAAACACTTCTTTCGCTTTTTCAGGAAAATCGGGCGTATCAGCCAGAATGACCATACCATCAAAGGAAAAATCAGTGGAATAAAATGCTTTAGCTGGATTAATATTGGCGTCTTTTCCATCAAATTCAACCAAGCCATAAAATGAAGGCGGGAGTATGGAACCAAAAGGGTTTATTTCAGCAACATTCACAACCCACTGAATCCGCCCATAATAGTGTTTTTGTATAGCCTCAAATTCAGCATAGTCATCCAGAGTAAGGAATAAATATAGCTTCATATCAGTGTTCTGGTGAATGTATGATGCCATTTGCTCTAACGGCTTCGTTTCTTCCGCTACAATTCGCCGAAACCTATGTTCCGAATACTCCATAGCTTCCTCCTGAAAATTATATTTTGAGGCTTATTCAGCTGCTGCGAAACCCAGCCACACCACCAAGCGTACGGTAACAAACCCTAGCCAGCATTTTTGCAACCTCCCAAGCAACCGTCGCCAGAGCCGCTGGCAGCACCTTAAATGTTACCGCCACCCGAACCCTATTTCCCCAGCGGCTGAATAAGCTTCCTACAAATGCCCACAAAACCTGACGCTTGAAAGGCTAAATAGGCTGCTGAGATGTGTTCATTGCCAGTAGTTATCGGTCAGCATCGTTGGGGTCAAAGAATTGGTACATTAACGCTTCCCCACGTACGTCACCAATACACACGCTTTCTGAAAGAAACAACTCTCCCGGGGTTTCACCTTGCACGGTATCAGAAATATCCAGCGAATACACCAATAACGCGCCGGCTGCTAGTACCTTAGCCTCAATGGGATCTGGATCATCATCCTGTTCCTGAACCATAAGTAAATAATCATCGAAAGATTCCGGGAAACCAGCAGCATCTGGGACTAAAACTTCCCTGGCTTTCTCGGGGAAATCAACCGTATCAGCCATGATGGCTAAACCATCAAACGAAATATCTGTGGAGTAGAACGCGCCACCAGGATCAATGTCGACATCTTTTCCATCGAATTCCACAAGCCCGTCAAACGAATAAGGGTCCAGAGCCTCAAAGGGGCCGGTGTCAGCGGCATTGACAGCCCATACGATGCGCCCATGATGATGCTCTTGTATCACCTCGAATTCGGCATAGTTTTCCAAAGTAAGGAAGAGATAGACCTTCATGTCGGTGTTGTTGTGAATATACGAGGCCATTTGATCCAAGGCCTTGGTTTTTTCCTTAGTATTTCGCAAAAAATTATATATTGAATATGTCATGGCGCTCCTTGGAACGATCAGAGAATTAATATTTTGAGGCTTGAAGTTTATTCAGCG
>CAUVMZ010000172.1:0-6319 GCA_963552855.1 uncultured Corynebacterium sp. | reverse complement strand
TCTTAAGCCGCCGCACCAAAAACAACCCGGTGCTCATCGGCGAACCCGGCGTGGGCAAAACCGCCATCGTCGAAGGCCTCGCCCGCCGCATCGTCGCCGGCGACGTGCCGGAATCCCTCCGCGGGAAGAGCCTCATCAGCCTCGACCTGGGCTCCATGGTGGCCGGCGCTAAATACCGGGGCGAATTCGAAGAACGCCTCAAGGCCGTCCTCGACGAAATCAAGGAAGCCGAAGGCGAAATCGTCACCTTCATCGACGAACTCCACACCATCGTTGGTGCTGGTGCCTCCGGCGACTCCGCCATGGATGCCGGCAACATGATTAAACCCCTGCTGGCCCGCGGCGAACTCCGGCTGGTTGGTGCTACCACCCTCGACGAGTACCGCAAATACATTGAAAAAGACGCTGCATTAGAACGCCGGTTCCAACAAGTCTTCGTCGGCGAACCCTCCGTCGAAGACGCCATCGGCATCCTCCGTGGACTGAAGGAACGCTACGAAGTTCACCACGGCGTGCGCATCCAAGACTCCGCGCTTGTTGCCGCAGCCACCCTGTCTGACCGGTACATCACCTCCCGGTTCCTGCCGGACAAAGCCATCGACCTGGTGGACGAAGCCGCCTCCCGCCTGCGCATGGAAATCGACTCCTCACCACAGGAAATCGACGAACTAGAACGCATCGTCCGCCGCCTCGAAATCGAAGAAGTGGCCCTGACCAAAGAAACCGACGCCGCCTCCCGCGACCGGCTAGTCAAACTGCGGGAAGAACTCGCCGACCAGCGCGAACGTCTGGGCGAGCTCAAGGCCCGGTGGAATAATGAAAAGGCCGCCATCGACAAGGTGCGGGGTGTGAAGGAAGAACTGGAAAAGATGCGCCAAGCATCCGAAATTGCCGAACGTGACGGCGACTACGGTAAGGTCGCTGAACTCCGTTATGGCACCATCCCCCAGCTGGAAAAACAGCTGGAGCAGCTGGAACAACAATCCCTGGCGCCCACAATGCTCTCCGAGGAAGTTACCCCCGACACCATCGCCGAGGTCGTGTCCGCCTGGACCGGTATCCCCGCCGGCAAAATGCTTGAAGGCGAAACCGAAAAACTCCTCCACATGGAAGCCGAACTGGGCAAACGGGTGGTCGGCCAGCTCGACGCGGTGCAGGCTGTCGCCGACGCGGTTCGACGCGCCCGCGCCGGGGTTGCAGACCCCAACCGGCCCATGGGCTCCTTCCTATTCCTCGGTCCCACCGGCGTGGGCAAGACGGAACTCGCCAAATCCTTGGCCGAATTCATGTTCGATGATGAGCGCGCCATGGTTCGCATTGACATGAGCGAATACGCGGAGAAACACGCCGTCGCCCGCCTTGTCGGTGCCCCTCCCGGATACGTCGGCTACGACCAGGGTGGCCAGCTCACTGAGGCCGTCCGCCGCCGCCCCTACACCGTCGTGTTGTTCGACGAGGTGGAAAAAGCCCACCCGGATGTGTTCGACATTCTCCTGCAGGTACTTGATGACGGCCGACTCACCGACGGTCAAGGCCGCACGGTGGACTTCCGCAACACCATCCTGATCCTCACCTCCAACCTGGGTGCCGGCGGCACCCCAGAGCAGATGATGGATGCGGTAAAGAAGGCCTTCAAACCCGAATTCATCAACCGCCTCGATGACGTGGTGATCTTCGACCCGCTCAGCAAGGACCAGCTCACCAGCATCGTCGACATCCAAATCCGGGACCTGGCCGAACGGCTCGCTAGCCGCCGCCTCACCCTCAACGTTTCCGATGATGCCAAGGAATGGCTGGCCGACCGCGGCTACGATCCTGCCTACGGTGCCCGGCCGTTGCGCCGGCTCATCCAGCAGGCCATCGGCGATGCCCTGGCCAAGAAACTCCTGGCTGGCGAGATCCGTGATGGCGACACGGTTAACGTTACCGTGAACACCGCCACCGACAGCCTCGCCGTGGGCAAGTAGGGGTGAAATAGTCACATAGTACTGCGGCCCATCCGGTCGCAGTGAAAAGCGATAAAAATCACCTACGAATTACCCCGGGATGGACGTCACACCCATGTTTTGTGGATAAACATAATTCACCTGGGGTAATGCTGGTTTTTTACCCAAAAACGAAAGCGGATTTCAACACACACGGACGTCATGGCACACCCGGCGCGGCGGGCGTCGAAAAGCCTAGAGTGCATGTTACGGGTTCGGTCCCAAGTGCACCCTAAGATCAGTAATCATGACAGCCACCATCATCAGCACCGATGAACTCGAATATCGCGTTCGGACAGGCAAAAAGCAGATTGTCCTAGCTAGTCTATGGGAGCCGGACGAGCATAGTAACTATGAGTATTTCAAGGGGGGGCACATTCCCACCGCCCGGTTCTGTGACGCCGCATTGGCGCTCGCCGACATCCCCAGTGCATCCAAAGGCCGCAACCCCTTGCCCACGAAAACCATTCTGGAAAGGTGGTTTAAATATTGGGGGCTCGACGACACCCACGAGGTTATTGTTTACGACGACAAGCGGGGGTTTTTCTCCGCCCGCGCCTGGTGGACATTGAGGTGGGCGGGCGTGAGCAATGTGCGCATCCTTGACGGCGGGCAGCAAGAGTGGGTGCGCCGCGACTACCCGATGGCCGCCGGCCCGGGGAATCCTTGCGTCTACGACAATATTGCCCCCAGCTCCGGGCACATGCCCACCGCCACCATCCGGGATGTGAAGGCCCACACCGGGCTGCTCATTGATGCGCGGGAAACCAACCGGTTTGCCGGCCGGAAGGAATATTTGGATTTGAAGGCCGGCCACATTCCAGGCGCCATTAACATTCCTACCCGTGCGGTGATGAACCCGGAGCAGAGTTTCAAACCGGCCGAGGAGCTGCGGGAGATTTTCGCCAGCTACGGTGTGACCCGGGATAATATTGCCGATGCCATCATCTACTCGGGTTCCGGTAACCACTCCTCGCAGGTCATTGCCGCTATGAATATTGCCGGCCTGGGCACGCCCCGCCACTATGTTGGCGGCTGGTCACAGTGGTGCGCTAACCCAAATAATCCGGTGGAACGCGACGTCTAACCGCACGCCCCGGCAGGTTTTGCCAGGCAAATTACCGAAAAACTATCCCACGAAAGCCGCGGTGGTTGGGATAGTTTTGTCATATTTGCCTTAGACTTAAAGGCATGTTTTTTGTACTTGCCGCCATTATTGTCGCCGGTCTCGGCGGCTATTTGCTCTATCTTGACGCCCGCCGAAAGCGCGCCCAGGTGGCCGATGATTCCGAGCGTTACGACGATTCCGCTCAGGACCATGGCCATGATCCTATAGAACCCGCCGGTGATGGGACGGAAGCGTTCGCCGACCACCACGATTTTGATGTGGGGCGGGAGTCGGGGCGGGAAACCGATTATGGCCAGCCGGTTTCTCCGAAGCCTGCGGCCCGCCCGGCACAGCCGGCGTCTCGGCGGGGGTCGGCGTATGGGCCGAATTCTGGGCGGCCGAACCTGCCAAACCAGCAGAACCAGTCGGGCCGATCCGGTCAGCCGGGTGGTCAGGCAGGCCAACCAGGCCAGCCGGGGCAGCGGCGCCCGCGGCCGGCGGCACAGCGGCCCACACCACAGTCGGTGCCGCCGCAGCAGCCGGCTACCCCGGAACGCCAGTCGTTCACCATCACGAAAACCCCGCACATTACCCGCCCCACCGGGGCTCGCGGCACCACCGGCGCCGCAGGTTCCCGCGGGGAGGCGGGTGCCGATCATGATGCCGATTCCCACGACGAGGAGCCTGGCGGTGCGGGAGGATTAGGCGGCGGGGTGGGAGGGCATGAGCCGCAGGACACCACCGCTACCACCGGGCTGGTGCAGTCTGATGCGTCGGTGGCGCCGGCCGCGCGGGAGAAGAAAACTGTCGCCCCACCCATGGTGCTGCCTTCCGCCCATGCCCGGTTGCCGAAGTCGGCGTTCACCGGGTTATTGCGGTCCGCCACCCGGGCCCGCCGCAATTGGGCCCAAGAACACCAGTTTGAATACCAGAAGGAAGACCCCTACCTGAGTGACGAGTGGTCACATGGGTTTGCCTCCAGCAATCTCACCGCCAAGGATGTGGTTAGTGGGTTTGCCGCTGGTTACGAATTATGGCTGGTGGATTTAGGCCAGGTGACGGTGATGGCTATGCGTCGTAAAGCTACTAGCGATGTGGTTATTGATGTCCGCCGAATTTTGCAGTCGGACACATATAAGTTCGAAAACCTGGTGTCGGTCACCACGTTTCAGGGTTTCCACGTATTTTCCAATAATCCCGGCGCGGCGCAGCGATTCATTGACGACCGGGTGGGGACCGCATTCGCCACGATGCCGGCGAAGGTGACCGCCATGTGGTTGGAGTCGAATTGGGTGCTGGCAGCCACACCGAAGGGGAGTGTGGAGGAGGATTGGGATGCCATGATTCAGCCGTTGGCGCTGCTTGCGGATGCCGCCTATGTGTTGCCACCGGCGCCGGGTGCGATGCCGCCGATTAGTTATCAGGATAGTGATCCGACCCGGGTGTTGCCGCCGGCCCCGGAATTGCCGGAGGATGAGGATGAGCCGGAGGTGACCCCGCCAATGCCGCAGTTGCGGCCGAAGGAGGAGCCGGTGGTGTTGCCGTCGCGGGTGCGGGAGGAGTCGCGGGGGAGTGTGAATTCTCGGCAGGTGGGCATGGATGATGTGTCGCCGATTGCGGACGGGGGGAAGCCGGCGGATCCGAATGATTATTTTGGGACGCGGGTGATTCGAGACGCGTCGCAGGGTCCGTCTATTTTTACCGATGGTAGGCAAAAGGATTAAAGTGGGGATTCATGCTGAGTGAATCAACGTCAACCGGGGCGAAGAAACAGGAATTGGCCGAATTGGTGCGGGAGTTGGCCGTGGTGCACGGGAAGGTGATTTTGTCTTCCGGGAAGGAGGCGGATTACTACGTGGATTTACGCCGGGCCACGTTGGAGCATCGGGCTTCCCGGCTGATTGGGGAGTTATTGCGGGAGCTCACTGCTGATTGGGATTATGCCGCGGTGGGGGGATTGACGTTGGGGGCGGACCCGGTGGCGACCAGTATCATGCACGCCGATGGCCGGCCGATTGATGCGTTTGTGGTGCGTAAGGAGGCGAAGAAGCATGGTATGCAGCGCCGCATTGAGGGGCCGGATGTGGCCGGTAAGCGGGTGTTGGTGGTGGAGGATACCACGACGACGGGGAATTCGCCGTTGACCGCGGTTGCGGCGTTGCGGGAGGCCGGCGCCGAGGTGGTGGGGGTGGCCACCGTGGTGGATCGGGATACTGGTGCCCAGGATGCGATTGCGGCTGCCGGTTTGGAGTACCGGTATGTGTTGGGATTGGCGGATTTGGGACTGTAGCCGGTTGGGGTTTTGGGCATGAGCGCGAATATGGGTGAGTCGGAGGCGTCGGCGACGCCGGGTCCGACGGAGTGGGGTCAGAGCCAGCATGGTGTAGGCCCGTGGGAGGTCGAACATCCGGGCGAGCCGGCCCCGGTTGATGATCCGCGTTATGACCCCGAGTTATTGGCCATGGGGGATCGGCGTAATGTGGTGGATGCGTATCGTTACCTGCGTCGGGAGGCAATTGTTGCGGATATTGATACCCGGCGGCATGCGTTGCATATTGCGATTGAGAATTTCGAAAACGACGCCAATATTGGTACTGTTGTACGAACGGCGAATGCGTTTGCGGTGGATACGGTGCATATTGTGGGTCGGCGGCGGTGGAATCGTCGGGGGGCGATGGTGACGGACCGGTATCAGCATTTGCTGCACCATGACACCACGGATTCGGTGGTGGCGTGGGCTGCGGAGCACGGGTTGACGGTGGTGGCGATTGATAACACCCCGGGGAGTGTGCCGTTAGAGACGGTGGAATTACCGAAGCGGTGCTTGTTGTTATTTGGCCAGGAGGGTCCGGGGGTGACGGCGGCGGCGCAGGCGGCGGCGGTGATGACGTGTTCGATTGCCCAGTTTGGGTCGACTCGGTCGATAAATGCGGGGGTGGCTGCGGGGATTGCCATGCATGCGTGGATTCGGCAGCATGCTGATTTGTCGTTGGCGTGGTGACACGGCGGGGTGGTATATGGTGTGGTTCGGGGGTAGCTAGTTCATCTGAATGATTAGCAATGCATGCGTTATGGTGCGGTTGGTGTGCCGGGTTGTCACACTGGTGGGGGAGGAGTGAAAAATGTTGCAAGAATTGGAATTATGTCCAGCATATCCGTTATCTTTATGTTATATTTTGAAAAGTCCAGCAATATGGTTTATTTAGCTGTTTAACGACATATTTTC
>CAUVMZ010000171.1:0-6368 GCA_963552855.1 uncultured Corynebacterium sp. | reverse complement strand
ACGGAAGGGGATTCAAAACACAAAATTGACGGTTGTTTACGGGCGGCCCGCAGCACAGCAAAGTGCACGGCCTTGTGGTCTTGGTGTTGATCGTGACTGGAGTGGGTCAGGATCAGGTCGGGTTTGAGTTCGTTGATCTTTGCTTCAATAATGTCCACCATTTCCATGTTGTGGTCCTCTAACCGGGTATCGGTGAGGGAATGAATCTCGATTTTTTCCAGCCCCATGGTAGCGGCGCCGTTCCGAGCTTCGGTGGGACGCACGCTATTATCACCCCCTGCGCGTCCATCACTCATGACGATGGCGTGGATTTTGTGCCCCTCATCGGCGAGGCGAGCAAGGGTACCCCCGCAGGCGATTTCTAGATCGTCGGGGTGGGCGCCGACGGTGAGGACGGTGTAGGGGGTAGTGGTTTTCGGCGGGGAGGCAATCCGGTTCCGCAAAAGCGCGACAATGAGGGCAAAACATGCTGCTAAAGCCGCAAAAACGGCGACTTCTTCCGCAAGGGTGGTATGACGGATGACTATCAGGGCGACGAGGGCGATGATGATAATGGTAAACACCATAAGATATGCCATTTGCAATTGCGTCCCCCCGGCGAATCTCCGGAAGAAAACTGACCGCCCCCGGGGCGTCACCGCATATCCCATAAGTGCCAACGCTGCGACAGTCAATAAGCCATATAGGGCCATAACCAGCCTTTTCTGTTTTATCTACTAATGTTTTGCTTGCACTCATCCGCACTGTTTGCGGAGGTAAAATCGAAATCTTGCCATAACGATTCGGTGATTAATCTTAGTAATCGCTAATTAGTAGAACATGTGGACACGATGAAAATTCCTTCATCTTTTCCCTGTCATATCCATATGTGCAGTGTATGGAGTTTTATAACGGTAGATAAATGGATAACATCACCCCCTTATATAACCCCAAAATTACCCCCGTCTGACCATCGTTACGATTATCGTAAATGGTAGAAGCACCTTACCCCTCATCACAGTAGGAATTTTGCTATTGCAATGAGGGGGTTGTTGGCGTCGTTAACGTGTCTTCCTTATGTGGCAGATTTAAAAATAATCAGCCATGCATAAAATAATCTTTAATAATCATCAAGGAGAGGAATCATGGTTTCTTATCAATCTGGTGGTGAGGTGTTACGGCCCGGGGCACGGGTGGCATTTAGCGGCAGGATCACGGTGGATAACGAATTGGTGCCGCAGGGGGATAAGTTACGCGCACTGTGCGACGAGGTGGGGTTAGTGTATAAGACCGCGGTGTCACAAACTGGCTGCGACGCAGTGATAGCAGATAGCTTGACGACGGCCAAGGTACGGCGGGCCGCCGATTATGGGAAGCCGATCGTATCGGTAGCGGATTTCAGCGATTGGGTGCTGGCCAACCAGCCGGATCATAGCGAATTCTTGTCAGCACTTTTTGAAACCCCACCAGAGCAGAGCAAGACACTGGTACCGCTGGCCGCGGATTCAATAGGGCTACTGGCATCGGGAAAGTCGGCGTGGGTGTGTAAGGACCGAAAAGAGTTCCTACAGAAAATAGCCGCCGAGCGGAATAAGTTTCCGCAGAAGCGAAGCGCCGTGGCGCTCCATGTGACTCTTACGCTGCTGCTTTTCACGCTGATAGCGGTCCTGATTGCGGTGACCAAGACATGGTACCTTCTTGGCGCGATTTCGGGGTTATTTCCGATATGGCTTTCATCCTCACGGGTTGATGACACGAATGTGCCGGTGTTTTATATTGACCAGGACAAACTGTCCCCACTGCACCGACAGGTGTTAGGGTCGATGCAGCTGGTCTTTGCCGAGGCCACAGCCTATAACCAACCGATATCGGCATCCTATTGGCGGGAGCTCACGGGGTCGGCGATGCAGTCGGTAGATGCGTATCTACAGACGGGCGATCTCACGCAGGCGCGGATTCTTGGGGATCAGATTGCGCTGGTGCGAACGGGCGTCGCCAGGCTTGAATAGCAAGGCCGACGGCGAACCACAGCACGCCGATCAGTACCCACAGGGTTGGTGAGTTATTGATGGGGAGCACGTTGGTAAGCAGCATGGCGGTGTGATATCCGCCGTGCACCCCAACGGCGGCCCAGGTGGAATCGGCGACGAGCTGAGCCATGGCGGCAGCGTAGGCGAACCCGAGTGGCATGGCCAGGTAGATAACGTGTTCGATGGCGTTGCTTTGCCCACCTTTCGACGTGAGGTGGAGGGCGCCGAACACGATCACACTCAGGCCCACGGACCAGCGCATGGTTGTTTTTGCCCCCAATGAGGGCAGGAGCCAGCCGCGCCACACGAGTTCTTCGGGGATGCCTTGCAGCAAGAAGGCCATGCCTAACACGATAATCAGGGTGGCCCACCACTGGTCACCGTGTTGGGCGAGGGGCTCACCGGTGGTGCCTAATAATATGGTGACCCCACCCGCAATGAGCAATATAACCATCGCCACCCCGATCATGGCGGTAAACCAAAGCATGCCGGTTTTTGTGGGGCGTAGTTTCAGCATGGCGGATGACTGCTGATCCAGGTAACAGGTCAGAAGCCGCACCCCCATGTAGGCGACGGCGGTAGCACAGGCGAATTGCATGAGCATTGCGCCGCACGCCAACAGCAGGCCGGTGGTGCTGCGCCCCACTGCCGTACCGGCAAGGATGCTCTCGTAACCGGGAATGAGCTGCGTCAGCATCCCGGAGAACGAGGCGGCAAACATGAGCACCGCCGCAATGACAACGCGTAAAATAATAGGGAGAACTTTCATTGGCGCACCTTATAGCGATAGCTTAGGTTGACAACATGGAGCAGCAACACTGCGAAACAGGATTACCGAAGAACTCCATAATCCTATGATCGAACAGAATGCCAGGAATAACCAGTGCGAATCGTCATGAAATGGTCATGACACGCATAAGGGGGTAATTTATGCTGTTCGTCATGAAGTCATGACTGTTGTCATGTTTTCCCATGATATTCCTCATTAACCTGGGATCATGACTATAGCCGGCCGCCCCCTCCACTTTTATTTCATTGCCTTCGCACTGGGATCCGTCTTCATCACGTTCTGCGACACGATATTTTGCTATGAACTTAATCCTCAAACAATTTTCCTCATGGTTATGGCAGTTATCGCCACCATTATTGATGTGTTCCTCATCAAACGATGGACAAGAAATCCCGATGATAAATGTCTAGCTAGCGCAGTAGCAGCCATCAGTTTTGTGTTATTTATAATAGGCGGTTCTTATTCGACTGCGACATTAGCGATTGTGTTCTGGGTTATTCAGCAGGCATTTGGCATGCGGCAATGCATGGGCATCGCAGGAATCCTCATGGTCCTCATGGCACTTCCCCGATCGTTAGCGGGCCACTACCAACGTGACGATATTCATTATATTTTATTCCTAGAAACAATAGTCATTGTTCACTTCTCGTTTGCTTGGCTTCTCACCGCGCTGGAGAAAAGCGCCGAGAAAGAACGCCGATATGCGGTAGAGGCGGCGGTGAGCATGGAGCAGGCAGAGTCAGCACGCATGCTTCACGACGGCCTGGGCCAGCAATTAGTCACCGCCATCGTGGCCCTCGACGTGGCGCAAGCGCTGAAATCGACAAGCGAGCAGGCGGCATGGTCCGAGGTGTGCAACGCCCAGGCCGTCGCAAAGCAAGCACTGGTTGATCTGCGACGGTGGGTGCGGGCGCTCGATCCACCGGAAACCCCCACGCCGCACACCAGCGATCAGCTTGTGGCAGCCATGCAGTCGCTATCGCAAACGTTTTCGAGCACCGGCCTGGAGTTTCAGATTGATAAACCAGAAGATAATTATGCGCTGGCGGCGGCGCAAGGGGAGCTATTCCAGATTGCGGTGCGGGAGGGTGTGTCGAATGCGCTTCGACATGGTCAGCCCACAATGATCCACTTTCATCTGCGGGTCAATGATGATTCCATCACGCTGACGGTGGAGGATTATTCGGACGAGGAACATGCATTAGTGCCTGTCAAGGCTAGCAGCACCGAGAACGGTTATGGGCTTCGATCGTTACGGAAACGTGCCACGCAGCTGGGTGGCACCATGACCGCCGGCCCCACCGACACGGGGTTTTACCTGGATGTTTCTCTGCCCCGGACGGAGAATATGTGATGTGACTGATCCGACTCATGTCATGATGGTCGACGACCAGCAACCAATCTGCCGGGAACTGGCGCGCCTGCTTGTGAAGTTGACCACGGTCCTGCGCAAGCGCTGGCCAGACTTGCCGGTCATTCTCTTAACGACGTTTAACGACGCCACCATTATTCGGCGTTCCCTTGCCGCCGGGGCTGCGGTTTTTCTAAGGAATACCGTCATCCATCCGCCCGAGGGGTTAACTGGCACCTCCCATTTCAGTAATGTTTCACTCTCACTAACCAAAGACACCGTTAAACCAGCTACAGTATCGACATGCGCCAACACTGAGTGGCTGTCTACTCCCCCGTTGGCATCAGTAGCGCAAATATTGACATTGAAATCACCAGACTCTGAGTATGTATATCTTACGATGGGCCCACCATTTTTAACTTCAAAGACACCATCCCCATCAAATAATCAGGCGAGTAATGATTTTTGTGAGTGCTATAATCTAACGCTGTAGCTACATCGCCGTCATTGACGGTTACTTTGGCGTATTTGAGTATTATAAAATCACAAAAAAGACCCCATTTCTGGGGCCTTTAATGTGTAGCAATATCTACAAAACTTCGTACAACTACGTATGCAGCGGAATGAGATTTGGTGGGATTATCTTAGCTTGCATGAGAGCAGCAATGATAGCGATGACAGCTGCCGCAAGACCACCAATCGCTAATAACACACCAGCTATACCAGATGATTGTGTTTTATTATCTGGTTGTTGCGAATCATCATCGTCGGCTGGTGGTTGGTCGGGAGCTGGACCTTCCTTAATATCAACGTCTTTACACCCTAAAGACGTATTATCATTGCCAAGGCCAATGTTAATGCCAAAGGCACACACCGACTGCACCCCGGTCTTCTTGGTGTGAATCATGTGGTCAAAACCAACATTATATTGTGCATGAACATCAGGGCGTGACACATTCGTCATAATCTGGTGCCCTTCAGCATTAGGATCACCCGGAAGACCACCAACATACACGTGAACCATCAATGGTGTAGATTCATCGTTAGGGTCAAAACTCCAGCCCCGCACATGGATTACTCCTGGTGAAGCATAGTCCACCGTGTCCAAGTGCCCCACCGGGTTAGCTGTTTTTATTTCAGATTTTATGCAGCCAAGGAATGTGTTATCGGTGCCGCCCCCAATGTTAATGCCATAGGCACACACATCCTGCATTCCGGTTTTAGCAGTAGGAATCATGTGGTCAAAACCAACATTATATTGCGCATGGGCATCGGGGCGTGACACATTTGTCACAACCTCATGCCCCTCAGATTGAGGGTCACCATAAGTGCCGCCAATATAAATATGAACCCGCAAGGGTACCGATGCATCATCGGGATCATAGGTCCAACCCCGCACATGGATTACCCCTGGTCCACCCGGCTCAGCCGTATCCAGGTGCCCTACCGGGATTTTTCCGGGCGGTGGGCCGGTATGCCCACCAGAACGGGCAATAGCACCATCGTCGATATGCAGGTACATGGTGGGTAGATGCTCGGCGCTCACCCGCTCCCGAACGGCAAAGCCATCACCATAGCTATCCCATGTAACGTCGATGGAACCATCACCATTAACAGCTTCAACCACCCCCACGTGTCCCCAACCATGCCCCCAATAGCGGCGGGTCCAATCGGGGCTCCAATAGGCTACCGCCCCCACCGTGGGATTATGATCTTTAGCGTTAGGGGCCCGGCGGATCCATTCCCCGGCATTACCCCATGTACCTTGATCTGGAACACCTCCTTTAGCCAATCGGTAGGCGACATATCGGGTACAGTTATGCCCATTAGGAGAACCTGGATAACGCACGTCCGCCCAGGTTCCGGTGGTTGGGCCATAGCCCGAAAACGCGAGGCAGTGATAAGAATTTTTTCCTCGACAAAGCGATATCACACCCGCATTTGCGGTCGTCGTAGTGCTCACTGCAAGTATCGCAGCAGTTGTTATTGCGCAGAAAGCACGAAAAAATCGTTTTATATTCACAATGGAATCCCATTCGATAAGAGAAAAATATTTGCAGATCTTGAGGAAGTCATCATCTGACACCCCTCAAGAAACGAGATGCGATATAAGAATGATCGCCCACAATAAGTTATATAATTTCTTATTTTTAAATCCATCATTCTTACACTTAACTAAAATGATTTAACCAGTCCCTACCTCCTATTATTTAAAAAT
>CAUVMZ010000170.1:0-6369 GCA_963552855.1 uncultured Corynebacterium sp. | reverse complement strand
ATCAAGTTCCGAGCTAAATGCACTTGCAACCATGCCAAGTCAACAGGATTATAATCATCCCGCGCTGCTAACGCATCCTTCAAGACCTCACAAGCACGCTGCGGCAAGTGTTCCTCAAACAGAACTGTTGCCTTTATTACCCCTGCCGCTGCCGCAATATTGGCTTCCACATTTGCCGATGGAAAACTCAAAATAGCATCGGTTCGTCTTTTATCAATCCATTTGAATAATGCGGAATACAACCTCCACGAGGGATCATCATGGTGGTTGCACAATGCACTAGTAATTTTATATTCCATGGTCCCTTTAAGCATCAGCATCTGTGCTAATGATAAAAGCGCAATGGCCTCAACAGACGAAAGAGTGCGCAGTGGTAAGTGAGGGTGTGGGACAATCAGCTGGGGAGCGATTAATGCATATCGCAACCGGTCCGCATCAGGTACCCCAGGCAGTTCTGCTGGCTGGGGCAGCTTACCGAAGGCAACTTCAACCAGAGAATCAACAGACTCGTTATGAATAACATTTTCCTTGGGAATAAATATTTTTTGCTCTTGCCCTGTGCCCAGAACCTTATCTTTCGTGACATGAACCCAATGGGCTTCCCCGGAATTCTCGTCGAAAAGCACAAGTAACCTTGGGAAAGGATCATCATGATAAGTAAAATCACGAACCCACCAACCAACACGACCATTATCGGTTGAGGGGTTCTCCATCGGACTTGGCCGGTTCCCCACCTGGACCTTGATAAATCCCCCAAGATCGAAATGTTGGTGGTCACGAACAAAAACTAGAAAATCCGTCCCCGGGGAACGCTCTTTATCATATTGCACAACACTGAATCCGCACACCCGTAGTATCTGTACAACATGATCTACCCCTGCCGTGTCCTTTGGGTCGCACATAAATTGCTCCTCACCGCAATGAATCTCAATTCCCAACAGCATATCGCACGGCAAGGACACGCATTATTTATCGACGCTTGACGACGCCACCTTGTCCGGCGCGCCCTCGCCACCAGGACTGCGATTACTCATGGAGGTACGCCGCCCGACCAATCCCCATGAGATTATCGGCGCTGATGGGGGCCACGCTGAATTCGGTACTGCGGGTGGGCGCAAAGTCGGTGATGGTGATCGACCTGGCCCCAGGCTGGGTTTTGCCAAGATAAACGCCGTCAACCTGCACAACCCATCCGCCGGAGGGGTTGGCGGCGGCATCCCAGGACAGCTGGGTACCACCGGGGGTGGGGTTGACGGACACGGACAGGGCGGGCGATTGGGTGGCAGCGGCAGGCTCCCTGCCCGTGGTTCGAGCGTCGACAAGCGGGGGCACGGCAGGATGGTGAGCGTACCGATCCAGGGCTTCACGAACTGCCTGGTCAATGGGACCGTTCTCGACATCGTATTGGTGGTGACCGCTGTCGACAAGGGGGTTCAGGTCGGACCCGCACACAAAATCATCATCGTTGCACCACAATCCGGTTGTGTGCGTCCACCCCTCGGGCAGATAGGGGGTGCGGGCACCGAGCGAACCGACAAACGTCGACGGGTCGGGAACCCCACGCCGCCACTCGGACCGCTCGCCACGCTCGTACCGTGGATAGGTGATGCCCGCCGCCGTCAGCTCGGGCTGGCCCTCCGGCAAATACAGCTTGGGGTCGCCGAAGAGCGCATTAAAAATCACCCGTTCCCGCAGGTTATCCGGCAATTCCCGATAGGCCTCCCCAATGACCTGCGCGCCCTGCGACACCCCGCTTATGAAGAATCGCGCATCCTTGCACTTTTCGACGCGCTGGGCAATGTAGTGCACCGCGTCCGCCACCCCGATGCGCACGCTCCTGCCGTATTCGAACGCCTGGCCGCCGCTGACTTTGGCCCCGAGCGCGGTCAACGCACCCTTCTCATCGTTCACGGAAACCGCAGGGTAGGCGTACTGTTGGTCGGGCCGGGAACCAAGCTCGTAAAAGTTCGTGGTGATGCCCGCCGCCTTGGCCCCCGCCGCAACCTGGGCTTGGAGTCGCAGGCTTTCGCCGCTGTTGAGCTTCCCGCCGGAGCCGCGGGCAAAAATAACATCGAGGTCGGCGCACGGAGCGCTGACCGGTGGCGCGGGCTGCGCTAATGCACTGGGAGGGGCGGCTGCCAGCATTCCCGCTGTCGTTATGGCCAGAACTATCCGACATATATTGCGCATGACATGAACCTCGTTTTGTTTGCGGAAAACCGCGTAATAACCAGCATTTTTAGCTTTAAGATTAGTCTGCTCTCCCCCATCTGTCTGCCCATAAATCTATGGGCGGGGGGAGATTTTGGCTATGGTGCGCTGTCACCAGAACACGCACCACCGATAACCGACAGGTCACCCCAAACCCTAACCCCTCCCCCAAATGGCGGAGATGTAGATTTCGCCTGTTCAGACGATGTTTTTTCCATTCGAGAGCGGGAAAATAAAAGCATGACAACGGTATTGAAAGCACAGGATGTAACGGTCTCGTTCGCGGGCCGAACCGTGCTGCGCAACGCGCAGATTCAGGCAGGCTCGGGCGACGTGGTGGCGCTACTCGGCCCCAATGGGGCGGGCAAAACGACGCTACTCAAGGCGGTACTCGGTTTGGTGAAGCGTTCCGGCAGCGTGGAACTGACCCGTGACGTGGGGATTTTACTGGACGAGGGTGGGCTATTGCCCGGGCTCACCGGTCGGCAGCACGTGCACAGCGTGGCGCTCTCCCACAATCTCGGCGCAAAACAGGTCACCGAAATGCTGCAGCTCACGCAGATGGAATACGCAGCGGACCAGAAAATCAAGCACTATTCCCTGGGTATGAAGCGACGCATTGCGTTGGCCGCGGCGCTCATTGGGGAACCCGACCTTTTGCTTCTCGACGAGCCTGCAAACGGGCTCGACCCGGAGGGAATCCGGTGGCTCACCACATTCCTGAAGAACTACGCGCAGCGAGGGCACGCAGTCGTGGTATCCACACACCATTTGGCGGAGGCCGCCGCAATGTCCAATAAGGTCACCATGATTCGGACTGGCCAAACAATTTTCCAGGGACCAACAACAGACGACTTAGAAGATCACTACTTCGACACCATGGGAGAAGCACAATAATGAAAACCGAACTCTACACAGCATTTCAATTGTCTGCAATTCGCATCACGGCGGCGGTCATGCTGCTGGCTGCGGTCATAGGGTCCGTGTTGCACTGGGTCTTGCGGTCGCTCATGAAGATCGACCCTCCTCAGATTGGTGGGGCCACCGGCGACAAGATTCAACAAGTGATTGGTAACAGCGACCCAAGCAGCCCACACTTTCAGCTTCAGGGCCTGGACGTGACCGGCACCGCCAGCCAATCGAGTGGCATTGGCCTCTCCTATGTGGTGGTCACGGTATTGGGAATTCTTTTGGTTGCCGGTAATTTCCGCCATGGGGCCGTCATGTGGAAGGTACTGCGGGGTCGCGGCCGGTGGGGACTCAACATGCTGGGCACGGTCGCGGTGGTCACGGCCGCGGTCGTGGCTGTGAGCTGCCTCATCACGGTGGTGGTGACGAGCATCGCCACGGCACTGAGCGGGGTCGACTGGGCGGCGTCGACAAGCGACATGCTGCTGGTGTGGCTGCGGGGAATCATTGCACTGACGCTGCTGGCGGTTGCTTCGGCCGCGGTGACGCTTGCAACCCACAGCGGGCCGATCGCCGGCATCATCATGGGGGTCGTCTACATTATCGAAGCCACAGTAACCACCCTGGGAACCGTGCTGGGCTGGGACTCGCACGCATACGGGTGGCTGCCGCTGCAATCCATCGTATCGGCGGTGGGAGTCAGCAACACCGCGGCCTACGGAACGATGGCGGGAATACTGCTCTGCGTCGGCTGGGCGGGGCTGGCCACCATCATCGGGCTCGGCCGGGTAAAGACCTACAATCTGTAACATGGTTATCGACAGGATTATCGCCGGGACGATCCTCGTCCTGGGGATTGTGCAAATTGCACTGATGTACGCCGCGCCGGATATGGCACCGCTCAGTATGACAGCACCCACACTCGTGCTGGTAGCCATCATGGTTGCGGCCTATATCATCGAAGCGACAACAATATTTTTTCGTCGCACGCGACCGGTTTCCATGCTGTGGATATGCCTCATTGCTGAGGCTGTGACAATGGGCACCGCCATCATGCAGGGGCTCCATAACAGCAACACCAATAACCTGGCCATACCGTTCCTCAGCTATGCGGTGATCCGCTACGCCCCCAAACCAGTGCCGCACCTCATAGCGCAAACCTGCGTCTACACCCTGATGCTGACCCTGGTGTGGACCTGCTTTAATACCACTCCGAGCAGCCTCCTGGTCCGCGGGGGTATTGGGGTTCTCAGCGGGCTCGCCTCCTTCGCCCTCGGCGTTGGCATCGGCTACATTGTCTCCAATAACCAGCGGCTTGTGGCGGCACAACGGCAAACCCTCCTGGCGGAGGAACGCACCCGCATCGCCCGCGAGCTTCACGACACCACCGCGCACCACCTCAGCAGCATTGCCATCCAAACCACCGCGGCACGAGCGATCTTGCATAGCAACCCCACGGCCGTCGAAAAGCAGCTTGAAGGCATTTCCACCAGCATTTCCCAAGCGCTTGCCGACGTGCGTGCCACCGTCAACACCCTCCGCACCCCCACGGAGGCGGAAGCCACCCACACACCCCAACCCACGATTGCGCGCATCCCCGACCTTATTACGGAATGCCGGAACCTCGGCATGAGCATTCGCGTGACCGGGCCGGGGCTGCGAACCAATCTCACCGCCCCCGAACAACAATGCGCCTACCGAACCATCCAAGAAGCCCTCACCAATGCGCGTAAACACGCATCGGGGGCACCAGTCACAATCAACCTTGACGAGGCCGGACTCATGGTCACCACCCACGGAATTTTTACCCCCGGCGAACCGCGACGAATCGTGCCGGGACGTGGTAGCGTCGGAATGCAGGAGCGCGCCAACCACTGTGGCGCCACACTCATCAACGAACCTGATTCCGACGGATGGAAAGTGGCCCTCACATGGAAAACCTAATTCGGGTAGTCATCGCCGACGACGAAGCACTCATCCGCGCCGGACTGGCCACAATCCTCCAAGCCTCCGGCGACATCGAGGTTATTGGGGAAGCCAGCACCGGCGAAGAGGCCCTCACCGTGGCGCAACGCCTCCAACCCGATGTGGTGTGCATGGACATTCGCATGCCTGGCGGCGATGGCCTGGATGCCACCCGACGCATCCAACAACTCGACCCCGCACCCGCTGTCATTGTCATCACCACGTTTGACATGGACGAATACGTGTTCGGGGCATTGGAGGCTGGCGCGTGCGGCATTCTCCTCAAAGACAGCTCCATGACGGACCTGGTTGAGGGCGTGCGGCGGGCTGCCCTCGGCGAGGGGCTTGTCGACGCCAGCCTCACCCGGCGCGTCATCGCCGAATTCACCCGTAGAAAAAGCATTTTCACCTCCAGCTCCGAGGTGCTCACCCCGCGGGAATTAGACTGTATTGCGCAATTATGTCAGGGGATGAGCAATAACGAGATCGCCGCAACCCTGTTTTTAGAGCCGTCCACGGTGAAGACCCACCTATCGTCCGCCATGGCAAAGACGGGGACACATAATCGCGTACAACTGGTGATCTGGGCGTTTAGAAACGGTGTGGTGGAATAGGGGCTCGCTGGAGCGACGAGGCGGCTGGCGGGATCGGTGCAGGGTGGGTAGGTAGGGCGCGACGCGGCGCCAGCGTGAACAGGTGGGTTCAAGCGCAGGTGGGAGCAGCACCAGTGCGGCCGGACGCGGCGTAACATCAACGTGGAGTGTGGGTGGGAGCCGACCGCAAACGACACGGCTAGCTGCCGCTGTAACCACCGAATTTCCCCAATAGGAAAAAACCAGGTCCGAAAACCTGGTTCTCATTTCCGATATCCTTCGTGCGCCTGGGGAGACTTGAACTCCCACGCCCTCACGGGCACTGGAACCTAAATCCAGCGCGTCTGCCAATTCCGCCACAGGCGCTTGTTCTTAGCACTCTACCGTTCTTCTCACCAGAAACCCAAATCCCCTATTGGAGAGTTTTATTCTCCTGGGAAAGGGGTATCCTCTATATTTGTGAGTTCCGCCAATGACGATCCTACTGAGCTGCGACCAGTGAAGAAAGTCCGGGTGAAGGCGTGGCATATTGTGTTCCTCGCCGTTCTTGTCGTGTGCACTTGGGCATTGGCGTGGTGGCAGTGGACCAGGTTCCAGTCGGGTTCGGGGACAATTCAGAATTTGGGTTATGCCTTCCAATGGCAGTTTTTTTGGTTGTTTTTTGTGTTTTCGTATAGCAACATTTTTGCGT
>CAUVMZ010000169.1:0-6376 GCA_963552855.1 uncultured Corynebacterium sp. | reverse complement strand
GGAACCCAAGCTTAGAACATATGCAGCCGGGAACAGCAGGATGGGTATCAAACGTACTGAGCCGAGGTTTCGGCCGCTTCGCTTCACCAGAGGTCCAGGAAAACCCAAACTACAGCTCAATCCTTTAGCTTGGGTTTGGCGCTACAGGACACGTAATTTGGCCACCATCAGTGAGAACCCCAGCTAACGCAAATCCGAAGCCACACCGAACCCCCAATGTCCTACAGCACATGTTCTAAGCATGGTTTCCATTCGGCTGCCCCCGTTTGCCCAGGATACGCATCGGCCTAAACCCGGAACCCAAGCTTAGAACATATGCAGCCGGGAACAGCAGGATGGGTATCAAACGTGCTGAGCTGGAGTTCCGGTTTCAAGCACAACCGCATGAAGCTTCTGAATCGAGAAAGTCAAGCTCAACAACGATGAAACCGCATTCGTTGAGCTTGGGTTCTGCGCACAACCGACCCGAATCCGCCCACCGGGATCAGAACCCCAGCTAAGCAGACCCGAAGCCCTATCCACAAAGCCCCCACAATCGTGCCGCAAACCTTCTAAGCATGGTTTCCATTCGGCTACCCCCGTTTGCCCAAGACGAACCTCGCCCCAAACCTGGAACCCAAGCTTAGAACTCATGCAGCCGGGCATGGCAGGCCGGATATCAGGTGTGCTGAGCTTAGGTTCTGGGGGTTGGAATACTTTGGAATAACAATGACACCACGATTTTCCACAATCAGCGAAATATCCGCAGCAAGGTAAGTTTCGCAGTTCGGGCACTCCGAAATGGCCATTCCACCAAGACATATCCACAGGATCCCACTATGATGGATCCGATAAATGTCAACGGCAGCACAACCAAGAAACCGCCGGTAAACGGTCGAATCCCTAGCAGTGGCAGCACCGCCCCCAACACCGCCAAATGCCACAGGAAAAACGAATAGCTAATCCGACCAAGGTATGAGACGATTCGCCAATCCAAAAAGCTAGGAGCCGAATGAAACGCATATGGCAGAAACACGCACGCGCACATCACTGTCCCGGCAATAACCCGCAGCGCAAACTCACCCGCCGAGGGGTGCTCCAACCCGACCGGTCCGAAAAACTCCTGGCCGGCAAGCCACATCACAAAAAACGCGACCAACCACCAGGCCCACCGGTATTGGAATACCTTCACGGGTTTGTCCATCACCCCGCGGCGGCGGCGTAGCTCCTCCACCTCAGCCGCGATCAACCCCACCGCATACCAGCAGAAAAACCCGGGGAAAAAGATCTGCATGTTAGGCACATGCTCCCGAGGAGAATCCGCCACAACCGGCAGAAATGCCCACCCCAGACTAAGCAATGCCAAACCACAAAACACCATGATCCGTTTTGCGGGCCCCATATTCCGAAGCGCCCAACCAAGTAGGGGCATAACCAGGTAAAACACTATCTCCACGCACAGGGACCACAGGTGGGTCATCCCGCCAAGAAAACCTTCCGGCAGATATATTTGAGTAAACGATAAGGTGGAGAAAGCGGACACCCAGCTGGCACCAAATGCTTCCGGCACAAGGGCCAGCACCACAACTACATATACCCAATATGCTGGGACAACGCGCCAAAACCGGCGCTGAAAATAGGTGACCAACATGCCCCGATGAAAGTCCGTTCCCCGCCACAGTAGGTATGCCGAGAAGGCAAAGAACACCGCCAGGAAATAGTCGAACCGACCCAAAATCGCCCCGATATGGCTGTGGGGATCTATGCCGGTTTGGAAGGCAACATGGGTTGTCATGACCGCCGCAGCAGATACTCCGCGGAGTCCCTCCAGCTGGGGTTTGAAGCCCCGGCGATGCTGGGATCCCGCTGGCACCTGGGGTGGTGAAGACGATGTGGTTGGGGCTGATGGTAGGTACGATGGAAACACTGTATGTTGAGCTTACTTCATTAGGTTGTCAAGATAATGGTTTGTGCTTCATGGTTGTCTCTTGCAAAGATGATAACTGAATAGGAATAACCAACATGGGATCAGATACCAGCGATAAGGCCACCGCTGACGCCGCGGCCAGGGCCGAAGCAACCAGCACGACCGCAGCCTTGGGCGTCGATAAGAAGCGAAAGGCGAAGCGGCGGGTGCCTAGGGCCACTGTGGTAACCATTATGAGCGCCATTATTGCGTTTATCATTGCGCAAAATGTCCCGGAGCTGGTCATTAGCACGATTAAACCGTTGCCCATTAACACTACCCGAACCATTCAAACCGAGCCGGCACCGACAATTTTTTACGACCCCTCGTTAACATGTTCCGAATCGGATGGGAACGATTGCTACATTACAGAGGCGACCACACAGTGGACCACGGTGCTCAATAGCACCAAAGGGCAGGTGATCGACACCAAAGGGAAACCGATGAAAAACGTCGCCCAACTCGACGTCACCCAAAAACTTATTCGAACAGATTCGCAGTCCCCACTTGTCAAGATCACCGATAAACTGCATTTATTGCGCGGCTCCGCCCACCCCATATTATTGCCCACCTCACAAATGAAGGTCACTACTGGGGGGTTTGGGGTGAATTTCAACACCGGTACCTTCGCCCGCGATGGGTTGCAGTATTTCCTGCCGTTCAACACGGAACGCCGCTCATACTCCTATTTTGACGTGTTCGCCCAAGCGGCGTTTCCCCTGGATTATGTGCGCACCGAACGCCGCGGCCACAATGATTTAGTGCCGGACAGTGATGTGTTTGTGTTTCACCAACAGTTGCCGGTCATGAACCTGGCGTCGGCGGCCGCCCGTTCGTTCAACCACCCCGACGACATCAGCGACGCCCCCGGCGAAACGATTATCGAATCGGATTTGCCGCAACAACAACGGGAGCAGATTGGGAATATGCTGCTCACCGGCCCGGAGTCGAAATTCTATCCCGGTGGGAGCGACAACAGTGTCACACTGGCACCGTTTTACACGGCAACACGCACCCTGTGGGTAGAGGCGTCTAGTGGGGTGATTGTGGACGAGCAGGAGGAGATGCACCTGTTCTTCGCCATGGATTCCGCCGACGCGGAGAAAACCGCCCAAGAGGGTGTGAATATGTATCGCACCATACTGCACACGTCAACAACGTGGAATCAAGAGACGAAGGATTCCGCGAAGGCGTGGGCGGAACCGGTGGTGAGCATTATGTATTGGCTGCGGTTTGGGGCGTTTGTGCTGAAATACCTGGCCGGCACGCTGTTGATTTATGGGTTCTGGCGGTACACCCAGATTGTGCGCCGCGCAGAAAATACTAGCTTGACGACGCCCACCGCCCCGCCGGAGCCACCAGCTTCACCGAAAGCATGAATCCCGCACCCCCACCCAGGACCACGACGCTAGCGAAATACCTGGTCGTTGGCTACGCCGGTTTCCTCATTGTCCTGTTGCTGGGTGTGCTCTTCCAGCCGGGCGTGCTGCTGCTGCGCGACATGGCGGTGCTGCGGCACCCGGCCCTGCACGCAGGCGCGGTGGGGTTTGGGGATTTGCCGGCCCGGAACGCGCCACAAGATGGCCTCTTGGCGCTGGTGGGGATGGTGATTCCGGCCTCGTGGTTTGTTCGAATACTGCTGGTGGGATCGGCCGCGGCGGGCGCATGGGGCGCAGCAACTCTGGCAACGTCGGCTGGGCGGAACAGCGTTGCATTCCGTCAGGTAGCGGCGATCACGGTTACTGTGTGGAATCCGTTCGTGGTGGAGCGGCTGCTTCAGGGCCAGTGGTCCATGGCAATGGTGGCATGGTTGCTGCCCGCGGTGGTGGCGTGTCACACCCACCCCGCCTGGCAGGTGTCCACCATATGGGTATGCAGCCTCACCCCCACCGGCGGTTTCGTAGCACTCATCGTGGCCCTCGTTTCCGCCTGTCGACGCCGGTTCGTGGCCGTTTTCGGCACCCTGTGCCTTCTCCCGTGGCTGGTGCCCAGCGTGATTGCGCCACCGACCTCCGCCGGAACCTCGGCGTTTCTGGGCCGACCGGAGGAGCATGTGGGCACGTTGGGGGCGTTTCTGGGATTGGGGGGCATGTGGAACGCCGCGGCCATACCGGCCTCCCGGAACGTGGGGTTCGCCGTGGCCGGGGTGATATTGGCAGCCCTCCTGGTGCGGTGGATTCCCCGGCGGTGGCTGGTGGTGTCTGCCGTGGCGGTGCTGGTGTTTTGTGTGCTGTGGCGGTGGCCGGGGTTAGTGGCTCACGTACCGGGATTGGCGCTGTTTCGTGACTCGCAAAAATTAGCGTTATTCCTGATACCCGGCCTGGTGATGGCGACGGGCCGGATCGGGGCGGCGTGCCCGACCCGGCTCAGGTCCGGGGTGGTGTCGGGCGTGGTGACGCTCTTGGCGGTGCTTCAGGTGCCGGACGCCCCCGTAGCACTCATGGCGTTACGACCGCTCCCGGAGCCCGCCCTTGTCCGGGAGGTGCAGGCGGCGCAGCCGACTGGGGATGTGGCAAACATGGATTCGGCCGGCCTGGTGGTTTACGCGGGCCGAACCGTGATTGATCCGCTGTATAAGGCTGTGGGCTCGGTGGAGGCGGGCCAATTGGTGGTCGATGGCCAGGTGGTTGATCCCGCCTCGTCACGGTATGTGGCAGCCAGGGCGGCGTGGGAAGCACGCGACATGACCCAGCTGGCAAAGTTGGGGGTGTCGCACGTGGTGGCCGACGGAAAACTCATTGATCTGCGCAATGAGCCGGTGGCCCACCATGGTAGGTTCTATGCCGGATTAGGGCTGCTAGCAGCATGGCTGTGCATCCCCATTGCCGCCGGCATAGTGGCCCGGCGGCGGTAGCATCTGCATCATGCCCTCATGGAGCTGGTCGAAGCCCCAATCCGAATCCACGATCAGCCCACAAACCGTGTAGGGCAACTCCAGCGGCGCCTCCGCCACCGACAGCCCAACGAGAATGCACTGGGTCGCAATCAAGCAGGCCTGCAGATTCGCCGAATCCTGCCTAACTTTGGGATAACGATCCTCACCGTACTCGGCAAGCAACGCATCCATGTGTTTTTGGTAACTAGGGGACTCGTGGGCCGACTCGGAAAGATTCACCACGCACTCCCACACCACGCCATCGTGAATCCCGTGATCCTCCAGGTAGAAGAGCAAAATGTTCTTCACAAAACTCAGCGGACCAACCCGATCGACGATGGTCTCGACCTCATCCATGACGTCTTGCGCAAACGCATAATCGGCGGAAAACACATTTTCCATCACACCATCTGATTCCCCCGGGATGGCACCTCCCCCATCGCCTCCAGGGTGTCGGCAAACCTGCGGCCGGTTTCCTCCCAGGAATAGTCTTGGGCTTTCAATTGGGCGGCGCTACCCAGGGCGGCGCGGAAGGCGTCGTCGATAAGCAAGCGCCGCAGAGCGGCCTGAAGTTCGATGGGGTCAGACACCAGCAACCCGGTCACCCCGTCGTCGATAGAGTCGCGAAGGCCGCCGGCACTGGCGTAACCGACGGTGGGCACGCGATGCTGGGCGGCTTCCACCACGGCCAACCCCCACCCCTCTTTGCGGGAGGGCATGAGGTGGACGGCGGCGCGGGCGAGAAGCGCATGCTTATAGTCCTCGGTCACCTGACCGTGCAGGGTGATGCGCGGATCGGCGCCGATATAGTCGCGGAGTTTATCCTCCCACCAGCCGGAACCGATAATATCTAACACCACATTGTCGGGTAGACCCCGCACCGCATCGATTGCGTGTTCGATCTGTTTGTGGGGGACCAGGCGAGATAGCGTCACTACATGGATCCGACCGTCGTCCTCTAGCTGGGGCAAGGTCGCGGGGATAGGGTCAACACCATTATGGATAATGGTTATATTATCCGAAGGAAACCCCAGTGATATAAGATCCTGTTTGCTTGGTGCCGAAACAGTCACCACTTGAGTGTTACGATGCACCCGCGGCGAAACCCGGGATTCAAGAAACCAACCCAGGCTGGCCAGGAGTTTTCCCGCAACCGGCCACTGTTCATGGTGACAATGGTGCGTGAGTAACACGGTTGGTTTTCCACTAAAAAACTGTCCAAAAAACGGGATGCCGTTCTGCGTATCGACCACAACATCAACGTCTTTCAACGAACCAATACCGCACCGACCCAACAGCATCATGAGTGCTGCGCGCGGGTACACCCCCAGCTTTCCACCCCCCCGATAGAAGGTAATTCCATCTCGAACACTTTTACGACGGCAGTCGGTGTGGGCAGCGGTACGATAAATCACCTCATGTCCGCGGTCGCTCAAATACCGGGCAACATGTTCAAGGTATCGCTCGCTGCCACCACCTTGGGGGTGGGTGGTATCACGCCAGCACAACAAGAGGATCTTCATAACTTCATCTACCCTAATGCATCATGAAGACTC
>CAUVMZ010000168.1:0-6420 GCA_963552855.1 uncultured Corynebacterium sp. | reverse complement strand
CAACAATGACGCGCGCGCCGGGGACAAGTCGAATATTATCGGTGCCGCCGTGCAGGGTGGTGGAGATCCATGTGAGGCAAATGGGGACGCCACCGGCGGCACCCATGCCGGGAATTTCCGGATTAACATTGAGCACCTTACATAATTGGGAAATGCCGGCTTCAAGTTCATTCACATCCTCCGCAGACGCACCCTTTCGGGGGGCGTACACGGCAGAGGTGCCGTCGGGTCCGGTAGCAGGGGTGACAACGTCGGCAAGCATGAGCATGTCCATGGCGGCAGCCTGAAGATTGAGTCGGGAAATATCAACGCTGGCCAGGCGTTTTAATGCCGCGCCACCAGGTGGGAGTGAGTGGCCATTGATGTCGAGGAAGTTGGCGCCTAAGGCGGTGAGAATGCCGGTGCCACCATCTGTGGTGGCGGAACCCCCGAGTCCCAAAATGAGGCGTTTCGCGCCTCGACTCGCGGCGTCGGCAATGAGCGCACCTGTTCCAAAAGTGTCAGCGGTGAGTGGGGAAAGATGATCGCCCACTTCTTTCAGGCCGGATGCTGCGGCGACATCAATATAGGCGATTTCGTTTCGGGCATCGTAAGTATAGGTGGCTTCGATAATGCGCCCTAATGCGTCCGTGGTAGGAAGCGTAATGCGTTCACCGGCAAATAACGCGGAGGTTCCTTCGCCACCATCCGACATGGGATGGAGGATGATTTCCGTGTCGTTACTGAGAACTTCGCGGATTCCGGTGGCGATATGGTGGGCAACATCGTGGGCGGATGCTGAGGTTTTAAATGAGTCGGGGGCTATCACTATTCGCATGTGGGTAAGTCTAGCGTGCATTTTTAAGCTTGGATAAGGTGAAGAAACGTACTAACGGTAGTACAGAAAGCTGTTGGAATCAGCCATTAAAAACCTAACCGATTTTTGGCTGAAGGTGGGGGTGACACATAGGAATGTGCGCCAAAATTGTATTTAGCGCCTTAAAAATCGGCAAAAATCTAGCGCACTATAGAAATTATTGGGATGAATATAACCAATGCGAACTGCAAAAATTGTGATATCTGCCGCGAAATTCTGTCAATGAATAGGTAATATTTCTATCAATGTGTAGAATTACGTGCTGTAGTCACCACAACGTGGCAGATCGAGCACATCCTATTGGGAGGATTACTATGACAACTGCTGAAGAGCGGGTTTCGGAATACTATGAACTGCTGGTACGTCGTAATGCCGGTGAACCAGAATTCCATCAGGCGGTGGCCGAAGTTCTGGCTTCCCTGAAAATTGTTTTAGACAAAGATCCCCACTACGCGGACTATGGTCTCATTCAACGGCTGTGCGAACCAGAGCGACAGTTCATGTTCCGTGTTCCCTGGGTGGACGATCAAGGCGTTGTTCAGGTTAACCGCGGCTTCCGGGTGCAGTTCAACTCTGCGCTTGGCCCCTATAAGGGTGGGCTCCGATTCCACCCTTCCGTCAACCTTGGCATCATCAAATTCCTTGGTTTCGAACAAATCTTCAAGAACTCTCTTACCGGTTTGCCCATCGGCGGCGGCAAGGGTGGCGCCGACTTCGACCCCAAAGGCAAGTCCGATGCCGAAATCATGCGGTTCTGCCAGTCATTTATGACCGAACTCCACCACCATATTGGTGAATACCGGGACGTTCCCGCCGGCGATATTGGTGTCGGCGGTCGGGAAATCGGCTACCTGTTCGGTATGTATCGCCGTCTTTCCAACCAACACGAAGCCGGCGTGCTCACTGGTAAGGGGCTCACCTGGGGTGGTTCCCTGGTGCGCACTGAAGCCACCGGGTATGGCTGTGTCTATTTCACCCAAGAAATGATGAAGTCCCATGGTGACTCGTTTGACGGCGCCAAGGTAGTGGTTTCTGGCTCCGGTAATGTGGCCATCTACGCCATCGAAAAAGCCCAAGAATTGGGCGCCACCGTCATCGGGTTCTCCGATTCCTCCGGTTGGGTTCACACCCCGGACGGCGTGGATGTGGCCAAGCTCAAGGAAATCAAGGAAGTCCGTCGCGGTCGGGTTTCCGACTATGCGAATGAGGTGGACGGCGCTACCTTCCACGATGAGGGCTCCATCTGGTTCCTTCCGTGCGATGTGGCTCTGCCCTGCGCCACCCAAAACGAACTCCATGGCGAGCATGCCCGTGCCCTGGCCGAAAACGGCTGCAAATACGTGGCGGAAGGTGCCAACATGCCGTCCACTGCCGAGGCCATCGAGGTGTTCCGCGAGAAGAAGATCAACTTCGGTCCCGGCAAGGCTGCTAATGCCGGTGGCGTTGCCACCTCCGCATTGGAAATGCAGCAGAACGCCTGCCGTGACTCTTGGTCATTTGAATACACCGACCAGCGCCTGCACGAAATCATGCGCAATATCTTCCATAACTGTGAAGAAACCGCCCGGGAATATGGTCACGAGCACGACTATGTTATCGGTGCGAACATTGCTGGCTTTAAGAAGGTTGCCGACGCCATGCTGGCCCAAGGCATTATCTAACGCCTGTCTAGTCTCACTGCTACCCCGCATTATCATTCCCTGATGGTGCGGGTTTTCGCTGTATAAGGCGTCGATAAGCAAAAAATGCCACGCCGTAACCAGGCACTACCACCGCTATTACCTAATTCTCATTATGCTTAACGTCATGTATCGCGTATTTGAGTGCCTAGACGAATTAGTCCGCAATGTAGAACAAGCATATGGGGTGCCTATGACTTCGAATTGCATGGTGCCCCGCAATGAAATGCTGGCGTTGCTTGACGATTTACGCAACGCGCTTCCCGTCGAGATAGATGATGCGCAAGACGTCCTCGACCAGCAAGAACATATTTTAAGTGAAGCCCAGGATCGTGCCACCCAGCTTGTCGACGACGCAACGAACGAAGCGAACTCCACTGTCAGCCAGGCCCGACACGATGCGGAAAACATGATCTCTGATGCGGAAACCCGGGCCAAAACCACCGTGGCCAAAGCCCAAGACGAGGCTGATCGCATCGTTGATAACGCCCAGCGGGATGCCGACGATCATCTAGCCCGGGCTCAATCCGAGGCCCAACGCATGATCGATTCGGGTAATGAACAATACCAGCGCAGCATCGACGAAGGTCTTGCCGAACAGCACCGGCTGGTCAGCGAAGCCGAGGTGGTGCGGCGAGCCAATGAGGAAGCCCACCGCATTGTCGACGCCGCCCATGCCGATTCCAACCGGCTGCGGAACGAGTGCGATGAATTTGTCGACGCGAAACTCGCCGAGTTCGAAGAAGTGCTTTCCACCACCCTGCGTGCCGTTTCCCGCGACCGCAGTGCCCTCCGCAAAGGCGCCGGTGTTGGTGGGCGCAGGGACGAATCTGGGCGGGGCCGAGCCAGTGATCGCTCCACCAGCTACAGTAGCGACCGTGGCTAATTCCCGGCGACATCTATGTTGGTGACCCCTCGGCCGGGCTCGGTAACCTATATGCAGTCCGCCGGTCGGTTTCCGCCACACCGGGTGGATATAGCACAACTGCTTAAGTAGTATGCTTAACCACGATGAAAAACACCTCAAACTCTCCGTTTGTTTTTGATGTCTCTGATCCCATGCGCAGCGGCATGGTGGAGCATCGCACCCAAACCGGCCCGAGCCCTACCCGCATCGGGCCCGAAATGATTGCCATACCCGAAGGTCACGACGTTACCGTCGATGCCACCCTCACCCCCCTCGGTGAGGCCATTATGGTTGACGCCACCATTCAGGCCCGCCTTCAGGGCGAGTGTGTGCGCTGCCTGAAAACTATTACCCCCGACACCACCCTCACCGTCTCCCAGGTGTTTGCCACCACCCCCGATTTTGTGATGGGCGACCCCGATGATGAGGAGGAAACCGAGGCGGTGCCGCTGATCCAACACGACATGGTTGACCTATTGCAAAGCGTCATCGATGAGGCCGGCATCACCTTACCGTTCAACCCAGTGTGCCCCGATGGGTGCGCCGACGACGCGGAGGTACCCGGCCTTGACCACCTCGATGACGATTCCGACGATTCTGACGACTCCGATAGTGGGGCGGCTCGCCCCATTGATCCGCGCTGGTCGGGTTTGGAGAAATTCCTATGAGCCGCAAACGTAGCCGCCTCACCGGCATCGAAGCTCTCGAACAAGAATTCGCCAAGGTGGACCATGCCCCCCTGCTGGCCGCCCTGGGAGTCGACCTGCCTCACGATATACTCACTCTGGCGCTCACTCACCGATCGTTCGCCAATGAAAATGGCATGCTTCCCAATAATGAGCGCCTAGAATTCCTGGGTGACGCGGTGTTGGGGTTGTCGGTGGCGGGAAAATTATTCGAACAATACCCTACTCGACCCGAATCCGATATATCGAAAATGCGTGCGAGTATCGTGTCCCGGTATGGGCTTGCCGATATCGCCCGCGAAATCGGACTTGGCCAATACATTCTCCTGGGCAAGGGTGAACTGTTGACCGACGGGCGCAATAAGGACTCCATCCTGGCTGACACCACTGAAGCCCTCCTCGGTGCCATCTATCGAATTCACGGCTTCGATATTGCCCGCGATGTTGTGCTCCGGCTGTTCGCCCATAAGATCAGCCATGCGCAGGCCACCGCCCTGCACCAGGATTGGAAAACCAGTTTGCAGGAGCGGTTGGCCGAATATAAACTGCCCATGCCTGTCTACGAGGCGACATCGGTTGGTCCCGAACACGAGCAGGTATTTACCGCATCGGTGAATGTTTTGGGCAGGATCATAGGTGAAGGCACTGGTACTAACAAGAAACTTGCAGAACAGGCCGGGGCCCACCAGGCCCTGGAACTCCTCAACGACCCGAAGGCTCGCGCCGAACTCATCCAATGCCAGAACTCCCAGAAGTAGAAACCATTCGCCGCGGCCTTGCCGAACACGTGTGCGGTCGCACCATTACCGATGTGGTGGTGCACCATCCGCGTGCGATCCGCCATGTCCTGGGTGGGGAGGGGGAATTCCGGTCCGAGATTCTCGGTCGTACCATTATTGGGTTGGGGCGCCGCGGAAAATTCCTCTGGTTGAACCTGGCGGATCCGGCCGCGGCGGCAACCCATGCGGAAGCGGAACCATCGCAACCCACACCTCAGATCGAAACCCAGGCGGGCGATCAGGTCGTGGTGGTGCATCTCGGAATGAGCGGCCAAATGCTCATCAAGGATTCGAACGCAAATTCGGATGACCCCAAGTTTAAGCACTGCCGCATCCAGGTCCGGTTCGATGATGGCACCCAACTATGGTTCGTGGATCAACGCACCTTCGGCTACTGGCTGCCCACCCAGCTCGTCGATGCCGGTCTGGGTCTCGTGCCAGAAACCGCCGACCATATTGCCCGGGATCTCCTTGACCCGGAGCTAAAACTGTCGGAGGTGGTGGCGACGATGCATTCGAAAACCTTGGCGGTGAAAAAGCTCTTGCTCAACCAGGAAATCATTGCCGGCATTGGCAATATTTACGCCGACGAAATGCTGTGGTTTGCCGCAATCAACCCGAATCAGCCGGCCAATACCCTTGATCCTGCCGCCTTGAAAAACCTATTGGTAGCTGGCCGCACCGTGATGCGGGCTGCTGTGGCCCGGGGCGGCACCAGTTTTGACGATCTCTATGTGAACGTGAACGGGGAATCCGGGTATTTTGATGTGGAACTTCATGCCTATGGTCAGGACGGCCGGCCATGCGATCGGTGTGGCACAATTCTGGTGAAAGAAAAATTTACCAACCGGTCGAGCCATTACTGCCCCCACTGTCAGCCATTGGTTCCGTAACGCTACCAATGGTCAGGGGGAGTTATCAGCCTAAAGGAATATTATTACCAGAATGGGGGTGGTAATGATTGGTTAAATCATGGGTCTATGAGTTTGGTAATAAGTTAGGTGGGGGTGAAGTGGACACGGTAATATGACCCCCATGGAAAATGATTCCCCTATGGCCGTGTTAGAGGATTTCGTCACTAACACGATCAATAATAATATTTGGACGGTTATTCCGTGGCTGCTCATTGCCGCCGGCCTTTATTTTGCGGTCAGAACCATTGTGGTACAGGTGCGCATGCTACCGGAAATGTTCCGAGCGGTGATGGAACGCCCGGCAACACAAGAAGAAAACGACGCCGAGGGAATATCTTCCTTCAAAGCATTCACAATTTCCGCAGCCTCCCGGGTGGGGACCGGAAACGTGGCCGGGGTTGCCGTGGCTATTACCACAGGCGGCCCCGGCGCAGTGTTTTGGATGTGGATTGTGGCCATATTAGGTGGCGCCACTGCGTTTGTGGAGGCTACGCTGGCGCAGCTGTGGAAGGTGCGGGACAAGGATGCCGATGCCTACCGGGGTGGTCCGGCCTACTACCTGACCAAAGGGCTGAATGCTCCCAAGCTAGCGTCGATCT
>CAUVMZ010000167.1:0-6506 GCA_963552855.1 uncultured Corynebacterium sp. | reverse complement strand
GTGCCGGCGTGACCGCAGGTAAAAACATGGATGGTTTTGTAAAACTGTTGGTAGATTTGGTCGCTGCCAATGGATTACCAGAAGCTGAGATTTATGTGTCTGCTGGTGTGAGTACCCTGCCAGGGTACTTCAGGCCAACGAAAAATTGGGATCTTCTAGTGATACATCAAGGGGTACTCATCGCCGCAGTTGAATTAAAAAGCCAGGTCGGTCCTTCATTTGGCAATAATTTCAATAATCGTTCTGAAGAAGCTATTGGTTCCGCGATTGATTTCTGGACAGCTCTCCGTGACGGAGCAATAACAGGGCAACAACGTCCATTTCTTGGATGGTTGATTCTTGTTGAAGATACAGAAAAATCACGGAAACCGGTGGCAGTAAAAGAACCGCATTTTCCTGTGCCAGCTGAACTCAAAAATACTAGCTACCTAGAACGGTATGATTATCTATGCCATAAGCTCATGTCAGAGAATCTTTATACTAAAGCAGCAGTCGTGACATCTCGCCGAGAAGATGGAGTCAACGGCGAGTATGGGGAAATGAGTCAGCTCACGAGCATGAAAGAGTTTGCAGCAGCTTTTGCCGAGCATATTGCAGCAGAAGCCACTGCATTGTGAACCGATTCGTAAGACAGGGAATGCGTCGAAGCCGCTTTCATTTCAGAAAATGCTTAATTTTAAGTGAGTCTTGTGTTGCCATCATCCTTTTCCTGCAAATATTCGAAGGAACATTTGAATCTATGTGGACACAGACAGCTCAGAAACACGCAGAAATCTATTACACTTACCGGCCATGAGCATTCCCTTGACCCCACGACTGCAGCAGGCCATCACGCAGGCCGCCACATCCCACGACGGCCACTACCGGAAAGGCAGCACGAAACCCTACGTCACCCACGTGGTTTCCGTCATGCTCATCGCGTCGGAATACACCGATGACGAGGACATTCTCGTCGCCTGCCTGCTGCACGATATTATGGAAGACCGCCCCGACACCTACAGTTTCGACCAGATGGCCGCCGATTTCGGGCCACGGGTCGTTGGTCTCGTGCAAGGCGTGACGAAAGACTCCACCCTGCCTGACTGGCGGGCCCGCTCCGACGCCTACCTGGCACACTTGCGGCAGGCCGGCCCCGACGTGGCGCTTATCAGCCTATCTGATAAATACCATAATTTGACCAGCATTCTAGTCGACTATGAGCAGCTTGGCGACGTGTTATGGGAGCGGTTCAATGCGGGGAAACCGGACCAACAATGGTGGTACACCATGGTGTTGGCCGCGGCCGAACCCCAGCTGCCGGCCGGTCACCCGCTGGTGGCCCGCTACCGGGAGAACCTCCAAAAACTACAGGGCCTATAGGGCGGCACTGAGCTGCGTAGCGGCGGCCACGAGATGATCCGCCCATAGCGCGCCGGGGTGGGGTTTCAGACGCTCCGCCGGCCCCGAGATCGACAGGGCTGCCACGAACAACCCTTCACCGTTGAACACGGGTGCGGACAGGGATGCGAGGCCGACTTCGCGTTCGCTAATGGATTCCGCCCAGCCCTGGTCCCGGGCCTCATCAATGTCTTGCAAGGTGAAGCTGGGGTTTTCCGCCATGATGGTGGCCTTGAGGGCGGGGGAGGAGTAGGCCAAAAATATTTTCGCGGCCGACCCGGCGGTCAGCGGCAGCCTAGAGCCGGTGGGCACCGTGTTTTGCAGGCCACTGGCCGGTTCCTGGGCGGCGATACACACCCGGTGGGCGCCCGCCAACTGGTAGAGCTGGACCGATTCACCCGTATCGGCTATAAGAGCCGCCATGATGGGGGTTGCGGCGTCGACAAGCGTTGTGGCGCTGCGTGCCCCCAGGGACGTGAGCACCGCACCAATGGTCCACCGGCCGTCTGCGGTGCGTGTGAGGATATGGTGGGTTTCTAGTGCGCTGGCAAGCCGATGCGCGGTGGCACGCGGCAGGCCGGTTGCTTCGCATAATTCCGTGAGCGACCGGGGTTTTTCCCCAATGGTGACGAGAATAAGCATCGCCCGGTCTAATACCTTAATTCCACTTGTGGTGGCAGGTGGTGTAATATTTTGTCCCATATTGTGATATTACCATCTCATAAAATGAGATGACTATGCGGAAGTAGAGGTAACACAATCCATGACCAGCCCCGTGGATTCCCAACCCAAACTCACCCTGGCCGAAAAAGTCTGGCGCGACCATGTCGTCACCCACGGCACCGGTGACGAACCCGACCTTATCTTTATCGACCTCCAACTACTCCACGAAGTAACCTCCCCCCAAGCCTTCGACGGCCTCCGGCTTGCCGGCCGCACCCTCCGGCACCCCGAACTCCACCTCGCCACCGAAGACCACAACGTGCCCACCACCGGTATTAAAACCGGTGACCTGACCGAAATCGCCGACAGTATCTCCCGCACCCAAGTCTCTACCCTGCGGAAAAACTGCGAAGAATTCGGGGTACGCCTCCATGCCATGGGGGACATCAACCAAGGCATCGTCCACCAGGTCGGCCCCCAACTTGGCGCCACCCAACCCGGCATGACCATCGTGTGCGGCGACTCCCACACCTCCACCCACGGCGCATTCGGCGCCATGGCATTCGGCATCGGCACCTCCGAAGTCGAACACGTCATGGCCACCCAAACACTCGCCCTCAAACCGTTCAAAACCATGGCCATCAACGTCACCGGAGAACTCCAACCCGGCGTCACGGCCAAAGACCTCATCCTCGCCATCATCGCCAAGATCGGCACCGGCGGTGGGCAAGGACACGTCATCGAATACCGTGGTGAAGCCATCGAAAAACTCTCCATGGAAGCCCGCATGACCATCTGCAACATGTCCATCGAGGCAGGCGCCCGCGCCGGCATGATCGCCCCCGACCAAACCACTTTCGACTACGTTTACGGCCGCGAACTCGCCCCCACCGGCGACGATTGGGACAAAGCCGTCGCCTACTGGAAAACCCTCCCCACCGACGAAGGCGCCACCTTCGACACCGAAATCACCATCGACGGCTCCGCCCTCACCCCCTTCGTCACCTGGGGCACCAACCCCGGCCAAGGCCTCCCCCTCAACGCCGTCGTACCCTCACCCGACGACTTTACCAACGAAAACGACAAAAAAGCCGCCGAAAAAGCCCTCACCTACATGGGCCTCACCCCAGGCACCCCCCTGCGGGACATCAAAATCGACACGGTCTTCCTCGGCTCCTGCACCAACGCCCGCATCGAAGACCTCCGCACCGCAGCCCACATCATGAAAGGCCACAAAGTCGCCGACACGGTCCGCATGATGGTCGTGCCCTCCACCACCCTGATCAAACAACTCGCCGAAGCCGAAGGACTCGACAAAATCTTCACCGAAGCCGGCGCCGACTGGCGCTCTGCCGGCTGCTCCATGTGCCTCGGCATGAACCCCGACCAGCTCAAACCCGGGGAACGCTCCGCCTCCACCAGCAACCGAAACTTCGAAGGCCGCCAAGGCCCCGGCGGCCGCACCCACCTCGTATCCCCCGAAGTCGCCGCCGCCACCGCCATCATGGGCACCCTCGCATCCCCCGCCGATCTGCCCACCCACGCCACCAGCTAAACCACACAAGGACCTATCATGGAAAAATTCACCACCCACACCGGCGTCGGTGTCCCACTTATGCGCTCCAACGTCGACACCGACCAAATCATCCCCGCCGTCTACCTCAAACGCGTCACCCGCACCGGCTTCGACGACGGACTCTTCAACAACTGGCGCACCAACGAACCCGACTTCGTCCTCAACCAAGACGCCTACGCCCACGGCACCATCCTCGTCGCCGGCCCCGACTTCGGCACCGGCTCTTCCCGTGAACACGCCGTCTGGGCCCTCATGGACTACGGATTCAAAGTCGTGCTCTCCTCCCGCTTCGCTGACATCTTTCGTGGCAACGCCGGCAAAGCCGGCCTGCTCGCAGCCCTCATGGACCAACAAGATATCGAACAACTGTGGCAACAGCTCACCGACCAGCCCGGCCTCAGCCTCACAGTCAACCTGGAAGACCGCACCGTCACCTGCGAAAACCACACCTACCGGTTTGATGTGGACGACTACACCCGCTGGCGGCTCATGGAAGGCCTCGACGACATCGGGCTCACCCTCCGCAAAGAAGCCGACATCGAAACCTACGAAGCCCACCGGCCCAGCTTCAAACCAGTCGTCAAATAACCCCACCTAGGGTCGTCGTCAAGCACACTACAACATCGCTAGCGGTGACTCTAAATAATCCGCGCCCGTCAACACCCCATCGGTAAACGACAACACCCACACGCTCGCCTTCTTCGCCACCGGCGAATCAATCGGCAGCGTGCCCCGCGCCGACAACCACGCCACCACATCGGGAATCATCAACCCCTGCGACACAATCACGCTTGTCCCACCCAAGCCGATAATCTCCGACACCCGCGCCTGCGACGCCACCAACTGCGCGCACCAACTCGCATCCCCCAACCGGGAATCCGTCACCACCGGCACCCCCACCGCATCCGCCAGGGGGGTAGCGGTCGCAACACACCGATCCGGCTCCGCCGCAAACACCGCCGTCGGCCCATACGGTGCCAACATCGATGCCAACGCCTTCGCCTGCCGCACCCCCTTAGCGGTCAACGGCCGCTGCTCATCCGGCACCCCCTCAGGGCGGTCCGCCTTCGCATGCCGCACCAACAACACCCGCGACGTCACCGGTGTCGCAGTAAGCCGCTTTACCGCCTTCGCTAACACCAGCCGGTCCGTGTCATACGACAACAACTCCCGCGCCGCATCCGCCGACAACCACCGAACCTCATTCACCTCATCATTCGGCACAAACTGCCCACCAATAACCTCAGCAACCCAGTAATACACCACCTTCGTCCGAGGCCCCTTCCCCCCAGACATTGTATCGGGCAGCGGGTACGTCACATGGCCTATCAGCTTCCCCAACCGCACCGAAAAACCCGTCTCCTCGCCAACCTCCCGCACCGCCGTCACCGGCAACGATTCCCCTGCATCCACCTTCCCCTTCGCCAACGACCAATCGTCGTACCCCGGCCGGTGCACACACGCAAACACCCGCCCCCCACCAGCGGCACCCACAGCACCATCGGCACCTGTGGCCCACCGCCATAACACCGCCCCCGCCGCCAACACCGGGCGGGCAAACCCCGACCCCGGATCCGCCGGCACCACCTGAAACCGACCAACCACACCCTGCGGAAAACCCTGACCAACCACAACAACCATCCTTCACTTTTACGCGGAAAAATAACAATGAACTACCCCTCACCGTAAAACGCCCACCACCAAAACCCCAACCCGGCCCTACGCCAAACCCACCACCACAACCACCCCAACCCCCAAACACCACTAGGCTAATCTTTTAAAGAAACCTTTCACCAACCCCACCACCAAAACACAAAACCTCACAAACAACCAAGGACACAACCGTGCCACACACCACACACCACCACACACCAGAACACATCGCAGTCATGGGCGCCGGCTCCTGGGGCACCACCCTCGCCAAGGTCTTCGCCGACGCCGGCAGCACCGTCACCATCTGGGCCCGCCGCCCCCAAATAGCCGACACCATCAACACCCACCACCACAACCCCGACTACCTCCCTGGAATCCAACTACCCACCACCCTCACCGCCACCACCAACCCCACCCACGCCCTGGCCGGCGCCACCATCGTTGTCCTTGCAGTACCCAGCCAAACCCTCCGAGATAACCTCGCCACCTGGGCACCCCACATCCCCACAGACGCCACCCTCGTCAGCCTTGCCAAAGGCATCGAAACCGACACCTTTCTCCGCATGAGCCAAGTCATCGCCGACGTCGCCGGCGCCGACCCCAGCCGCATCGCCGTCCTCTCCGGCCCCAACCTCGCCAAAGAAATCGCCCTCCAACAACCCGCAGCTACCGTCATCGCCTGCACCGACGAACACCGCGCCAAACAAGTCCAAGCAGCCGTCGGCGCCCCCTACTTCCGCCCCTACACCAACACCGACGTCATCGGCGCCGAAATCGGCGGCGCCTGCAAAAACGTCATCGCCCTCGCTTGCGGCATGGCCTCCGGCAATGGACTCGGCGAAAACACCCTCGCCTCCCTCATCACCCGAGGCCTCGCCGAAATCACCCGCCTTGGCACCGCCATGGGCGCTGACCCCCGCACCTTCGCCGGCCTCGCTGGCCTCGGCGACCTTGTAGCCACCTGCTCCTCACCCCTCTCCAGAAACCGCACCTTCGGCTACCGACTCGGCCAAGGCGGCACCCTCGAAGAAGCCACCCAAGCAACCAATGGCCAAGTCGCCGAAGGCGTCACCTCCTCTGCTGCCATCAACGCCCTCGCCCACACCCACAACGTCGAAATGCCCATCACCCAGGCCGTCTACGGCGTATGCCACCAAGGACTTGCCGTCATCGACATGGTGGCAGCACTCATGGGCCGCACCAAAAAATCCGAATAACCCCACAAGAAAACCCCAGG
>CAUVMZ010000166.1:0-6508 GCA_963552855.1 uncultured Corynebacterium sp. | reverse complement strand
GGACGGTAGATTCCATCTCAAGTAATCAAGATGATCTGGAAAATATGAATGTCAATAGGTTAGAAGACATTACCGGTTCATCGTTTTACTGCTTCCTCAAGGGGATACCCGGAAAACAACTGGGTTCGGGGCATCTTTCGGTGAACTATAAGAGCTATGAGGAGGTGACCCAGCTTGAGGGGGTGCGGGAGGCCCGGGAGGACTTAAATAAGCTCAATGTGAAACGGCCGGCAGGATACTATATTCACGACGCCGAATCTTCCACCACCAGCTCAGATAAGGTTCAGAGGTGCAGCGCGGGGGTCATGACCAAGCGGGGCCGGATCACGTTTGATTATCAAAGCCCGTTTACGGACACTTCCACCACCGGCAAGGAAAAGGTGTGCCAGACCGCGGTTGATTCATTGCAAACAATCTTAGACATGCCCATAACCGCTGTTCCGGCAGCAAATCCGGCACCGGAACCCGCCCCCGCCCCGGGATCTGAAGCCCCAACAACCCCAGTGAAACCAGCAGCCCATGCAGCAGCAGCCCACGCGGTAGCCGCAGGTCCGGAGCTGAAATTCCAGCCATCACCAGGTTTTTCCTCTCACGCCCCGGCACCGCAACAACCCCCCGCGAACTCGGAAAAGCCAGAAAAACCGGAGAGCCCTGCCACCCCGGCGCACCCAACGGATCCCGCCCAACCATCACAACCGCCGCAAACATCACAGCCATCACAGCCGGCAGATCCCACTGGTTCGGAGAAACCCCGGGACTCGCAGGTGCCCACGTTTGCGAAGGTACTTGGTGTTGGCGAGTATAAGCCGCAGGACAAGCTTCGGGGTAGTTTAGGAATCTTTAATGCATGCGAGGAGATCACCGCGGAGCAGTGGAAGAGCCTCGGGCTTGTGCCATTTGATGACCCCAAACTTAATGTCGCTAAAGATGTTCCCCCTTACTATTCATGTTTTTACCGCACCGGGGACAGCGACAAGGAGTTCCAGGAAATGCTGGTGGCGGAATCCACGTTTAATCCCTTGGAGGGGCAAATGAAACACATGACCCCGTTGGATCATATTAAGGTCAATAAGCCCGAGAATTTTTATCTCATAGATTCGCCGAACGCTAAGGAAAAGCAGTGTTCAGTGGGTGTGGTTACTTCCCGCGGCCGGTTCACTCTCAACTATGGAAATAAGATAGCCACGGAGTCGATCTCAAAGGAAGAGGCATGCCAGCGGGTAGTGGATAAGATGCAGGCCATTTTGGCTCTCAAATACGAGCCCCCGGCGGAAAACACGGCCAAACCGTCGACGGAAAAGGCAGCGCCGGAATCCGCCCCGAAATCACAGTCACCCAGTGATGCGCCGGCGGGTTCGAATGCTCCCGAGACTTCCGAAGCCCCGAAGACCCCGGAATCCGCGCCCGAGTCCGCCCCGAGTACGAGCGGAGCATAATCATGATATTGAAGCATGTCCGTATTGTTCTTGCCACCGCCAGCATTGTACTGCTCAGCAGCTGTGCTTTGCCAACGTCGGTGCTGCCGCAATCGGCTTCCGGCGATCCACAACCATCCAGCACAGCGCAATCGCAGGGATCAGATGGCGATGATTCTGGCACCGATACGCAAACCACTGATGCAGGGAAGAAGGATTCCTTTGCTAACCGCACGGTTGGTGAGGCACTGGAGATTGGGAAATTTAGCCCCGATCAGCACAGCCAACCCGCATTTGACCCGTGCCGTGAGGTGACTGCGGAGCAGTGGAAATCGTTGGGGCTACGGGTGGATCGGGCAGACGACGGCACCACCGGATTGTCCACAACATGTTCACTCAAGGTGATCCCGGAGCAGACGGAACCAGCCCAGTCCACAATCATTACGGGGAATTTTAATCCGCTCAGCAAGGAGCTGGAGAAGGGTGAGCGCCTGAATAATGTGAAGGTCAACAAGCCAAGCTATGTGTACTTATATTCTCCAACCAAGCCTTACCGGGATATTTGCTCGGCAGGCACCATGACGAATCAGGGCCGGGTCTCGGTATCGTATGGCGAGTTTTCCAATAAGGTGGCTCCGCCTTCTGCGGAGAAAACCTGCCAGAAAGCGGTGGATATTTTGGAGGGGCTTTTTAACTTACCAGTGTTACCGCCCACAGCAGCACCGGCAGCCCCCGCGTCCCAGGCGACACCGGCGCCAACGACCTCGGCGGCGTCGCCAAGCGTAGCTGGTGCGAAACCCACAAAGCCCGCCGATTCGGCGTCGACAGGCGAAACGTTCCGGCAAAAGCTCGGGGTGGGCAAGTTCGACAATGACGAGATGATTCATAAAACGTTCAACCCATGCAAGGAAATCACGAAGAAGCAGTGGGAATCGTTAAAGCTCAAGGTGAAGAGCGGTGAGCAGCCGACTCTCAAGCTTGGTCCTGACCAGGGGGACGCATACGAATGTTTCCTGGCGAGTACCGATGAGGGGGAGCATGCGGGCGAGGCAGTGAAAATTGCCGTGGATTACCTTGATTTTCTCGCCTCGGACGTTGGTAAAAATATTGTGAATATCAAGGCGAATAAGCCGGATTATGTCTATTTCTACGACAAGAATTCCGATCTTGCGGAGGACGAATGCACCGCTGGTGTGGTGACAAACCGGGGTCGGCTCAACCTGACCTTGCGGTTGGGAGAGAAAGCGGCGAAGCCCACAAAGGAGCAGGCCTGCCAGCGGGCCACGGACCAGCTCATGGCGATCAGCGATCTTAAAGCGGAGGGGTTGGATAACGTGCTTCATAAATAACCGACCCACCAACCATCATCCACAAGCAAAATTATTCCAATAAACCCACAGGGTGCCCCCATAAACAAAACAACTACCTGCGTGTTTGGCGTAGCAATGGGGTAATAACTCGATTCGTGGGTAACCCGACACTTAGGCTGTAAGCAAACAACCTACCATTCGAATGGGAGATGAATTCATGCGTACATTCCGTTCCGTCCTCGTCACTGTAGGCGTACTGCTGCTTAGCGGGTGTGCCGTTCCCACAATGACATCATCATCGCTGTTCGGCGGCGTGGGCACGGGTGCGCCTCAGGAGCAACCCCAAGCTGGCCCCGGGAGTTTACCCACGGAGCAGAATGGCCGGAATGGTCAGAGTATCCAGAAGGGTGACACGTTCGCTAAGGCACTCGGGGCGGGGTCATACACCCCCGAAGAGCAGGGCAATACACTGTTTAACCCATGTGAGGAGATCACGAAGGAGCAGTGGGAAAGCCTGGGGTGGGATTTGCAGCATCTCCCGGATAAGGAATCGAGTAATTATGCCATCCATTGCATGTTAAAGAGCACGAAGACGGATGACAGCTATAGCATGTTGTCGATTACTACTGACAATTCCAAATACGATGATGTGATAAAGCATGGTAAGGATTTGAGCAGTCTCAAGGTGACGAAGCCGGAGAATGTGTATGTTTACGACCAGTACGCGGAATCCAGTCGGGATAGCACGTGTAGTGCTGGTGTGGTGACAAATCGCGGCAGGCTGGGGGTAGCACTCAACAGTTATACCTCTTCGAGGTCCACGTCGAAGGAAGAGGTGTGTCAACAGGCTGTTGATAACCTCACCGCCATGTTGAATCTGCCGGTTGAGGTGTCGGCGCAGCCCACGAAGAACCCCACGCCGAAATCCTCCGAGAAGGCGACGCCGGCCGAGCGTCCCACGCAATCCGAACGGGCTCGATCTGGGGCGTCGAATAACGCATAATTTTTAGCTTTACGACGCCCAAAGCGGGAAGCCTCCCACCGGTGGGGCGTCGACAAGCGAAAAACCCCAACATTGCTGTTGGGGTTTCGTTGTGGCACGGACCAGGATCGAACTGGTGACCTTCCACTTTTCAGGCGGACGCTCTACCGACTGAGCTACCGCGCCACTTGGCTGGAAACCAGCCAGCGACCCTGACGGGACTTGAACCCGCGACCTCCGCCGTGACAGGGCGGCGCGCTAACCAACTGCGCCACAGGGCCGTGATGCACGTGTGTGCACGATTGATAACAATACACAGCGGGGCGAAACATAGGCAAATCCGCTGGTAGCATGCCGAATAGAATGATGACTCACGCTGTGGGTTGTGGCCTGGTTTGCGCCCGACACTCCCCCACCGCAACCGGGTCTCATACGGGAAATAGCACGCGCCTACCTGGCAATGCGAAAATGGCGAGAAGATTTGTGTTTTCTTCTCGCCACCATGTGCGACCCTGACGGGACTTGAACCCGCGACCTCCGCCGTGACAGGGCGGCGCGCTAACCAACTGCGCCACAGGGCCATATTGAGTTAAAACACTCTATATGCGGATTTCAGCCGAAAAGGATCACCACCATGGAAACCATCAAGCCTTTAAATTCCACATATAGAGGTTTTGTACTCCCAACGGGATTCGAACCCGTGTCGCCGCCGTGAAAGGGCGGTGTCCTAGGCCTCTAGACGATGGGAGCTAGTGCGTCACAACAATGTGCTTCGCAGCTGTCGAAAACTATACTTGAAGCGGTACGCATTGACAAAACCACTGGTCATTTCTGGTATTTATGAGCATATTCACGGACTGATAGGAACAGCAATAGCACTGGTTGTGCCACAATTGACATCATGAGGAATTTTTCGCAAGTCGATGTTTTCGGCGCAACCCCCATTGCTGGCAACCCAGTCGCGGTGATTCATGATGCTGACGGGTTAACCGACGCGGAAATGCAGCGTATTGCTCGGTGGACGAACCTGAGCGAAACCACGTTTTTACTCACCCCAACCCAACCGGGGGCTGACTATCGGCTGCGGATTTTCACGCCCAATGCGGAGTTATCGTTCGCCGGGCACCCCACGCTGGGGTCGGCGCATGCGTGGGTGGGTGATTCGGATCGGACGGAATTGGTGCAGGAGTGCGGCGCGGGGTTGGTGCAATTGCGGAAATTGGATGGGTCGTGGCATTTTGCCGCACCGCCCACGCTGCGTTCCGGCCCGCTACAATCCAAGGACCTGTCGGAGCACATGACGGCGTTGGGGATTTCCCGGGTGTTGGATCACCAGTGGGTGGATAATGGCCCCGGTTGGGCGGTGCTTCAGGTGGAGTCGGCGGATGTAGTGCGGTCGATACGACCCAATTTCCTGCATTCCCGCCCGCTCATGGTCGGTGTTATCGGTAGGTCTTTTGATGGTTGGGAGATTCGGGCGTTCGCACCCAAGGTGGGGGTTACGGAGGACCCGGTGACCGGCAGCCTGAACGCTTCTGTGGCGCAGTGGTTTGCCCGCACCGGGAAGGCGAAGGGCAGCTACATGGTGCGGCAGGGCGGCAATGTGGGCCGCAATGGGCTGGTGTACATCAATATTGATGACGCCACCGACACGGTGTGGGTTGGGGGTGCCACGAGGACCATTGTGGAGGGCACCATTCATGTCTAGTGGGGTTGATAGCACGGAATATTGGAATCATAATTCGGCGTATCACCCCTAGATATTGCAGCAGATCGCCGGCCGTTCTGGGCTTGCCGCGCTCGACGTGGGCTGCGGCGAGGGCCTGCTACTACAACGGTTATCGCCGCACTGCACCACCCTGGTTGGTATCGACCCCGACCCGTCAAGCATTGCCCGGGCGCGCCGGCGACTGCCGCAGGCCACGTTGCTCACGCAGCTTTTCGACGACCTGCCCACCGACCAGTCTTTCGACCTGATTACCATGGCGGCGTCCCTGCACCACATGGAGCTGGAACCAACCCTGCACCGAGTCCGCCAACTGCTGCGGCCCGGCGGCCAGTTTCTGGTGGTGGGACTATCGGCCCGGAAATCGGTGACGGACTGGGTGATATCGGCCCTGTCGGTTCCGGTAGCTTCGATAGGGTCGGCCCTGCACCGGGAGGCGCGGGACATTGGGGTGCGGGTGACCCAGCCGCGGGAGAGCCTGGCGGAGATCCGGGCGGCCGCCGCAAAAATTTTGCCCGGTGCCCGGATTCGGCGGGGCGTGTACTACCGGTATTTATTGTCTTACCAACGCCCTACCTAGCGGGTTCCCGAATGACTTCATTGCCGGACGGCTCAGGCCACGGATACCGGGAATCCCATGGCTCCCGGCGGCATTCATCACCACTCCCCCACCGATAGTTTGCATGCAATAATTTAGCCACAAGTTGGGAGGCATAATGGGACTATGGACCCAACCCCACAGCAACGAACCCGAACCACACGGGAACCGCAGGCCAATTGCGTGCTAGCGATAGCGCCGGGAAACCCGCGTTCCGACTACCGGAGGGCGTGGTAGCGATGGTGTGTATGCAGAGGGAGTTATCCCGACCGCCAACGTTTTTCAATCATGTTCCCGACGCATGCCTGTTTGGCCTGGGCGGGTTGGCGTTTGTGGTGGCTTGGCTGTGGCCCGGCGCGATCGTGTTTCCGACCGTGTTGCGGTGGGTGGGTGCTGCCGTGATTGGTGTGGCATTGGTACTAATTGCGGCAACCATGAGTGCGCTGCGGCAGGCGCGGACGTCGACAAATCCGATTG
>CAUVMZ010000165.1:0-6538 GCA_963552855.1 uncultured Corynebacterium sp. | reverse complement strand
GCTGGTCTCATCGACCGGTTTGGTGACCCGGATGCCCGGGTGTTTTTCTGCAATTCTGGCACTGAGGCCAACGAGGCGGCGTTCAAAATCGCCCGCGCCACCGGCCGGAGCCGAATCCTCGCTGCCGAACATGGGTTCCACGGCCGTACCATGGGGGCGTTGGCGCTCACCGGCCAGCCCGATAAGCGGAAAAAATTCGAGCCCATGCCCGCGGGCGTCGAATACTACACCTACGGTGACATTGAGAGTTTCCCGCCGCTTGACGACGACGTGGCCGCCATCTTCCTGGAGCCCATTCAGGGCGAAACCGGCGTGGTGCCCGCCCCCGATGGTTTTCTCGCCCAGGTACGCCAGCTGTGCGACAAGCATGGCATCCTCATGATCTGCGATGAGGTGCAAACCGGGATCGGTCGTACCGGTGAATTCTTTGCCTTCCAGCACGACAATGTTTGCCCCGACGTGGTCACCATGGCCAAGGGACTCGGTGGGGGGCTCCCCATGGGAGCATGCATTGCCGCGGGCAAGGCCGCCACACTCCTCCAACCGGGGGATCATGGCTGTACCTTTGGTGGAAATCCGGTGACCTGTGCCGCCGCCCGGGTGGTCCTGGACGTCGTCGACAAGCAATTCCTGGCGGAGGTCACGCGCAAAGGGGAGCTGCTGCGTCAAGAACTGCTCAAATTACCCCAGGTCGAGTCGGTGCGGGGTCGGGGATTGATGCTTGGGGTGGTGCTGCGGGAGCCCGTCGCAAAGCAAGCCGTGGTCGAGGCGCCGAATTACGGAATTCTCATCAATGCCCCGCAACCTGATGTAGTGCGACTTACACCACCGCTTATTATTAGTGATGACCAGATCACCCAAGCGGTGGCACGCTTCGCTGACCTTCTTAAAGGAGTTTCCCACGATGACTACTAATGTGCGGCATTTCCTCGCCGACGACCACCTCACCCCCGCCGAACAGGCAGAAGTACTCACCATGGCTGCCGAGCTCAAACATGCGCGATTTGCCTCACAGCCGCTAAAAGGGCCGCAATCCGTGGCGGTGCTCTTTGATAAAACCTCCACACGCACCCGATTTAGTTTTGCGACGGGCATCGCCGAGCTTGGCGGTAACGCTATTGTGGTCGAATCCGGCAAAACCCAAATGGGCAAAGGCGAAACCTACCAAGACACCGGGGCGCTCCTGTCGCGCATGGTATCACTCATCGTGTGGCGCACCTTCGCCCACCAAAACCTGTGGGACATGGCTGAAACCTCGCAAGTGCCTATCATTAACGCGCTGTGCGATAGTTTCCATCCCTGTCAGGTGCTTGCCGACTTGCAAACCATTATCGAAAATTTATGCCCCAAACAGGGGCCTAGTGGGCTTCGGGGGCATAAAGCGGTATACCTGGGCGATGGTTGCAATAATATGGCCAATTCCTACATGTTGGGCTTCGCCACCGCAGGCCTGGACATTAGCATCATTGCCCCCGCCGATTTCCAGCCGGAACTCTATTTTGTGGAACGCGCCCGTACTCGGGCCGCGGAAACCGGTGCCACCATTACCGTCACTAGTGACATTAACGAGGTGGCCGGCGCCGACGTGGTCATCACGGATACCTGGGTATCCATGGGCATGGAAAATGACGGTCTGGATCGGCGTACCCCATTCTTGCCCTACCAGGTAAACGATGAAATAATGAGTAAAGCTAATAAAAACGCCATCTTTATGCATTGTTTACCGGCATATCGCGGTAGTGAAGTCACTGCCTCGGTGATTGACGGCCCACAATCCGTAGTGTTCGACGAAGCCGAAAACCGGCTCCACGCCCAAAAGGCTTTGATGACGTGGCTACTGTGGAATCAGCCTAAACCAAATAAATAGTCGAAGGAGCGCCCATGAGTCCCGTGAGCCCTGGACCAATCACTAGAACGGTCCGCCAAGCATTGATCTTGGAACTGCTCGAACAGAACCTAGTTTCCAGCCAAATGCAGCTCTCGGAACTGCTCAAAAACAAAGGCGTTGAAATCACCCAAGGGACCCTGTCTCGTGACCTTGATGAGCTCGGGGCTAAAAAAATTCGGCCGGACAGTGGCCGCGCATTCTATGCCGTCGGCAACACTGAAGAAACCATTGCCCCCACCACCGTTGGCACCCGGGAAAAACTACGAAAAATGCTGGATGACCTGCTGGTATCTAGCGACCATTCTGGGAATATTGCGGTGCTGCGCACCCCACCTGGGGCCGCGGCCTTCCTTGCTAGCTTTATTGATAGGGTCAGCATGGATGAAGTGGTGGGCACTATCGCCGGTGACGATACCGTGTTTGTCCTGGCCCGCGACCCATTGACGGGCAAGGAACTCGTCGACTTACTCAACGTTCGATAAGGAGAAAAATTACATTATGACCAACCGTGTAGTCCTCGCATATTCCGGTGGCCTCGACACCTCCGTTGCTATTCCATACCTGGCGAAAATGACCGGTGGTGAAGTCGTTGCCGTTTCCCTCGACCTGGGTCAGGGCGGCGAGGACATGGAATCCGTGCGCCAACGCGCCCTCGATTGTGGTGCCGTCGAAGCCGTCGTCATTGACGCCAAAGACGAATTCGCCAATAACTACTGCTTGCCCACAATTCGGGCCAACGGCATGTATATGAAGCAATACCCGCTGGTCTCCGCCATTTCCCGGCCACTCATTGTGAAGCATTTGGTACAGGCCGCCCAAGAGTTCGGCGGCACCCACGTCTCCCACGGCTGTACCGGCAAGGGTAACGATCAGGTCCGCTTCGAAGTCGGGTTCCGCAGCCTGGCCCCCGAGCTGGAAATCATTGCCCCCGCTCGTGACTACGCCTGGACCCGGGACAAGGCCATCGCCTTTGCCGAGGAAATCAACCTCCCCATCGAACAGTCGAAAAAGTCGCCATTCAGCATCGACCAAAACGTGTGGGGTCGTGCCGTGGAAACTGGTTTCCTCGAAGACCTGTGGAACCCGCCCACCAAAGACCTCTACGCATACACCGAGGACCCGGGTCTGGGTAACGCCCCCGACGAGCTCACGATCTCCTTTGAATCCGGCGTGCCCGTGGCCATCGACGGCCAGCCCGTCACCGTGCTCGAAGCCATCGAAGAGCTCAACCAGCGGGCCGGCGCCCAAGGCGTGGGCCGCCTCGACATGGTGGAAGACCGCCTGGTGGGCATTAAATCCCGCGAGGTGTACGAAGCCCCCGGGGCAATCACCCTGCTCACCGCCCACCAGGCCCTGGAAGACGTTACTGTGGAGCGCGAACTTGCCCGCTACAAGCGGCTTGTCGACGCCCGCTGGTCCGAAGAAGTCTACGATGGCCTGTGGTTCTCCCCGCTGAAACGCTCCCTGGACGCCTTCATTGACTCCACCCAAGAGCACGTGACCGGCGACATCCGCATGGTCCTCCATGCCGGCAGCGCGGTAGTGAACGGTCGGCGTTCCAATCATTCCCTCTACGACTTTAACCTGGCCACCTACGACACCGGCGACACCTTCGACCAAACCCTGGCCAAGGGTTTCGTGGAACTCCACGGTCTTTCCACCAAGATTTCGAACCGGCGGGACCGCGAAGCATAATCCTCATGGCACAGCAACACAAAACCAATCAAGGCGCATTATGGGGTGGCCGATTCGCCGGCGGTCCCAGCGACGCCATGTTTGCCCTGTCCGTGTCCACCCATTTTGACTGGGTGCTTGCCCCCTACGATGTCCAGGCATCCAAGGCGCACGCCAAGGTCTTACACAAGGCAGGCCTGCTTTCCGACGCCGACCTGGACATCATGCTTGACGGCCTTGATCGTCTTGGCGAAAAAGTAGCCAGCGGCGATTTCGTCCCCCTGCCCACTGATGAGGACGTGCATGGCGCTTTGGAACGTGGCCTCATTGAGATTGTGGGCCCCGAGGTGGGCGGTCGGTTGCGGGCCGGTCGTTCCCGAAACGACCAGGTGGCGACCCTCTTCCGCATGTGGGTGCGGGATGCCATCCGGGACATTGCGGTCGAGGTGACCGACCTGATTGCGGCCCTCAGCACCCAGGCAGCCAATCATCCGGGGGTTATCATGCCCGGAAAAACCCACTTTCAGGCGGCCCAGCCGATCCTGTTGGCCCATGCGCTGCTCGCGCACGCGCACTCGTTGTTGCGGGACATTGAACGGCTCCAAGATCTGGATAAACGCCTAGCGGTGAGCCCCTATGGGTCGGGGGCCCTCGCGGGATCCTCCCTGCACCTCGACCCGGAGGCAATCGCCGCCGAATTGGGGTTTGCTGAGGCTGCGGACAACTCCCTTGATGCCACCAGCTCTCGGGATTTTGCCGCCGAAACCGCATACGTGTTGGCCCAAATCGCGGTGGACATGTCTCGCCTTGCGGAAGAAATCATTGCCTGGTCCACCCCGGAATTCGGTTATGTGACCTTGGCTGATGCTTGGTCCACGGGGTCGTCGATCATGCCGCAAAAGAAAAACCCAGACGTGGCGGAACTCACCCGGGGCAAGACCGGCCGGCTCATTGGCAACCTGGCTGGGCTCATGGCTACTCTCAAGGCCATGCCATTGGCCTATAACCGGGACTTGCAGGAAGACAAAGAACCCATCGTGGACTCAGTGACGCAGCTGCACCTGCTGCTGCCAGCCATGACCGGGCTGGTTGCCACCCTGGTGTTCCATCCGCGGCGAATGCTGGAACTAGCGCCGGCCGGTTACACGTTGGCCACGGACCTGGCTGAGTGGTTGGTTCGGGAAGGCGTGCCGTTTCGGGAAGCGCACGAGGCGTCCGGTGTTTGCGTGCGTATCGCCGAGGAACGTGGCGTGGGCCTCGACGAGCTCACGGATGAGGAACTGGCCAGTGCCCACAAGCAGCTGCATCCGGGGGTTCGGGAAGTGCTGACGGTTGCGGGTGCGGTGGCATCACGCACCACCCGGGGTGGGACTGCACAGGTGCGAGTCGACGAGCAGCGGCACCGGGTAGATACGTTGACCGCCGACTATCGGGCATGGGCGCAAGGGGATCACGCATGAGCCTCGACCCCCAACTATTAGAAGTGCTGGCATGCCCCCAAGACCATGGGCCGCTCACCTACTTGGAAGACAAAAACGTGCTGGTCAACCCGCGACTCAAGATTGCTTACCCGATTATTGACGACATCCCTGTGATGCTTATCGACGAAGCTATTCCCTATTCCCCGGAGGACTAACACATGAATATCGTTGACGAACTACTCTGGCGAGGGCTCATTAATCAAGCCACCGATGTTGACGAATTACGTGCCGCTTGCGAGCAACCCATCACCCTCTACTGCGGGTTCGATCCGACCGGGGCGTCGCTCCATGCGGGGCACCTTGTGCCCCTCATCATGCTGAAACGCTTCCAAAACGCAGGGCACCGAGTACTCACCTTGGCAGGTGGCGCTACCGGCATGATCGGCGATCCGCGGGACGTGGGGGAGCGGTCCATGCTGTCCGAGGAAGAAATCGCCCACAACATTGCGGCGATCCAAGACCAAATTCGGTCCTTTATCGACTACACGGACGGCAAAGCCATTATGGTCAATAACGCCGATTGGTTGGGGAAACTCTCGCTTATTGACTACCTGCGTGACCTGGGCAAAAACTTTTCGCTCAATACGATGCTGGATCGAGAAACCGTGAAGCGGCGCCTAGGATCCGACGGGATTTCCTACACCGAATTCTCCTACATGCTGCTCCAATCCTATGATTATGTGCACCTCAATCGGGAATACGATTGCGTGCTGCAAATCGGTGGTGGTGACCAGTGGGGCAATATTGTTTCCGGTGTGGATCTCAACCGACGCATGAACCAAACCAAGGTGCATGGCTTAACCGTGCCATTGGTTACGGATGCGCAAGGGCAAAAATTCGGCAAATCCACGGGTGGCGGCAAACTCTGGTTAGATCCTGAACTGACCAGCCCTTATTCGTGGTACCAGTACTTCCTCAACGCGGGGGACTCCGTGGTCATCGACTACTTGCGCTGGTTCACGTTCCTGTCCCAATCGGAAATCGCCGAATACGAAGTGGCGGTGCAGGAACGACCGCATTTGCGGGAAGCGCAGCGGCGCCTGGCGCAAGAAATGACCACCCTGGTGCACGGTTCAGCGGCAACTGAGGCGGTAGAACTAGCAGCTCAAGCGCTATTCGGTCGGGCAGAATTGACCGAACTGGATGAAGTAACCCTGAGGGGAGCGCTCCAGGAAACCACGGTGGCGGAGATTGCGCCACAGGACCCACGCACAATTGTGGACCTGTTGGTGGCTAGCGGTTTGGCCGCATCCAAAGGGGCCGCGCGTCGCACAATAAAAGAAGGCGGCGCATACGTGAATAACCAGCGTATTTCCTCCGAGGATTGGGAACCAACAGCCGATGATTTGCTGTACGGCACATGGCTAGTGCTGCGGCGAGGCAAGAAAACCTTCGCAGGGGCAAAAATCCAATAGCGTAACCGGGATGGCATGAGAACCATCCCGGTTTTTGTTGTTGTGACGTGGGGGTTTGTGGTTTTGTGGTGGGGTTTGTA
>CAUVMZ010000164.1:0-6616 GCA_963552855.1 uncultured Corynebacterium sp. | reverse complement strand
CAAAAATAAAAAATTGATAGGTACATTGTAGTGATAGCGCAAGAGATAAACGATTCTTTGAGGAGGACGTCGGTGGCCGAAAAGGTTCTAGAAAAAGCTATAGAACTCAACCCGAATGTACCCAGACCAAACTTCCTGTGGTACATCAGCCTGCCACTGGCGCCCTGGAAATTCCTCGATACCCATCCCGCCCATGCTGACACGTGTATTGATCGGTTATCAGGGGATTTTGTTCCTGGTATGCGGTTGCGTGCCGGGGATAGGAAGGTCGTTCGGCGTAGGTTGGGGGAGGTTATTGCTGCTGCGCAGGAGGCTGGGGTGCTCTTGGGGCTGGTGCTGCCTGGGGTTTTAGATTCGGGGGAGGTGTCGTCTGCTGCGGTGTTGTTGCGGTGGCATAGTGTGGCTCCGGAACGCGCATGTGTGGATCCGGTGTTGTCGAAGTTTTCTCGTGATAATCCTCAGGTGGCGACTCTCGATGGGGGCGGCGAGTTTGTGATAGTGGAGCGGGAGTCGGTTGCTGGTTCTGTGACTGATCGTCGCAAGGTATTTCACGTAGAGGGGTTTGTGCCGGTTGTAGGCTCGTCATGGTTTTTGGTGATAAGTGCTTCGGTTCCCGAAGTTGAGATGGTGAGTGATGTGCGGGCTGTGGTGGAGCGGATGATCCAATCGCTTCGGGTATACCCTGACATAACCGACCAGCCATTGACCCAAGAATTCGGCCATGAGGCCGGGGACGCGTATTTCACACCAGACGGTGCAGTTTTAGTAAGCGAAGGAGTTTAATTGTGAGCGATCATATCCAAGTCCCCATGGTGCATTTGCACGAGATAGCCACCAAGTTTGCGTCGATGAAAACAGAATTGGATGGCACCGAGCAGAGTGCCACGGAACTCCACGGGGTGGACGCCAACGACGGCCACCTCGTTGCCACCGCAGTCACCGACTTCCTGGCCGAATGGAAGCAATCCCGGAAAACCCTCAACGAGAACGTCGGTATCCTTGGCGAGGTTTCCGGCAAGATCGCCGACCTGGTGATCGGGTTCGACACGGATGTGTCGAAGTCTATCGGTGATGCTGCTGCAAAGATGAGGGAGAACAAGTAATGGCTCAAGACTATTTTGCATTTCGGGACTCAACGGCGGATTCGGTTGGCTCCAATATTTTGGCGACAATGAACGAAATCAAGCAAACATTGGCCACGAACCGAACGGCAATCAACAATCTTAAACCTGAGTGGGTATCTGTCGAGGCTGATGCATATTACGAAGGCATCACCAAATGGAACGAGGGGGCCGATGGGCTTGCCGACGTCCTCGACAATGTGAAGCAAACCCTCCTCGGGGTGAAAGACGGCACGGGGGACGTCAAAAAATCCATCGGGGAAATCCTCGATGCAACTAAATAACCCAGAAACCCTAAACGAAAGGAAATAATCATGGCAGGTCAAGAATCTTTGTCAGTGGAGCATGGCGCGGTCAGCTCCCACGTGTCCTCACTCCAAGCCCACCACAGCACCTTGCAGGGCCAATCCAGCAAGTTCCTCTCGGCCATCGAGCCGCTCAAGGGCTCCTGGAAGGGCGATTCCGCTAACGCATGGGACGAAATGACCAGGGCTTGGAACGAGAACATGACGAAGGTCACCCAGGCGCTCGACCAATTGACCGGTCGTGTCGACGAGGCCGGTAAGGCCTACACCCAGGGCGAACAAGACCAAACCTCCGCCTTGCAGCAGCGGTTCGCTGGCATGCAATTCGACGAGGGCAACATTCTGTAGGAAAGGATAAAACTCATGAGTGTTTTTTCTTATAACAATTCGGATGCGGAAAACGCAAGCGGTGACATCAAGAACGTCATCAGCGAAATCGAAGGCACCCTGACCGATATGGACGGGGATATGCGCAAGCTGGGCGCCGCCTGGGAAGGCAGCGAGCAAGAGGAATACCAGCAGATTCACGGCAAATGGTCGTCCTCGGCCCAGAACATGCGGGGCATCCTGGAACAGATCAGGGGAGCACTGGATGAAAACTCCTCCAGCGTTTCCGAAATGCGCGGCCGGGCCTCCAACGCCATCAGCGGCCAGTAACGAACACAGGTAATCAATAACTTCTAGCAGCAAAGGTGACGCATCGTGCCGGTTCTCCCACTTAAGCCCTTCCTGGCATACAAAGAAAGCGAATTCAAGATTGGCGGGAACACCGCTGAAGTGTTTGATTTCGCCCGGCGGTGGAAAACCTTTGCCGATAATGCGCTCACCTGTGCTAGCAACCTGCGTTCCATGAACGACGGTGGCTTCCTTGGCAGCGAAGGCGACAGGTATAAGCAGCTGGTAAACAGCGACTTTCCGTCACACTTGACGACGACTGGGGAGGCCCACAACGGCGTGAGTACCGCCGTTTCTCAATACGCCGAAGCTCTCACCACGGCGCAAACCCAGATGAACACGCTCATCACGACTGCCTCGGTGAACCATGCTGCGGTGCAGACCGCGGTTGCTAACTACAATACGTGCGAAATCAACCTGGCCCGCGCCGCGGTGACCGCCCAGGCTGCTACCACAACAGCGGCCGCCACCGCGGTGGTTCCCGGCGTGAACGTGGCCACCGCCAGTGCCGCAGCCACGGCGCAAACCGACCTGGCAGCAGCCCAAACCGCTTTCGAAGCCGCCAAGGCCGAGCACACCCGGGCCACCGCCACCTTCAATGCTGATGTGAGCACAGGCGCAACCATTAAATCCACCCTGAGTACCGCCGTGAATTCGGCCGTAACTTCTATTCGGTCGCAGGCCAAGAAACGCTTTGAAGAGAACCCCGGCTGGTTAGAGGAAAAATGGAACGAATTCAAAGACTGGGTGAGCGAACATGCCGATGTTCTGGGCATGATCTCCGATGTATTGCAAACGATCGGTGGGCTGCTCATGATGATCCCATTCCCGGTCTTTACCGCTATTGGTGCTGTTCTTGTTGGCGTGGGCGTGGGCTTAAAAGCAATATTGGCACTAACCGGTAATTGCTCGTGGGGTGAGTTTGCCTTCGACTTGGTGACAAATTTACCGGGTGGAAAGTTGCTGAAAGCGGGGAAGACCGCTGTCAAAGGGCTTAAAGGTGTAAAGACGGCGTCGAAGGCCTCAAAGGCAGCAGCTAAGGGGGGGAAGACTGCGAAAAATGCGTCAAAGGCAGCTTCTCGGGGTAATAAATGTAAATTTCCGGGCTTGGAGCCGGTGGATATGGCAACCGGTGAGATGATTAACTTTGTCACTGATGTGCATATTGATGGCATGTTGCCAATGGTGGTGGATCGAAATAATAGTTCCGATCTGGATGTGAGCATGGTGTTCGGCACAGGGTGGAACACGTCGTTGGATACTCGCATTGAGATCTGTCCTGATAAGATTCTGATGATATCCCCTGATAGCGCCATCTTAGAATTCCCGTTGGCGCCGGCAGATGGTTCTGAAGTGGTGGCGAATGGTCGCCCATGGCGATTGTCGTTTGTGGACGGCGCTTATCGGGTTCGGAACATCCAGGAGGGCATCACCTGGGTGTTTGCTGTTACGGGTAGCGAGTTTGGGGATCGCCAACCTGATGCACCCATCCAAGATTTCACTATTACAGGTGATGTACCGAAGAATGTTGTTCATCAGGTAGAAGACACTGAAGTATCTAACTCGTTTGTGAATGTGTTGTCGCCGGGTTCGGTGGCTGACATGTTTGGTCTGGGTGTGGAGATTCGCCTTTCCACGGTTATCCATCATTCTGGTGCATGGATTGAATATGACTACGAGCAAACCACAGGTCACTTGGTATCCATGCGTCGTAGCGATGGCACTACTCTGGAATTTAAGTGGCATAACCGGATTGATCGTTTGCTATCCATTTGGGTGAAAAACGAGGAAACCCACCCTGGTGAGGAGCCGATGCGGCTCGCCTCCTATAATTACGATGGCAAGGGCCGGTTGTTGAAGGTGATTAATTCTGCCGCTGGTGCATTGCGCTATTACTATGATGATGAAAATCGTCCTTGTCGGTGGACAGATCGGAATGGCCACTCTTACTATTATCGGTTCGATGAGCAGGGCCGGGTGATCTCCCAGGTAGGGTCCGGCGGGATGTTCCCCAACGTGGCAGTGTGGTTGCCGGATACTGGGGATGATGCCCCGGAGGATGGTGTGGTGTGTGTTGCCTTAGAATGCGTAGGTGAATTCCACGGAGACCCTACCGAGATCGGTGACTCATGTATCAATGAGTACTTCGACCGACTGGATAAACTCCCGTTAGCGAATTTGTTGCGGGAGAAAGGCCTGGTTGGTGCCGGTTTGACTGGCCGGGGTCGGACCGGTGTGCGGGATGATGAGTCTTGGACTATTCCTGACGAGCTTTTGCATGATGAGTTTTTGGGGGATATTCGCCCCACGGTGTACCGGTCAACGCCTGAAGGGGATGTGTGGCGGATTATTGATGCCGAAGGCTCCATTGTTGATCGGGAATACAACCAATACCATCAAATCATTCGTGATGTATCAAGTACTGGAGTAGTGACCAGTATTGACCGAGACGAATACGGGACCATCACCCAGATTGATTACGGTGATGGGACAACAGAAACCATCACTCCGGGTGCATGGGGCGAGCCTGTCAAGGTTATTGGTCGAGACGGATTAACCACCGAATATGAACTGGATTCAGCGGGGTTCATTACTGCGACCACGTATTCTACTGGGGCACGAATAGAGTATGAATACGAGTGGCGGGCATCGGGACTGGTGCCGTTGGCAGTGATTGATCCTCAGGGGTTGGTGCAGGTCACGGAGTGTGATAACGCCGGGCGGCCGTTAGCGTCGGTGGATCCCGCGGGCAGGCGCTCTTCTGTGATTCGGGATGTTCGGGGGCTGGTGACTGAAATCATCGATCCGATTGGTAACGTGACCAAGGTGGAGTATTCCCCCGAGGGGTGGGTGACCAAGGTCATTAACCCGGATGGGAGCGAGCAGACAATGGTTTACGATGGGGAAGGTAACCAGACAGAGACCATTGATGAAGTGGGCACTCGTACCGTCGTAAAGCACACAGTGTTTGACAAAGTTCAGGAAGTTCTTGCCGCCAATGGGGGAGTAACCCGGTACACGTATAACACCCAAATGGAGCCAATTGCGATTACGAACGCTGACGGGCACACGTGGCGGTTTGAATATGATCTGGCTGGAAATATTGTCAAAGAGATTGATTACAACGGACTCGTGACCGAGACCCGCAGGTCACCGGATGGGCTGCGACTAGACACCATTGATGGTGAAGGTACCGTCACCACCATTTACGACGCAATGGGGCAGGTTGCTGAGCTTCATGAAGCTGATGGCGTAGTAAAATTCACGAGGGACCAATACGGTGAAGTGACGCAGATCATGAATAAGTGGTCCACGGTTGACTATCATCATGATGAATATGGGAGGTTAACGTCCGAGATAACAACACTGTATTCGGGTGAGCAATCCGCACTGAAGTATCACTATAGTGCCGCCGGGGCCATGAATGCTGTGACCCATGTCTTGCCCGACGGTCGGGAAGTCACAGAAACCCCAACCTATGATGAGCATGGCCAGCTGCAACAAATGACATATGGTGTTGCCGGACAAGAATTGGCATCAACATCATTTGGTGTGGATGATGCTGGTCGGCAGTCATGGTTAAGCGTGGGGTCGATGGTTCGCCAATTCAAGTTTGATCAGCTGGATCGTATTATCTCTGACACCGTGATGCAGCTTGGTGGGGAAGACACGACAACGAATATTGTTGACCGGGTATTTTCGTGGCGTGCGGATAACACATTGACGCAAGTAACGAATAACGTTCACAATTCGGTGACGGATTATACCGTTGACGTGCTTAACCATGTCACTGGTGTGACACATGTAGATGCCGCACAAAACCAAAATTCATCGGAGTCGTATGGGTTTAGTCGGGCTGGTATGGTGACGAGACTTCATCCTGATACTTCTGCTAAGTGGGCTGATGATGTGGATTTGTATGGTGGTACGATGCCGCGTCAGGTTGGTCGGACTTCGTTTGCGTATGATAAGGCTGGCCGGGTTGTTCAGACGGTGACGAAGCGGTTGTCGAAGAAGCCACTTGTGAAGCGTTTTTATTATGGTTCCGGTACTCAGCCTGTGGGTTATGAGGATTCAGATCATCCGGGTGTTGGTTGGCGGTATTTATATGATGGCTTGGGCCGCCGGGTTGGTAAGGAGCAGATTGATACTGTTACGGGTGATGTGCTGAGCCGTGTGGTGTTTATGCACTATGGGAATGAGATTTTCGGCGAGCAGTATACGGTGGACGTGAACGAACCTCACATGGTTGGGGTCGGAACGCTATGGCCAGTCAACCCAATAACAGACGAAATCTTGGGGCAAATCGAACTCGCCCCCAGCGGCTCACCAGATTCAGTATTTTACGCGATGATCAGTGATTTTGCTGGTGCGCCGAAGGAGCTTGTCGACGTTACTACTGGTGGGATTGTTGGTTATAGTAAGCAATCACTGTTCGGGAAACGCACTTGGTTTGGTGAGAAGTCTTCGCCGTTGTTGTTTGCTGGCCAGTATGAGGATGCTGAGTCGGGGTGG
>CAUVMZ010000163.1:0-6632 GCA_963552855.1 uncultured Corynebacterium sp. | reverse complement strand
GAACAACGTTACCAAAATCAAATCGATTCAGGGCATAGGCGTGTGCTGGGTGGAAGAGGCCGAAGCAGTAACGAAGAACTCTTGGGATGTGCTGATACCGTCCATCCGTGGCGACAAGAACGCGGAAATCTGGGTGAGCTTCAACCCGAAGAACATTCTGGACGACACCTATCAGCGGTTCATCATCCACCCGCCGAAAGACAGCATTGTCTTAAAGGCTAACTACGACATTAACCCGTATTTTGAAGATACGCCGCTATTGGCTGATATGCTTGAATGCAAAGAGCGGGACGAAGACCTATACCGCCATATTTGGCTGGGCGAGCCGGTGGCAGACAGCGAACTGGCGATTATCAAGCCAAGTTGGATTGAAGCCGCTATTGATGCACACGAAAAACTGGGCTTCTCCGCCGCAGGCCGGCGCATCCTCGGTTTTGACGTAGCCGATGAAGGCGATGATGCCAACGCCACCGTATTGCGGCACGGATCAGTCGTAACCGATATGCAGCAATGGCGCGGGCAGGATGTGATTTATTCCGCCGACAAGGTTTATTTGTACGCCCAAGAGCAACATATCGACCGCATTGTGTATGACAATATCGGCGTTGGTGCTGGTGTGAAGGCGCAGTTCCGGCGCAAGAACGGCAAGGTGCAAACGCTTGGCTTCAACGCGGGTGGGGCGGTGTACAAGCCCGATGCGAAATACACTGATGATAAGAGAAACCGTGACATGTTTGCCAACATCAAGGCACAGGCATGGTGGATGGTGCGTGACCGCTTCTACAAGACGTGGCGAGCTGTGCACCATGGCGACAGCTACCCAGAAGACCAGCTTATCAGCCTATCAAGCAGCCTGCATGATTTGGAATACCTCACCGCCGAACTGAGCCGCCCACGCGTGGATTACGACCAAAACGGGCGAGTGAAGGCTGAGAGCAAGAAAGACATGAAAAAGCGCGGCATCCCCAGCCCGAACCGGGCGGATGCGCTGGTAATGGCCTTTGCCCCTGTGCAGGGCGGGCTGAACATAAACCCCAAGATATTGAGCGGACTATGAGCAAGAAAAAGAATAAGCCAAACGCCAAGGCTATGCGCCGCGCGTTGCAAAGGCTACCTGAAAAACAGCCCGTCTCATACAGCTTGGATTTCCCTACTCTGCCTGACGGCGTAAAGCCAAACGGCATGGCCATGGACAGCAGCCCCTTAGGAAACTTTGGGGCTGATTGCTTTTTCGGCACCGGCTTTATCGGCTATCCCAAGCTGGCCGAATTGGCGCAGATTTCTGAATACCGCAGCGTAAGTGAAACCACCGCCAACGAAATGACCCGCCAATGGATAGAAATCAAATCCGTAGGAGAGGAAGACAACAGCGAGGCCATCAAGCAGATTGAGGAATGCTACGAACGGCTGAACGTGCGCGATGTGTTCCGCAAAGCCATCGAAACAGACGGCCTGTTTGGGCGTGGGCAGATACTGGTGCAAATCAAAGACCACGACGGCAAATTAGCCAACCCGCTGCTCCTAACCGAGAAAACCATCGCCAAAAGCAGCCTGAAAGCCTTGGTGAACATCGAGCCGATGTGGACGACCCCTGCGCCGTACAACGCCATCGACCCTACCTTGCCGGACTTCTACAAGCCGAAGGCATGGTATGTGATGGCGCAGGAAATCCACGCCAGCCGACTGTTTACCCTGATTTCCCGCCCCGTGCCGGATATGCTCAAACCCGCCTACAACTTCGGCGGCGTAAGCATGACACAGCTCATGATGCCATATGTGGAACGCTGGCTGCGTACCGTTGACTCTATCAGTGACCTGCTGCACAGCTTCTCTTTGTCTGGCATCAAAACCGACATGAGCGCGGTACTGAACGGCAGCGATGACGGCGACACCAACATCATGCTGCGCGCCGAACTGTACAACCGTCTGCGCGACAACCGCGGCCTGATGCTGTTGAGCAAAGAAGAGGAAGAGTTCTTCCAGTTCAACACCCCGCTATCCGGCTTGGATGCGCTGCTTGCCCAATCGCAGGAGCAAATGGCCGCCCCCAGCCATACGCCGCTGGTGAAGCTGCTCGGCATCACACCCAGCGGCCTGAATGCCAGCACAGAGGGCGAGATTGCCGTTTACTACGACCACATCCGCGCCATGCAGGAAAACCTGCTGCGCGACCCGTTGGACAAGCTGCTAAAACTGGTGCAACTGCACCTGTTCGGCAAAGTGAACGACAACATCACATTTGACTTCGTGCCTTTGCAGCAGATGAGCGAAACCGAGCTTTCCACCATCCGCAAATCCGATACCGACCGCGACGTGGCCTACATTCAGGCTGGGGTAGTGTCGGCAGAGGAAGTACGCGGGCGGCTGGCGAGTGAGCCGGACAGCGGCTACAACGGCATCGACGTAGAAGATGTGCCTGAAATGCCCGATGACGGCTTTTCAGACGGGCTGAATGACGGCGTGGAGGAAGATGTCGGAGAATCCACCGACCCAAAGCCTAAGCCTGCCCAAGATGCCCAATGGGACGAATCCAAGCATCCGAGGGCGGAGAACGGGCAGTTCGGGGAGGGAAGCGGGCTGCCTGAAAAACAGGACGGCCAAACCCAAGCCGGAATCCCCGAAATCAAGGGTAACGAGCTGGGCTTGTGGTCAAGTATGAAGGAGCTGCGCGAGAAAGCCCGGGCGTTTGCACGACGGTTTGTCGGGAAGACTTTTAAAAACCGAGAAACCGGACATGAAATCATAGTTTCCATGAGTGGGGTGAAGCACACCATCGCACACGGAAACGACGGACTGATTAAAACCATCCCGATTATTCCGAATATGTTGCAGGCTGCACATTTCCTTCACGCAGAAAAGCCAAGAATTGCAGACAGTAATGTTCTCGAAGTTGAGAAATATTCGGTAGATGTGGCGATTGAAGGGGAAGTAAAGCGGATGCTGATTACGGTGAAACACCAAACAGACGGCAGACGTTATTACGACCACGGATTTTGGGCAGACAAATGAAAAAGGCAACGTTTAATCTACGGTATATCGCCAGTTGCTAAGACTGGGTTATTGAACCGCCGTTGCCTTGGAGAGCGGCATCATAACCAACCAGCACCTTCGCGCGTTCGTATGCGACCGACCTCTTAGTTGATTAGTGATACCGCTTGATTCCATTGTATGCCAACCAACCGCCGAAAGCAAGCCATGAAACTGTCCACCCCGTCCGATAAAGACATCATCCTGAAGCCGATACAGCCCAACCTAGGCGTAGAAGCTGCCTACCGCAAAAGCCTGAAAAAGCTGTTGCGTGAAATGCGCGCCGACGTGCAGGGTTTGCTTGAACGGCACTACCCAAAAGGCATTGCCCAAGACAGCCTGACGGACGGCTTGCAGGCTGCTTTGTCTGCCCTGTTGCGTTATTGGCTGGCACGGCTGGACAAGCTCGCCCCGCAAATAGCGGAGAAGTTCACCAATCAAAGTGCAGGCCACACTGAGAGAGCTTTTCAGACAGTATTGCGTGATACGGGGTTTGCCGTCCGTTTCCGTTCCACGGTGCAGCAACAAACTGCTTTACAGGCTGTATTGGGCGGTAACGTCTCACTTATCCGCTCCATCGGCCAGCAATACCTGAACCGCGTGGAAGAAAGCGTGTGGCGCAGCGTGAATGCAGGCTACGACATGGCGCAACTGACCCGCGAACTGCGAAAGGACTACGGCATCAGCGAACGCCGCGCCGCCTTTATCGCGCGAGACCAAACCAACAAGGCAAAGGCTGCCATCGAAAAGGCACGTCGGCAGGAGCTAGGTATAACAGAGGCGATATGGATGCACTCCCACGCAGGCAAAGAGCCGCGCCCGAGCCATGTTGCCGCCAACGGGAAACGCTTCGACGTGAGCAAAGGCATGTATCTGGACGGCAAATGGGTGCAGCCGGGGACAGAGCCGAACTGCCGCTGCACCAGCCGCAGCGTGATTAAAGGATTCAACTCATGACAGGCAAAATCATACTCGCCCAAGACCGATCCCTGCGCTCCTACGACCAAGACGGCAGGCTGCACGTTGCCAGTTCCAACATCAGCAAGGCCACGGTAAACCCCTACTACGGCAGCGAAATCCCAAACTATCAACAACTAGGTTTGGAGCCGAAAAAGGTTTACTACCTGCTGCGCGACCCGGAAGAGTTGGAAAAAGCTGCGCTATCCTTCAACAACCTGCCACTATTAAGCAAGCATATTCCCGTTTCTGCCGACGAGCCGCAGAAAGAAGTGATTGCCGGCACAACCGGCAGCGATACCGTGTTTGAGGAAGGCTACCTGAAATGTTCGCTGGCCGTGTGGGATGCGGAGGCGATTGCCGGTATTGAGAGCGGCGAGCAGATGGAGCTTTCCAGCGCGTACCACTACACCGCCGATATGACTGCCGGAGAGTTTGAAGGCAGGCATTACGACGGCGTGATGCGCGATATTGTCGGAAACCATGTAGCCCTTGTCGATGTGGGTCGGGCGGGGCGTGATATTGTAGTAAGCGATGCAGACCCATTTCACGAAAGGAAAACCATGAAACTGAAAGCAGGCGCGAAAGCGCGTATTCAGGCAGCCGTGCAGCCCCTGTTGGCGCAGGATGCCGAGTTGAGCCCAGATGAGCTGTTACAGGTTATCGGATCACTCACCAACGAAGTACAGACGGCTGAGGACGACGGCGAAGAGTTGCCGCCCGAAAATGTCGAGAATGTCGGCACGGACGAAGACGAACCGGAGGACGGCGAAAACAACCCCGCCCCCGCCGAGCCGGAAGAATCTGCCGAAGACGAAGAACCGGAAGCTCCCGAAGGTGGTGCGCCCAAGCCCGCGCAAGACCGTGCCATTTCCAAAGTGGCAATGGATGCGGCCATCAAGCGTGCTGTGGAAGCCGAGCGCCAACGTTCGCAAGCCTTGGCTACGGCACAGCGCGAAGTGGCGCCCATTGTCGGCGATGTAGCGATGGATAACGCTGCGGACGTGTACAAGTTTGCGCTTGAACAGAGCGGCATTGATGTAACTGGCGTACATCCTTCTGCCTACCGCGCCATGGTCGGCATGTTGGGCAAACCCAAACAGCCGATGGCGCAAGATGCGGCCAAAACCGCCGAACAGTTCCCCGGTTTATCACGAATCAGAAAGGCTTAAACCATGTCATTCCAAAAAGCAGTTAAATCTTACCAAGCCCCCGCCGTTGCGGGGGATTTTGCTGCCCACAACCCGAACGCTTCCATGCTGGCGGGCGAAGGCGCGCTCGTCAGCGGCACAGACGGCGTAACCGTCGGCGTGTTTGCTTGGGCGGATGCCGACGGCAAAGTGTCCAACAAGAAAACCGCCGGCGCGCGTATCGGCTTTGTCCACCGCGAACAGCAAGCCAGCATCACCGCCTATCTGGCGGAACACGGCAATCAAATCCTGCCCGGCCAAATCATCACGCTGGCCGTAGCAGGCGACTTCTGGGCGCATTTCCCTGCCGGTGCCGATATCGGGCAGAACGTGTTTGCCAAAGACACTGATGGCAGCCTGAAAGCATCAGCCGCCGACACCGAAACAGGCCACACCCTTACCCGCTTCAAGGTAGCTTCCAAAGCCGCAGCGGGCGAACTGGCCAAAATCACCACATGGGAGTAATTGAATGAATACCTTACAGCAATTAGAACGCGATGCCGGCATCGTCTTTATGGGCGGCGGCAAGAAGCTGATGAACGAACAGGTTCAGGCAGCTTTGGCAATGGACGCACAGCCTGCGCTGACCACTACCGGCAACAGCGGCATCCCCGCATGGATGCTGACCTATGTAGACCCGAAGCTGATTGAAGTCGCCCTACAGCCGATGAAGGCTGCCGAAATCTTCGGCGAAGTGAAAAAAGGCGATTGGACAACCGAAACTGCCATGTTCATGCTGGTAGAACCTACCGGCGAAGTCTCCAGCTACGGCGACTACAACAACAACGGCGTAAGCGGTGCCAACGTCAATTTCCCGCAACGCCAAAGCTACCACTACCAAGTGTTCACCCGCTGGGGCGAACGCGAAGTAGCGCGCGCCGGCGAGGCCAAGATTGACTATGTGAACCGTGTCAATCAGGCCAGTGTAAACGCGCTCAACCGCTTCCAGAACAAATCCTATTTGTTTGGTATCAAAGGTTTGCAGAACTACGGCATCCTCAACGACCCGAGCCTGCCGGCCGCTACCGCTGCCGCGCAAGCATGGGCAACCGCCACCGGCGAGCAGGTATACGAATCCATCCGCAAGCTGTTCCAAAAACTGTTGCAGCAAACCGGCGGGCTGATTGATATGAACACACCGCTCTTGCTGGTGTGCAGCCCCACCGCCAGCGTGGAGCTGACCAAAACCAACCAGTACAACGTAAACGTTACCGACCAACTGAAAAAGAACTTCCCTAATCTGCGCATCGAAACCGTGCCGGAATACTCCGCTGCATCAGGCGAGATGGTGCAGTTGATTGTGGAAGAGTTGGACGGCCAGCGCACGTTGGAATGCGGGTTCACCGAAAAACTGCGCGCGCACAACATGGTTTTGGAAGCCTCCAGCATCAAGCAGAAGAAATCGCAGGGCACATGGGGCGCAATTATCTACCGCCCGTTCTGCATTGCTTCCATGAC
>CAUVMZ010000162.1:0-6637 GCA_963552855.1 uncultured Corynebacterium sp. | reverse complement strand
GCATAGCAGAACCATCAATAATGCTGGCAGTTGTGCAGTATTCCAGCCATATTCGCCCCAAGTAATCACAAGGTATGTCAGTAGAGACAGGCTGATAATTGATGTTATCTGACCTAAAACATCAAAGCTGTTACTGGCTTGGGGTACCCGCCTGGGGATGAAAGCTATTGTGAGAATGGCAAGCACGCCAATGATGGGGATATTGACCCAAAAAGCAGCTCGCCAACCAGTTGTTGAAACCAGTGCCCCGCCTATGATTGGGCCAAGTGCTGCGGCTATGCCACCGGCTGCTCCCCATAATCCAATTATTTTTGCGCGTTCTTTATGGTCGGAATACATTTCAGAGATCAGGGCAAGGGAACTGGGCACCACCATTGCGGCGCCAACCCCTTGGAGTGCTCGGGCGCTGATGAGGATTCCCATTGATAGGGATAGCGCGCAGGCAATAGAAAATAATGCAAAGAGGATTAGTCCGAACAGGTATATTCGTTGGGAACCAAGGCGATCACACGCGGTACCGGCGCTCAATAATAATGCGGCAAATGAGAGCGTATAGGCGTCAACAACCCATTGTAATGATGCTGTAGTGCCATGAAGATCCTTGCCTATATGTGCAAGTGACACGTTCACAATGGTGGTGTCAAGCATGATGACGAAGAACCCTAGCAGCACCGTTATGGTGGCAAGGCGTTTGGTTTCCTGACGCATCATGTTTCCACCACTCGCAGCGACATATAGTCTTCCTTCATTCGGAGAATTGGAACGAACAAGATTGACTATAGGACTGGTTTTGTTCGGTGTGGACCGAACAATGAGCACGGTAGGTTAGGAAGTGATGACTAAGCGGTATTTTTCGGAATCAGCACCTGATATTTCCATCATTAGCAAGGTATTGGCGGACCAATCTCGTGCAGCCATGTGCGCTGCGCTCATGAATGGTAATGCTTGGACGGTTGGTGAACTAGGCCGCTATGTGCATTTATCACGGTCAACCGCAACGGAGCACGTCGACAAGCTTGTGGAGGCTGGGATCGTTCACGATGTTAGGCAGGGAAGGCATCGCTACGTCAAGTTAGCTAATAGTCGTACTGCGGAATTCATCGAGACGTTGGGGGCGCTTTCGCCAACGCCATTGCCAACGCCGCAAAGCCTTCATGCGAGCCGGGCGAATAGTGCGGTGGCCCAGGCTCGCACGTGCTATAGCCATCTTGCTGGCGTGCTTGGGGTGCGCCTCTGCGAATGCTTTATTGACCATGATTTTATCACCGCTCATTGGCAGTTGACGGTGCAGGGGGCTGAGTTTTATAGGACATGGGGAGTGGAACATGCGGAACGGCTTTCTCTCAAGCCTTGTCTTGACTGCACTGAACGCCAATTTCACATGGGTGGGACGCTCGGCGTGCGTATTTGCAAGCAGTTCTTCCGCCATAAATGGATTACCAGGGTGAAAGATAGTCGTGCCGTGAAATTAACCCCCAGCGGCAAGGACATGCTCACTGACCTTGGTGTGTCTTTGTCCTGATTTTCCTCGCCACCCATAGATGTCCGACCTGTTTGTTACCTTCATGGGGAAGGTTATAAATATGTACGTGGGAAGGCTATGAGACGTGCGAATTTCATGGGCGCCAATGAGTGAAACACCACGCTGTGGTGGGCTTTTCTGCGTGCACAGTATTTTTGCGAGGTCGCTATGAGCCAGCCAATGCTTCTTACCCAAGTCGAACAAGTCGAAGCCCAATTGGGCCGGCCACTCCCTGCCGACTACCGGGCGTTTCTCCTAGATGACGCCAATGAAGACGCCGGCGAGTGGGGATTCTTCATTGCCCCAGAGGACTTTCTCTATTGCGAGCTTGATTGGACGAAGGATTTTCCGTTCAGCCTGGAACATCCGGTAGATGACTCCCCTCTTAGGGAATTCTGCAAGCGTGCAGTTCATGCCGAGAAGGTGGAACACGACAGTAATAAATATAATGCGCTCTACGATGAATCCTTTGATTACATGGTAGAGAACTTCCTCAAGCCCATGGAACGCGGAATCGTCTACATCGCCGATAATGGGTGCTGTATGTATTCATTCCTGGTGTTACGGGGCGAGGCCGCAGGCCAGGTGTGGTGGTGCGAGGTGAATGCCTTTTCTGTCACCATCGAACCACACTTCCGCCCATTCACTAATGAGCCATTATCGTTTACGGAATGGCAGTTCTTTGATAAGTATCGTTATCGGCTCACAGCAGCACGCGAAAATCTACAAAATTTGTGGGAGTACTCCTGGACTTATCCCCTGGAGAGCAAGGAAGGGCGAAGTGCCATGATGGCCATGCTTATTGAGGAGAAATTAACCGGCATGACCAAGGAAGAAATCGAAAAAGTCACATGTGTTGATGATATTCCCGAAAGCGCCATGTTCCTCGACCAATTCTCGGATGAATGGCACCCAGTTCGAAACGGCATTGTATTCCCAGCAAGCACCATGTAGTAGTGACGTCTCAATATCCTTCCCGCACACATCAAATTTTCGTGAGGAAACATGAACCAATCAGAACTCACCGCCCGCGTTGCAGAAGCCGAAGCCCAATTGGGCCAACCGCTTCCCGCCGACTACCGGGCATTTCTCCTGGATGACACCAACGAGGACAAATTCACGGGTGATTACCTGCTGCTTGACAGCATGATCTGCGAATTTTTCCTCGACCCCGGCGCGTACACTCGTGAAGATCCCGATTGGACCCAGGACTTTCCATTCACCCCGGAGAACCCGCTGATCGCGGACGTGCCCGAATCATTCTATACACGGCTGGATAACACCACCACGGCTGCGGAATATGATGCGATCACCGAGGAACAGATCGCCTATCTGCAAAAGAATTTCGATGAGCCAGCATTGCGGGGAATGGCGTTTCTCTCCGACGATGGTTGCAATATGTACACCGCCATTATTTTGCGCGGACCTGCCAGGGGCCAAATATGGCGGCATGAAATCACCATGGATAATGCCGACGTACAGCCCTATTGGCACCCCTTCACCAAGGAGCTGCTCACGTTCAATGATTGGCGGTATTTTGAACAGCACCGTTATCTGTTGACCATTGATGGGCGAGACGATGCCCAAACGTATTCGATCATGAACGACTGGTATGGGTTTTGGGCGATGAAGCGCATGATCGTGGATGGCACGTTGACTGGTCTCGCGGTGGAAGACGTCGACAAGCTTCGGCAGCCCACGGACATTCCGCCGAATGCCTTGTTCCTCGACCCGCGCCGAAATGAATGGTATCCGGTGCGGGAGGCCACGGTGTTTCGGGTGAGTTATGCGGCTTGATCTCCCCAGTTGGCGAGCACCATCGTCGTATAGCTGCTGAGGTTATCGCCTGCTTGTCGACGCCATTCGTCGGCGAACCTGTGCCGGTCGGCGGGCCAGTCGTTGGCGCTGAGTTCCCGCACCCGGGAGAAGATCGTGCGGTCGTCGAGCGGGTAGTAGGAGAAATCATTGGTCACGTCGCACACGACCACGCCGGCGGTCCAGGGACCAACGCGGGGAATCATGAGAAGATCGTGGAAAAGCTCCTCATGGGAGACGGTTTGCAGGTCAATGTCGGTGTTCAGGCACCATGCGGCGGCGGCCTTCAGGGCGGATTTGAAGAAGAATAAGCCCAGGCGGTTGAGTTGGGCGTCGGTCGCATCCAGCATGCGCTGCGGGGTGGGCATGAGGTAGTAGGTGCTGCCATCGTGGGTGACTTTTTCGCCCATGTGCTCCCGGAGCTTTTTAATGGAGTGCTGTGCTTTTCCCGCCTGCACCGCGTGGCGCAGGATCGTCACCGCCAGGGAATCCCACAGGGTGGGGGTGGCTATTCTGATCAGCCGGTAGTCTTCCTTGTTGGCGACTCGTTTGCTGAAGTCTATGCCCAGGTCGCGCTGCGCGCCTTCGACCAGTTTCGGGTTGAGCACCGCGCAGTTGACGTGGAGGGCTTCGTCCCCGTCGGTTATGTGGGTGACGTGAATGTCATCGTTGCTGCCTTCGGCGTACCACATGCCACCGTTGGCGGAAAACACTCTAGTGGCGTGACCACCATCCCGATTCCAGGAGTTATTGTCCGTGAGCAGGGTTCCCCCCGTTTTGAACGACCGGCTGATACGAATGGGACTATTGGTTATGCTCATGGGAACTCCTTTGACTTATCGAGGCAGGCGATATCGTCAGTATAGAACGATCCAGGTCAGGACTGGTTTTCAGGTGCCCCCGTTGCAGCCATCCCCCAGAACCAAACCATCCACATGTACCATTGCAAGCAATTTTACTACCCCCATTTTTCTGCTAAAACGTCCACGGCGTAGATGAAAATGTCCGGTTTTTCGGCGTGAATATCGTGCCCGCTGTCCACGTCGTCGATAAGCATGCGGTGTTGTTCTGGCAGGAGCGAGTACACGCGCTGGGAATCTTTGTCGTCCATGGCGGAAATCAGCACCCCATTATCGTCGTAGTAGCCGCCGATCTTGGCGTCGGGGCCCACGTGCAGCAGCACAGAGGGACAGGCGACCGCACGCAGGGTTTCCACCTGGTCGAAGCCCGCAAACCAGGAGTAATCGTAGAAGGCATCCCCGAAGCGCAGGTCGTAGCTGCCGGTGCCGTCCTGCATGTTGGCGGTGAGGTCGTAGATTTCGTTGATTTTCCACCCGGGCGGGTAATACCAAACCCGCGGTATTTCATGCGGCTTCTTATCCAGGCGTTTCAGGGCAGGCTTTCTGACTAGGCTGTCAAAGTTTTTCTCCCCGAATAGGTGGGCGAGGTAGGTGTGTTCCAGCGAATAGCGGGTGAAATTTGGTTCGCCGCTGGCGAGGAAGTCGTGCATGTCTTTGAAACCGTGGCCGGCGTAGGTTGTGGGCGCCCGATCAGGTTCTGTCGAAAAGAATGGTGCGTCCTCGATAACCAGGCCACGGACCATGTCGGGCGCGGTGGCCGCCACGAGCGTCGCAATGAGACCACCGGAGGAATGGCCGGAAACCACAACCGGGTCTTTGACCACATTATTGATAAACCACACGATATCGTCGCTGTTTGCCCGCGCGGTGTATTTTTTCGGGTCCTTGCTGGAACCGCCGTGCCCATAGCAATCCACCGCAAACACATGGTAGCGGCCGGATAATTCGGTGAGCACCTGCGAATAATCCTGCCACGACACCTGCTGACCATGGATGAGCAGCAGCGGAGTGCCGTTATTGGGCCCCTCCCCATAGTTCATCACCGACTTATCGGGCAGTACCGCTTGCTTTTCGACGAACCCCGCGTGGCGGATCTGCCGCGTCCGGGCCCGATCATAGGTGAGGTTATGGTGCGCGAAATAGGCGATAGCGCCGGACAGGACCACCACCAATGACGCCAATAATATAAAAGACTGTCGGCGCATCATGGTTATCCGCTGGAAAAACATTCGTGGCTCCTTCACTACAGGATCTATTTTTCACCAATAGCGATCCCGTTCATGCTCTCAGCCTATGTCACGTACACCAGCGTAACCATGTATTACCCGCATCGTAGGGCAAACCGTGGGATTTATAGTGCTGACAACAGAGCAATTTGGTGTTCCCGCTCGGCGCGAACCGCCGCCATATCCCCCGGTTTTTGGGTATTGATGAGAGTCACCGCGAAGTCTGTTGCCCACAATCCATGATATTTTACGTGTGGGCTGGCCGTTATTTGGGCCATGGTGCGCAGAAACCGCACCGTCACCGGGTCGGTTGTTTCCTTGGCGAGCCGGCCGATGCGGAAGCTACAATTGCGGGCCTCATGGTAGTTTGCCTCGCCAGCCAACCACCGCCGCATGCCAGCATCGGCGTCCGCAATATCCTCATGGTAGGGGTAGGGGAAACCCGCAACATTATGGAGGTGACGGGCATAATCGCGGCAAAACTGGACGATCTGCTGGTAGGTTTTCGCATCATATAGTTCAATGAACCGGTTCCGCAGTTGCTCATCGTCGGCAATGCGCCCCAATGGCCGCTGGTAGGCGTAAATATCCATCTCATTCTTCCCCTCGTAACGCTTAAAACCCCCACCCAAAAGCTTGTGGGTGAGGGTTATCATTGTGGGCCCTGTGGGGTTCGAACCCACGACCTGCGGATTAAAAGTCCGTAGCTCTACCAACTGAGCTAAAGGCCCCCGCCGTAATCTGTGTTGACGACAGTAGAAAATTGTAGCTTATCCCGCACCATTTGGGAAATCCCAAGCTCAAACCCACCACAATGGTGGTTTTTTAAAACATTTGCATGAGCTTGGCCCCACCGATGCATGCCACGATGGAAATGCCGGCAATGATCGCCGAGGCGTACAAAATCATGGGCGACCGTGGTTTCATGACCGGCTCGTATTTGCCGAACCGCAACGCAGTAATGGCAAGATTCATGCGCAGCTTATGCGCCTGCACCGCGGCCCGATGGTCACGTTTCGGCTGCTGATCGGCGGTTTTCCGGTCGGACTTCACCGGGATGGGTGCGGCACCGGGAATATTGGGGGTGGTCATGGTTCTCCTATCAGAAGCCGCGCGGCAGCGGAATAGTGATGGCGGGTTGGGGCGGTGGTGCGGGTGCCGGCGCCGGTGGCGGCGGCGCCGGGGTGGGGGTGGGCGCCACAGTTTGCGTCACC
>CAUVMZ010000161.1:0-6645 GCA_963552855.1 uncultured Corynebacterium sp. | reverse complement strand
AGAATACCCCGGCCGACAAATTCCCGCTGCTGCTGCACTATTCTGCATCCCGCTGGCGTGGCTGATGCGATACCTGGCCAGTCTGGAGGGGATTTCCCCCACCGCCGCCGCCGGGATCGTGCTGACGGTGGGCTATGCGCTGGGCGTGTTTCTGCTGCGCTGGTTCCAACCGCTGCCGCTCAAAGTGGAGGGGTTCCTCACCGGGTCGCTCCTGGCAGTATCCCACACGGATGTGCTGTCTGCCGCAGCCATTCTTGTGCTCGCGGTAATAGCATTGGTGACCTGCGGTCGCCGCCTGGCGTTTTATTATTTTGACCCCATAGCGTTCCGGGTGGCGGTGCGGAATTCCCGCTGGTGGCTAGCACTCATGGAGGGAATCACACTAGGCTTATTGTGCGCAAGCATGGTGGTGGCGATTCCGGCGGTTGGCTCAATCCTGTCGATCGCCATTCTGGTGGCGCCGGCCGCGGGGGTGCAGGTGTTTGTGCGGAATTTTGTGGGGCTCATACTGTGGTCGGGCGTTGCTGGTGTGGGCATTGGGATCACCGGGTTGCTGTTGGCCGTGTGGCAGAGTTTATCGGCCGGTGGCATGGTTGCGGTGGTAGCAGGCCTGTTTTATTTAGGTTGTCGATCATTAGGATGGATACTGTGCATGTCATGGACTACCCCGAGAAAACCCAGGATTACCTCAAGTGCATTTGGGATATCGTCGAACGAACCGGTGAGCCGGCGTCGTTAAGCGCGATTGCGGGGGCGTTAGCGCAGAAAACCCCGACCGCGAGCGAGGCGGTGAAACGGCTGGCGGCGCGGGGCCTGGTGGAGCATCAACGGTATGCGGGGGTGGTGTTGACGTCGGCGGGCCGGCAGGTGGCGTTGGCGATGGTGCGCCGGCATCGGCTGATTGAAATGTTTCTGGTTCGGGTGTTGGACTACTCCTGGGACGAGGTGCATGACGAGGCGGATTTATTGGAGCATGCGGTGTCCGACCAGTTTTTACGCCGGGTGGACGAAAAGCTGGGGCATCCGACCCGGGACCCGCACGGGGATCCAATCCCGGACGAATCGGGGAATGTTGCGGAGCTGCCGAAACAATCGTTGAATTCTATCCCGCCGGGGGAGCAGGTGGTGGTAGAGCAGATTCATGATGGAGATTCGGAGCTGCTCCGCTATTTGGCGGAGAACAGTATCACACCGGGGGCGGTGCTTGCGGTGGTGCGTCCGCCGGTGGCGGGGCTGGTGCAGGTTCAGGTGCAGGATGAGCAGAGCGAGGACCAGGAGGTGGTGCCGATTTCGGTGTCGTCGGCTGCGGATATTCGGGTGAGCCACGCCGAAGACTGATGCACATGGTGATGACAGCAATGGTGCAGGCGCAGGCGAGCAGCGGCGAGTCGCCGGCATAATTCGCGGCTGGCCAGGGGGCGCGAGCCAGCCACATGGCGGTCATGGTCATGGTGGCTGTGATGAGCAGCCCGCGGCCGATGAGGGTGTAGCGCAGCACCAGCCATGTGAGCGGTATGAGAATGAGGATGGGCCAGCCGGTGGTGAGTGCGAGCCCCCCGCAAATGATGACGGCGCTGTAGGTGCTACCGGTGATGTGCAGCACTTCGTGGTGAGCTTGTCGACGCCGGACCGTGACAACAGCGCAAAGCAGGGCGGTGATGCCGGCGGTGATGCCGCCAATGAGCAGCCCCTGCCGGTAGGGGTGATCGCCGGCGAAGCTCAAGTGGAATTCCCCACCATGGCCCGGTGGGACGATGAACGCTTGGATGCCGGAGTTGATGGTGGTTGGGGTGAGGGGTGTGCCGTCCAGGGTGCCGATGAGGCCATCGTTGGCGGCCCGGTTGGTGATGATGAGGCGCTCACGGGTGGCGGGCTTGAGGTGAGTGAGTGGTGTGGTGGGGGCGCCGGTGGGGTCGAAACCCACCTCGGTCAGCTTCAGTATTTGCGCACCTGTTCGAATCTGGTGGACGCCGGGTGTGAGGGTGATGGTGTCACCACACTCGTGGCGGGCGCCATCAACATAGACGCGCTGCACGCAGGCGGACAGGTCTACCCGCACCCGCATGGTCCGGGGGACGGTGAAGCGGCGCTGCAACTGCTCCGTGTAGGAAAATACCTGGTTGAACACGAATTGCCGCACCTGTGGTGAGGTATCGGGGACCGTGACATTGCGGGTGATGGGGGCGTGTTCGATCCCGAGTTCGGCAACCCCAATGGGGGCCGCGGCTGCCCCCAGGGTGAGCCGCACCTTGGAGGCCATGCCGCCTGGTATGGGGATTTTTACTCGCTCACCAGTTTTCATGCGTTTGGTCACCTTCCGGTCGTCGGCGGTTACTATGACCTCGGCGCGTACGGGCTTGCTGGCGGTGAGTAATACTTCCAGCACCGGGTCGGCCAGGGGGGTGTCGGGCTGCAGCTCGATCCATTCGCCGCGTTGGGTTCCGGGTCGGGGCCACCAGGCGGTGGTGGCGAGCCCGTCGACCGCCGCGGTCACCGCCCGCCCGGGTCGGGACCCGGCGAAGCTGGTCGCATCCCCCGCCGACGACGAGGCCCGCACCTGCCCCCCGGATTCCACCACCTTGGTGAAGGGGCCAACGGACGGGTAGTCAATGACCCGATTGTGCACATCCTTGGCCTCGGCGGCGTCCGCCAGGGGTGCGGACACCGAGTTCAACGACCCATAGTTGCGGCCCACCAGCAGCGGGGTGTCGGTGACAATGCTCGCTCCCTGGCCCACCAGCCGATACGCCCCCGAACCCAGCAGCGCCAACGATTCCCCACCGCCGGCAACTGTGGGGATGCGGTCAGAGTCGACCACGGTCATGCCCAGGTCGCGGTTGAGAATCACCACCTCTACCTCGCCGAATCGGTGGATTTTAGCCCGCGGAAAGAGCCGTTCCGCCGACATGTTTCGGGTGCTGCGGACCAGGTCGTGTCGGACGATGACCGCCCCGATACCTAGTCGTGCCAGGCTTTCGGGGGTGGGGTAGGCGGATACCCCGTCCAGTCCCCGGATGGCTTCCGGCGTGACCAGGGGGATGGCGTCACGCACCGCCCACGGTACGTCCAACAGGGGCTGGGCCGGTTCGTCCCTGGTCCAGCCCCAGGTTTGCCGGGCGAAGGAACTCGCCGGGAGAATAAGTGTTCGAGTCCCGTGGGCTTCGTGGTTGAGGAATTCAGCGGCCTTCGCCCAATAGTCGGGCACGGACCGGTAGGCGCCCAACGGGAGGAGCCGCCCCGCCCAGGCCGGGGAGACCGCGGATATGCTGACCAATATGATCAGGGCCAGGGCGGCGGCCCGCTGCGGGTGGCGGGGCAGCCAGGCCGTGAGGAATTGTCTCGCCCCCACCGATGCTCCCACCGATTTCGGTGTCGCGCCGGGCTGGGCGAGTTTGGGGGCGGGAAATAGCTGCCACAGCTGGGCGAATCCCACCAACAGCGGCAGCCGCACCAGGGGGTCGAATTTGTGGATGTTCCGCAGCGCCACCCCGGCCCCATCCAGGAACCCGGTGACGTGGTGGGCGCCGCCCAATATGATGAGCCCTATCCCCAGCAGGGTGAACCAGAAACCTTGAAGGTTACGGCCCCAGGTCAGGCCATACAGCCCCAGGCCGGCCACCGCCAGGGTGAAAATAATCAGGTAGGGGTCCGTGGCAAGGGCGTGGCCGGCCTGCCGTTCAGCGTCCACAAACGGTGACCAGCTGGTGGTGCCGCGGAGGATTTCGGCCAGGTTCAACCAGCGGGTGACCACGGTGGCGTTTTCAATATAGTCGGTGAAGGGGCTGGCGTAGCGGCCCAAAACCAGGAGGGGCAGGATCCACCACAGGCTAATCAGCACCGCCCCCAGGCCCCACATCATGGTGAATCCTATGAGCCGCCACCGGAATGCCACCACGAGCCGCCACAGGAGGAAAATGCCGGCCGGGGTGCAGGCGGCCAGGGTGGCGGTGGCATTCACCGCCCCCATCATGCCGATGGCCAGCACCGACATGGCGATGCTGCGCAGGGTGAGCCGGCGGGTGATGAGCGGCCACAGCACCCAGGGGGCCAGCATGACCGGCCAGGTTTCCGACGAAATGGTGGTGAGCGTGCTCAATACCCGGGGGGAAAGGGCATAAAGGAAAGCGGCCCCCATGGCGAAGCCGGTGGTGAAACTGCCGGCAAGGCCCCCCGGGGTGTCGGCTATTCGGCGGAGGAGTAGGAGGAACCCCGAATAGCCGACACCAAGTACCAGCCACCACCACAGGCGTTGGGTGAATGCGTCCGGGAGGGCGTCGAAAAGCCAAAAAAATGCGCCGTGGGGAAATAAATAACCGTATGCCTGGTTTTGGAGTTGCCCGAGGGTAAACGTGTCAGTCCAGGCGGATTGGGCGCCGGCGAGGAAGTGACCGGGGTTGGCCAGCAGGTCGTGCTTCGTGTCGGCGGCGATATAGCCTAGGGGTTGAAAAAAACTTATCAGCCCCAGGAGGATCCAACCGGTCAGGTGGCTGCCTCGCGGGCTGATGATGGTTGCGGACCGAAACGGTACGCGGTGTAGCAAACGTAATAGTGTTGGTTTAGTTATTGCGGGAACCATACTCCGGGTCGCCCAAGACTGGTCGGTCTATGCCTACCGCACCAGATTCGGGCAGGGAATGCGCTGTTGTGAAAATGGACACCCCCACCACGGCAACAATGCCCAGCGTGACACCAACCACAGCGCTCGCAATGGCTGGACCAAGCGTTCTACGGTTTAACGAGTCAGAGTCATAGGCCATAACTGCAAAGATAGCAGCATTTAAGCTTAGGGAAAATACCTTTGATAATTCTCACCTTAGAATGGGTGGGGTGTGGGGGTACGGTGGAAACCCACCTGGGTCATCGGCGGTGGTTAACCGAACACCGAGGTGCGGCGATACGTCAGTTCCGGTGGTTGCGGGCTGGCCGGCGGGCTCACCTGCGGGGTCTTGGGAGCTTTTTGCCCCCTACGCCGCCGCTTTCCCAGTGTCTGGCCGACCGCGGTAATGATGCCGCTCAACATAAACCCGATCGCCAGCCCCAGCAAAATGAGTTCAAATAGGGGCCGATCCGGGTCCGAAATCCCCATGAGCAGCTGCATTCGGGTGTAAATGTAGCCCAGGTACCAGAAATTAAAAAACAGGAAGACACTAAATAATATGAGGTAGGGGGCGGCAAATCGGGTGGCAATGCCCGGCCGGGGATCGCTGGAGGTAATGGTGGTGGCCATGAGCCCCAGCATGCCGCCCCACATGAGCTCGCACCCAATGATCGACATGCTGTATTGCAGCACTGGCGCCATGAGCTCATGCGAATTGGGGCTGATCGCAATGCTGAGGTAGGCGATAAACACGACAAAACCAATGCTCAACGCCACATTGCATGCCGTATAAGAAACGCGCATTTGACTAACTTTCTCGCTTTACGACGACCGAAGGTTCCTTCTCTCCCATATTAACCCCCGCACCAGTTGAAACATGCCTAATACAGCCCCACCTAAAAATAACCAGATTGATGCCTCCAACAACGCATTAATGCCCAACGGTTCCGCGTAATCCAAGGCATGAGTATTATTCGGTACGGAGGTGGCGAAAACCCCCAACCCCCACATGTTCACAATGGCAAACAGGCCCAACATAAACAGATAGAACGGCCCGAACCGCTGCAATACCCCCACCGGTCCACCGGTGGGGAGAACACTATTTCGGGTGACCCCGACGGCGATGCTTCCAGTGATTCCGGCCGTCATCAATTCAAACCCCAGCAGCGCCATGACGTGATACCACAATGGCACCGGTGGTGCCGCAGTTTGGCCTATTGCAGTAGTGAAAACCCCATAAATAACAAGCCCAATGACCGTTACTGAACTCGTGATCTTCAACAGGGTGCGCATGGAAACCAACTTTCTGGGGAAAATGTGCATATAGTGTCCGGCCAAATGAAGTTATTGAAATGACAAAATTGCAATCACCTTTAGTTATGAGGTAATGCGATTTTTATACATTAGCAGTTGTTAGAGGTCAGGGTTCGATGCGGATGCCACACCAGTAGTGAAAGTTTTTACTATATATGCTTGGGATATGTTTGATTTCCGCAGGAGGGAAAACTACCCCCAAACTTGTTGAACCGTGGGTGATGCCCCAGGGTCGGGGGTAGCAACACACGGGGAATGCGTGTTGAAGATTCCGCTGGTGAAAACGTTTCCAATACTGTAGAGGGCATGAAGAAATTTCCCGTTCTGGCCCTCCTGGTTGCGGTCACGGTAACAACCACCCTGGTGGGCTGCACCGATAATGCAACCGACCAAGCCGCACCAACGAGTGAAATGACCATCACCACGGCCCCGACGTCGACAAGCAGTGTGGCGCCAACAACTACCTCAACCACACCCGCCAACCCCGAGCTGCGCACCAAGGTCGCGCAACTCATGATGGTGGGCGTCCGTAATTTCGATGATGCCCTGGCCGCGCTGGAGCAGGGCGCTGGCGGCATTTTCATTGGTTCCGACACCGAGGCCGCCATTCTCACCACGCCCGGGCGTGACATTGCTGAGCTCCGCAACCGTATCGGCCGGCCATTCGCCGTCAGCATCGACTTCGAAGGCGGGCGGGTACTCCGTCACCCCGAGGTGCTGGGAACCTTCCCCTC
>CAUVMZ010000160.1:0-6661 GCA_963552855.1 uncultured Corynebacterium sp. | reverse complement strand
TCACCGCCAACATCAGAACCTCCAAGCTATCAGTGGACAGCCTTACTAAAGGATTTACCTACCTACACACCGGCTACACAAGCAGGGCAGAAGCCGGGAAAGGTTTGTTCGATTGGCTGAGGTTGAAAGGGTTTATTGACGAAAACGGGGTATCAGTAAAAAGCCTCGCTACCGGTTTTCATAATTTGTATTTGGAAATCAAAACCTATTTAATGCCCTATTTCGAGGCGCTGGGCGACCTCTTCGCTAGCATCATGAGAGGCGACTGGGAAGGTGCCAAGAATGCCGCCGGGCGGGTGCTGAGGGAGGCCGGCAAAATCATAACTGACACCGTTAGCTTCGGTGTAGAGCGAGCGGCTGGTGCGCTTGACTATGTAACAGGCCGCACCCCCGGCGCCCCCGGCTCGGCTCAGGCGGCAGCAAGAAGCCTTGGTTCAGGGGAGCGTGTCGCCAAACAGATGTTTTCCCCTGGCGGTACGATTTACTTCGGCGACAGTATCGCTCACGGCTACCGCAGCGCGGTAAACGGTACAGGGTCAACCAGAGTGGGCGCTAATCCGCAGCAGGTATTAGGCTTCATCAACGGCTATTCCGGCAACCTGCAAGGCCAAACCGTGATTCTGTCATCCGGTATGAGCAACAACCCGAACGACGCCGACAGCATCCGTGCTCAAATCCGCGCATTGCGTGCCAGAGGGGCGAACGTGCGGCTGCTTGGGGTATCCAACACCTACAATCGAAACGGCCAAACCGGCGCGAAAATGAACGCCCTGCTGGGGCAAATCGCCCGCGAGGAACATGCCACTTTCCAAGGCGGCTTCCAAGCAGGCAGGGATAACATCCATCCTGCCAGCTACAGCTCGCAGCCGTGGTTGGGCGGCGGTTCACGGCAAAACTCCGCAATGGCAGAAACGCTCGCCATGATTAGGAAGCATGAAGGTTTCTCCAGCCGCACCTATTGGGACGTAAACGCTTACCGCTTAGGCTATGGCACGGATACCATCACCGACCGCAACGGCAATGTTCGCAGAGTGAGACAGGGCGATACTGTTACCCGCGAGGATGCGGAGCGCGATTTGGCACGCAGGGCGCAACTTTTCAGAAATGCAGCACGTCAGAAAATCGGTGCGGCGGAATTTGACCGCCTGCCGGCCAAAACACAGGCCGCCATTACTTCGGTTGCCTACAATTACGGCAGCTTGGATAAATTGCCGTCTTTGGTAAACGCCGCTCGCAGTGGCAACATCAATGCCATTTCCCAAGCAATTGCTTCCCGCCAAGGCGACAACCGGGGCGTGAACAGAAGAAGGCGGCTGGATGAGGCCGCCGCAGTATTGTCTGACCTGAACAGCCGACCCGTAGGCGGGCAAGCCGTTGCCGACAATGCGCAGCGCGGTTTGCAGTCTATGCAACAAGGCGCTGTTGCCCGCCAGCAGGCGCAGCAGATTACCAACAACAGCAATATGCAGTTCGCCATCAATGGCGGCATCCATGTGCAGTCTTCAGCCAGTACCATAGACGGCACGATGGCGGATGCCTCTGCCGCCGCCCGTAACAGGTTGGTGCAGATTATGCCGGCGATGGTGTGAGAAAGGTTTGTTATGGCTTGGAACTCAATCGGCATTCCAAATGTTCCCAAGTTGCCGAGAAACGCAGGCGGCGCGCTGATTAAGTTCGGCGGCGCCGCTTTAATTCAGGCCATCTTTGGCAACTATTGGGGCATTTTCGGACAAAACGGCATTCCGCTGCTGTTGTCAGACAACGTAATGTCAGTTAAGCATCAAAACACTTCCAAAGTGTCCAATGCGCCTATTGAACGTGGTTCGTTCGCCAGCTACAACAAAGTTGGCGTTCCGTTCACGGTAACGGTGCAGATGAGCAAGGGCAGCGGCGGAGTGTTCGAGCGCGGCGCATTTCTCGGTTTGTTGGATACGCTGGCCAACAGCACTGATTTGTTCTTAGTTATCACGCCGGAAGCGGTGTACCCGAACATGGCGATTACCGGCTACGACTACGCCCGCGAAGCTTCAGACGGGGCGCGGCTGTTGAAGGTTAATATCCATTTGGCCGAAGTACGGCAGGTGGAAGTGAAATACACCAAAACCAAGCCGGACGGCGCACAGGCACAGGCAGACGGAGGCAAGGTGCAGCCCAAGCCGATACAAAACAACGAATCCATAGCTTCAAAACTGTACGGAGCGGCCAGTGATGGGTTCGGGAAAATAACCGATACGTTCAGAAAGGGGTTCGGGTTGAAATGATTTACCAAATCCCCCTTAAACCTGTCCCGGTGCAGAAAGTGAGTGCCACATTGGGCTCTCAGGAAGTAACCATATCGCTGCTGCCGCGATTGGGCAGGCTGTATGCCACCGTGTCGGCAGACGGGCGCGTGCTGATACGCGAACGGGTATGCCTGCACGGTATGCCGCTGGTGGGCGAGGCCTATCGCGGCTTTCGCGGCGAGCTTTATTTAGTTGATACCGCAGGCAGCCTAGACCCGCAATGGCAGGAACTGGGCAGCCGCTTTATTTTGGTGTACCGCGATGGGCATTAAAGAAAAAATCCTGCGCGTCAGCATCAAGCTGGGGCAGGAAAAAGACGTATGGGACGCAAAAGGCAACGATACGCTAGTTGTCGAGGGTTTGCGCACTTCCTGCCAAATCAATTACGGCAACGGGGCAGTTATGCCGTCCGCCCGAATCAAGGTATACGGCCTGAAGCTGGACAGTATCATGAAGCTGTTGCGGGTGAAATGGAACACCGAACAGTCGATGATGAATTTGGTTCAGGTGGAGGCCGGCGAACAAGGCAACCTGAGCGTGGTCTATACAGGCAACATCACGTTTGCCTACCCCGAAATGGGTGGCGCGCCGGATATTTGCTTGGTTATCGAGAGCCATACCGCCGTTTTGTGGCAACTCAAGCCCGCCGAAGCGGTCAGCCACGAAGGCGAAACCGATGTGGCACAGGCGATCGAAGCTATCTGCAAACGCATGGGCAGGCGCTTTGAGAACAACGGTGTGCAGAAAAAAATCAGCAACCAGTATTTGGACAATACCGAACTGGACAAAATCCGACATATTGCCGCCAATGCCGATATAGATGTGTACATCGACAACGAAACAGTTGCTATCACCCCCAGGGGGCAGCCACGCATGATTGATGTGCCAATAGTCAGCCCAGCCACCGGCCTAATCGGTTACCCGATACCGAACTTGCAAGGCGTGAAGCTGCAATGCTTGTACGACAAAGCCCTGCGTTTCGGCGGACTGATTGAAATTTCAGGTAGCCTGATTGAACAATGCAACGGCAGATGGCGTGTGTTCGGCCTGTCGCTGGACTTGGAAAGCCAAGTGCCGGGCGGCAAGTGGCTGGCCAACATCAAAGCCGCCAATGTGGAGGATACGAATGTCAAAGTCGCAACATAGCCGGGCGCAATACCGGCCAGAACAGTCACAAGGCGGCGCGGGCGAAATTGACGCGATAGTGTCCGGTATCGTCTCACGCATCCAAACCGTAGCACTGGTGCGCGTGGTTAAAACCAAAGTGGGTGGGCTTGCCCCTGTCGGGCTGGTGGACGTACAACCCTTGGTTGCCCAAATCAGCGGCGACGGCACGGTTACGCCGCACGGCATCATCTACAACGTGCCGTATTTCCGATTACAGGGCGGCGGCAACGCCGTGATTATCGACCCCGAGCCGGGCGACATTGGCATGTGCGGCTTTTGCAGCCGTGACATTTCTAGTGTTAAACAGAACAAAGCGCCGTCCGCCCCGCAGAGCAGGCGGCGTTTCGATTATTCGGACGGCCTCTATTTCGGCGGATTCCTGAACGGTACGCCAGAGCAGTACATCATGTTCTTCAAAGGCGGTATTAAGTTGTTCTCCCCCGGCGACATCGAAATGGAAGGCAAGAATATCGTACTGAAGGCGCAAAACGGCGTGAGCAGCACCTCGCAAACTTTTCAAGCCAACACCCAAACCACGGCGCAGTTTACCGGCGGTGGAGGGATTGACACAGACGGTGATGTGAAGGCCAAAGACATCAGCCTACTGCACCACGTCCACAACGGCGTGCAGCCCGGCGGCGGCAACACGGGAGAACCGCAATGAACACCCTCTATCTTGACCCGCAAAGTTGGGATTTGGCCTTGGATGTGGCAGGCAATATTGCGCTGGCGAAAGATCCATACGCCAAGGCGCAGGATGTGGCCTCTGCCGCCCGCCTGTTCGTCGGGGAGCTGTATTACGACACAGAAAAGGGTGTCCCCTATTTTGAAGAAACACTGGGCAAAAAGCAGTCGTTCGCGCTGTACCGGCATCGGTTGGTACAGGCTGCCTTGTCCGTCCCCGGCGTGGTGGCGGCAGACGTGGCCGCCGAATTGCGCGACGGGCGTGTGCTTTCAGGTAGCCTAAAATTTACCGATGATGCCAAGAAACAATATGAGGTAATGCTATGAACAGTAATGTTCCACCAGTGCGCTTCACACCGCAGGGCTTGCAGATTCCGACTGAAACCGAAGTGCTGAACGGCGTGCTTGCCGATTTCAATGATGCCTTCGGTGGCGGCCTGAACCTGAATTTGGAAACGCCGCAGGGGCAGCTTGCCTCTTCTCTAGCCGCCGTGATTGCCGACAAAAACAACCTGATTGCCGAACTGGTCAATCAAATCCACCCGGAATATGCCGAAGGCGTGATGCAGGATGCCATCGCGCAAATCTACTTTTTGCAACGCAAGCCAGCCACCGATTCGGTGGTGGTGTGCGAGTTTATCGGCCTGCCCGGCACACAGATTCCGCAGGGATTCATCGTGCAGGATGAGGCAGGCAACCAATGGGCTTTGCAGCAGGAAATCGGCATTCCCATCAGCGGGAAAGTCAGCGGCACACTCATTGCTGCTGGGCAGATTGAAGCACCCGCCCACAGCGTAAATATTATTTATCAAGCCTTGGTGGGGCTGGATAGGGTGGATAACCCGCACCCCGCCGTTCCCGGACGGGCGGAAGAGAGCCGCGCCGAATTTGCCGAACGCAGGCGGCGCAGCGTGGCCATCAATGCCCACGGGACACCGCAGGCAGTGTATGCCAACGTGTTTGCGTTGGACGGTGTGCGTGATGTGTACGTCATTGACAACCCGAAAGGCCAAAGCGTACAGGCCGGCGCGACCAACTACACGCTCAAGCCGCACAGTATCTATGTGGCAGCGGTGGGGGGTGATGATACGGCGGTAGCTGAAGCTGTATTACGCTACGCGGGCAGCGGCTGCGATTTCAATGGCAACACCGAAATCACAGTGTACGACCACAACTACAACGACCCGAAGCCTGCCTATCAGGTAGCCTTTATGCGCCCGAACGAACTGCCGGTGCATTTCCGTATCAAAATTGAGCGCGGCGCATTTGTTGGTGCGGAAACGGCCATCAAACAAGCCGTCATTGCCACCTTCAAGGGGCGCATCGGTGCAAATCTATATGCCATTGGCTACGTTGCTCCAGTGGTAAAAGCTGTGCCGCAGGTGCATGTGTTGGATGTGGAAATCGGTTTGTCGGCAGGTAGTATGGGCAATTCCGTAACAGTAGGTATCGACCAAACGCCCGTTGTTCGCGCCGAAAATATCGAAGTGGTGAGCGTATGATAACCGTGGGCGAAACCTTAATCAGCCAATATGCCAACAGCCCAGTCATCTGCCGCCTGATACGGCGGTTTGACGACTGCCTAGACCCGCGCACAGACAAACAGCGGTTTTACGATACCGTGTGGAACGTGTCCACCGCACAAGGTTTTGGGTTGGATATTTGGGGGGCGATTGTTGGTATTGAGAGAGAAATCATGATTAGCGCGCAAGACGAATACATCGGCTTTGCGCAGGGCTTTACTCCGTTTGGCAGCGGTGTGTGGAGCACTGGTGAAGGCCTGGAGCGACGCTACCGTTTGGACGACGACACCTACCGCCGCGTGATTATGCTCAAAGCCATGAGTAACATCATTTACGCCACCGCCCCACACATCAACCGCCTGCTGCGTGAGATGTTCGGTACACGCGGGCGCGCGTATTTTGTGAAAAACGGCACGATGGCCGCGCGTTATGTGTTTGAGTTCTACCTTCTGCCCGTGGAACGCGCCATTATCCGCCAAAGTGACTTATTGCCGCGCCCCAGCGGCGTATTGCTGGATTTTTACGAGCCGGAGGCAGACAAAACCTTCGGCTATATTGAAGCCAACCTGGCACCCTTCGGCGAGGGTGCTTTTTTTATGGGAGTTTAAACCATGCCACAGCCAAAACTGCTCTCCAAACCTTGGGCGGCGGACGGTCTGAAAAACAGTATCCCCGTCACCCGCAACGGCTCTCTGGCGCAGGAGGCCGCCACCTATGCCGAGGGTTTCCCAAACATCACGATGACCCCGATTTCAGTCGGCGGCAAACCGCCCAGCGGCAAAGACATGAACGGCATATTGCACGAAATCAGCGCGCACACCGTTTGGCAAAACCAAGGCGGGCGCTACCGCTTTGACCAAGCCTTTTGCGATGCCATCGGTGGCTATCCCAAAGGCGCAGTGCTCATCAATGATGCATCAGACACCGAATACATCAGCCTAGTGGATGCCAACACCCACAACCCGAACAGTGGCAACAATACAGGGAAATGGGCGGTACATGCGG
>CAUVMZ010000159.1:0-6794 GCA_963552855.1 uncultured Corynebacterium sp. | reverse complement strand
TCGGTCAATAAAAACCGCTGTTATTGTGGGTTTTGCTGCGGCCTATATACATGGGATACCCACGCTTAATAAGGAAAAGTGTTTGGTGGTATGTCTTAACCTACCTGGTGATAGACATCCACCATCGTCGACGCAATACACCGAAATCATGCATTACCGAGATGCCGCATTACCAGAGTCGGATATTACCGAGGTGCACGGTAAACGAGTGACCACAATCGAACGAACGTTTGTTGATTTTTGTGTTATGTACGATGAACTAGAGTCTCTGGCCTTCGTGGAGGCCGCAATGCGCAATGGAAACAGTCATGAACAATTCCAAGAGTATTTACATGAGCATGCCGGACAGCGGGGAGTAGCTAAGGCGCAACGGATCCTAGACCGGGCATATGACATTATTGATTCGGTACAGGAAACTAGTATGCGCTACCAAATGGAAGTGCAATTCCCTACCCATAAAATTTCCCCACAGGTGATGATCGGTAACTATAGGGTAGATCACCTCATGGATGATTATATAATCGTTGAACTCGATGGGCGAATCAAATACACCGAAGAATTTGCCTGGGAGAACGGTACAAGCGTGACGGAAATCTTCCGTAAACAAGTAAGCAGGGAACGATATCTATTATCCCTTGGCTATCACGTATTACGGTTTTACCCTGATGAACTAGATGATTTACTGATACCAACCATACAGAGGATTCTGACCCAAAACCCCCATCGCATCAGCCCAAATGAACACTACGACCCACATTCTGATGGTCCACCGCCCTGGACTGACCGGTGGGCGTCGTAAGTTTCGGCCTCATGGGGGTGATATGGTTGCCCCGTAGATAGCATGTATTACTAGTGGTGATGACGGCAGTAAGGTCATCATCTCATGGGGGTTGTGGGTAATGTCTAGAGTGCTTGTAGGATAATAAGAGTCTTATGGGTTGTAAAGAGTGCAGTCAGTTAATCTCAGCTGTACTTTAAAGAAAGTGGAAGTATGGGCGACACCGAGAAACAGCTAGCCGGCTTAGTGCCACTAGCTAGTCAGGGCGACTCTCGTGCTTTGCGTAAAGTAATTAAGATCATTTATCCCATGGTGCTGCGATACGCCCGTGCTCGGATTAGTGGTGGGCGTCATCCAACGCCTGAAGATGTCGCCCAAGAAATCTGCTTTGCTGTTGCTACCTCGATCCATAAATTTGTGGATCGAGGACGACCGTTCATGGCGTTCGTTTATGGTATAGCTTCTAATAAAGTGGCCGACGCGCATCGCAGCTATGCGCGTGACCTGACCAACCCAACGGAGGAAGTACCAGATGAAACGGTAGATCATGAGTCCCCAGAGGAGTTAGCGCTGGTAGCAGCTGGTAGTAACAGAGTTCGAGAACTCCTCGATTTACTTAGTGAAAAGCCACGCGAGATCATTATTTTAAGGGTGTTTGTGGGGCTTTCAGCGGAAGAAACCGCTGAAATTGTTGGTAGTACGCCTGGTGCGGTTCGAGTGGCTCAGCATCGTGCTCTCGGAACTTTGCGCAAGGCGATCGCGCAGGAGAATGAGTGAAATGACAAACCGCAGTGACGGTCATGATGACGAGTTGGTGAGGGCTTTAGATGAGCTCTTCGCCGACGACGTTTTCCTGACTGAATTGTCCCGCGGTGTTGATGTCAGTGACGGAGAAGACCCACTTGCTGACCTGTTTTTGGCATTACGCGATGAGGTGGAAAGCGATATACCACCTGCCCCGGCCTTGGCAGATCTTGGCATCGACGACAGTGATGAATACTTCGATGACGACTATGATGATCAACTCACCGCCACCGATGTCTTCGTAGCCATTGACGAAGATGATTTCGATGACGATGATGACCTGGATGATTCTGAGTTTGATGACGATGTGTCTGATGATGATTTCGTAGATTCAGAAGAAGACGCGGATGATGATCAATCTGATGATGACGATGATATCGATAATGTCATTGACCTGGACTCTCATCGTAGGTGGGGTTTGGGACGTATCGCTAGTGGGCTGATTGGTGCTGCAGCCGCAACGCTTATTCTTGCTGGTGCTGGTGGTGCAGTCATTAGCGCGCAAGAGGGGTCACCTTTTTATGGGCTGCACCAGAAACTATTCGGTGAACGGGCTGGGGCCGATAAGGCAGCTGTAATCGAGTTGGCTAGCAAACTTGAAGAAGTTACTAATCGCACCAATAAAGGTGATGTTAAGGGTGCACAGCAGTCCCTTCAAGAGGCCCAAAAGATTGTGGACAAGCTTCATAATGGACAAGATAAAGCCGAAGCGCAACAGAAGGTCGACAACACGAAGACAACTGTCACCACTGTAACTGTGACGCCACCGGCTCCTTCTCCGGCACCTGCCCAGACGACTACGGTTACAGTAACGGTGGAAGCAGTACCTCCTGCGGTCGCTCCGGTACAAACCCAACAACAGCAACCACAGAACGCTGCAACACCTACACAGGTTGCCCCGGTACGGCCTTCCGACGGGGCACAAGCCCCAGGAGCCGAACCTAGCCAAGGCCAAGCACCAGCCGACCCGCCATTGCAGTTACCCGACGAATTCCGCCGTTAACCACGAACCCGGCTACTTGTGGCCCGTATCTCAGAATAGGATGCGGGCCATAGGCATGTCTGAGACATGAGTCCTAAGCTTGACTTTCTCGATTCAGTACCAATTGGAGGTGCTCCTGGAGTCTACAACTCCAGCTCAGTACTTGTGATACGGGTGGTGTGTGGGTGGCCTGATGGCGGATTGATAGTGATTTTATGGGGTTCGAGGTTGATATCATTTATGCTGAGCTGGAGTTGTGGTGAGGAGTATTTCTACATGCTACAAACTCCCAGGCATGAACCCAGCACAACTGTTACCCCAGCTCAGCACTCGTGAAGCTACCGGCGGCGTGGCAGCATAGCAGCACCACGCCATCAACAAGCTATCAACCAGATCCAAGCTTCCCTACCGCCCGCGGCTCACCGCCACTGGCGAGACACCAATGACGCATGAATAAAAATATGGCCAGTTCATTGCATTATTTTCCGCAAGGTATCACCGTGAGTCTTTCGCTTCATTGCGCTAAGCAAGTAATTTCGGAACTCAGTCAGTGAACACTTTTGTTGCCTCATTGAGGCGGGTTAAGGAACGCATTATGCCAACCAAATATGATAATTCCAAACCGCAAAATTGGAGCCTGGAGACCCAGGCGATCCATGCCGGCCAACCGGTTGATTCCGACACCGGGGCCCGAAATCTTCCCCTCTACCTCACCACATCTTACGTTTTCAATTCCGCGGAGCACGCCAAGCAGCGCTTCGCACTAGAGGATATCGGTCCCATCTATTCCCGGCTCACCAATCCCACCAATGAGGTGTTGGAAAATCGCCTAGCCGCCCTGGAGGGTGGCGTGTACGCCGTGTCGTTTGCGTCAGGTCAGGCGGCCGAGACCGCGGCGATTTTGAATTTAGCCCAGGCTGGGGATCATATTGTGGCCAGCCCTCGGCTTTACGGTGGCACACTCACCCTATTCACCGGCCCGCTGGAACGGTTGGGTATTAGCACCACATTCGTCGAGAACCCCGATGATCCCGCATCGTGGCAGGCCGCAGTGCAGCCAAACACGAAGGCGTTTTTTGGGGAAACATTCGCCAATCCGCAGGCTGATGTGCTGGACATTCCGGCCATTGCCGAAGTTGCGCACCGCAATAATGTGCCATTGATTGTAGATAATACGATCGCTACGGCCGCTTTGGTTCGCCCACTGGACTTGGGTGCCGATGTCGTGGTGGCGTCGCTGACCAAGTTCTACACGGGTAACGGTTCGGCGATTGGTGGCATTATGATCGACGGCGGCAAATTTGATTGGACCGTCACTAATTCCGCTGGTGAACCGGTGTTTCCTGGTTTCGTGACCCCGGATCCCGCCTACCACGGGTTGAAGTATGCAGACTTGGGCGCCCCGGCTTTCGGTGTGAAGGCGCGCGCTGGCCTGCTGCGGGACATGGGAGCAGCATTGTCGCCGTTTAACGCCTGGTTGAGTGTGCAGGGGCTAGACACGCTATTTTTACGGTTGGAACGGCATAATGCCAATGCCAAACAGGTGGCGGAGTTTTTGGCCCAGCACCCCAAGGTGAAGCGGGTAAATTATGCGGGGTTGCCGGATTCGCCCTGGTATAAGGTGAAGGAAAAGTTGGGCCTGAAATATACCGGGTCCGTACTTTCGTTCGATATTGATGGTGGCCAGGATGAGGCGTGGACATTCATTGATGCCCTGAAGCTGCATTCAAATCTGGCAAACATTGGCGACACACGTTCCCTGGTGGTCCACCCCGCAACCACAACACATTCCCAGGGTGATGCGGCGGAGTTACAACGTGCCGGCGTAAGCCCGGCCACCGTACGGCTATCAGTTGGTATCGAAAATGTAGACGATATCATTGCTGATTTGCAGGCCGGGTTTGCCGCCATAAGCTAGGCTTTACGACGGCGGCGCCAGGCGTCGTAAAGCGTCAATGACGAGCCGCCAGAAACCGGCATGATCCAACTGCATCGCCACCTGCGTATGACAGTCGGGCGGGGCTGACGCGCGGAAGTCGGCCACGGTCATGCCGGTGGTCAAGGTACCGGTCAACTCCACGGACACCGGTGCGCGCCGCACCGACACCACGGTGGGGTCAATGAGGTAAGCGACGGCGCAGGGATCGTGCACGGGTGGGTCGTCGAACCCTTGCGCGTTCTTATAGGCCTCGCGGAAATATCCAAACAAGCCCACCACGAAATCTCCCAGATCAGTGCCAAGACCTGCGATTTCCGCCTCCACGGGAGCGGTCGCTAGGGCTTGGTGGGTGAGGTCTAATCCAACCATGGTCACCGGCCATTTTTCATTGAACACAATGTAAGCAGCTTCGGGGTCGACCTTGATATTGAACTCCGTCACCGCCGACCAATTGCCCACATGATAGCCGCCGCCCATGAGCACGACTTCCCGCACCCGCTCCACAATGCGCGGCTCCTTGCGGGCGGCCATAGCAATATTTGTGAGCGGACCGGTGGGTACTAGGGTCACGGTACCTGGCTCCTCGGACATGATGGTGTCGATAATGAAATCCACGGCATGCCCATCTGCCAGGTCAAACGCGGGCTCTGGCAGCTGATAGTTGTGGATTTCCATGCCCGTATCACCGTGAATATCGGCGGCCACTTCCACGTCACGTACCAGGGGTCGGGTGCAGCCAGCATACACGGGCACATCGGTGACACCGGCAGCGGTGCACACCACCCGGGCATTTCGAGACACCTTCTCCAGGGTTTGATTGCCGCCAATCGTTGTGATTCCCAACACCTCAATGCGGGGATCCCCCAGGGCCAGGAGAATGGCAATGGCATCATCGTGGCCCGGGTCGCAATCAAGAATGATTCGTTTTACGGTTGTCATGCGTCGGTTTTCATCTTTTCAAGCGCTTCACGTGCATCACGGGCAGCAACGGTGTCGTCAATGGTTTCTGGCTTCGGAATGAGCATCGACGTGCAGAATGCAACCGCCGCAATGACGGCACCGGCGGTGATACCCGCGGCATAGCCGCCATCTGTGTCTTTGAACATCGACACCACCGCGAACAGGGCAGCGAAGCTGATTCCCGCACCCAGATTGAAGGCGCCCGCATTCATGCCTGGGAGATAACCCTGGTTATCGGCGGGGCTGAGCACAATGCCCAAGCCGCTGAGCATGATATTGACCGTGCCGGCATAGGTGATGCCCATGAAGATGGCGATGAACAGCAGCACCCATTCGTTCGCCATACCGCTGCTAAACACCGCAATCAGAAGGCAGATGAACATACCGACAAGACCAATCTGAAGCATGCGCTTATAGCCCAATTTTGCGGCAAAGGTGCCAGCAATCGGCCCGAAGACCAGGCCAGCCAACGCGTATGGGGTGAGGGTGTACCAGGAAACCATGTTAGCGTCGACGCCCGGGCCATAGGTAGCATCTTGGGCCAAGTTGGGGATAATACCGTTCATGACAGCAAACACGCTGGTCATGGTGAGGACGGTTGTCAACAGCAGTGCCCAGGTCCTACGTTGCTTCAGATAGGTAACTGTGACGAGCGGGTGAGGTACCTTAGCCTCAATCTTCAAGAACACTGCAATACCAATGCCGCCAAGTGCAAGCAGGCCGATAACCGGCAGCCAGTTGGCGTTGGCAAGCTTCCCGGCTTCGTTAAATGCAATCAGGAGTGCACCGATAGACACCGTCAGCGGCAACACGCCAAGCCAGTCCATGGGCATGGTTTCTTCGGCGGTGGATTCCCGCGTGAACAGTCGCACGCTCACCACGCCCAAGGCACAAATGACGGCCATGACCCAGAAAATCGAGCGGAACCCAAACGTTCCCGCCAACCAGCCGCCGGCCAGGGCGTCCACGCCGGCAATGCCACCGTTGACGGAGGCCAAAATGCCCATCAACAACGCATACTGCTTTTCGTTGGGTACTTGCTGCCGCAGCATGATCAAGGTCGGAGAAATGGTTGGGCCGCAAACGCCTTGAATCACGCGGCCAACAAACAGCACGGTCACGTTTGGGGCCAGTGCCGAAATAGCACAGCCCACAGCGGTGATGGCTAACATGCCCACCAGAACTTTGCGACGGCCAATAAGGTCACCCCACCGCGGCAAGAACAGGGAAAAAGGAAGCTTATTCAGTTGCTGGGGAAATAGGGTTTGGCTGGTGGTTGGTAGAACATTATTCTGCGTATCACGTTAATCGCCCGAATGGTTGTGGGTTGG
>CAUVMZ010000158.1:0-6831 GCA_963552855.1 uncultured Corynebacterium sp. | reverse complement strand
GGAACTTAATATATTCTGAGCCACCCGCATCATTCGAACATACTGGCCAACGAGTACGAACCAGCACCCAGGTGCTCCATAACCGCAATGGTACCTGCATTGACCTGGCAATAACCTACGCGGCCCTATTGGAGCAAGTTGGTCTGCATCCGGTGATCGTCATCATCCATGGACACGCCTTAGCAGGGCTGTTAGCCAGCAAGAAGCCCCTTGCGCACCCCGTCATCTATAACTCGGTAACTATTCGAAACTATATTCAATCAGGCGAATTGGTTCCCATTGAAACGGTATTAATGACCACCCCGAACGCAACCTTCCGCGATGCGGTCATGGAGGCCACAAATACCCTCCAGCGGCACCCCGGTTTGGGGTTAGTCAGTGTGCACGATGCCCGACTGGATGGGATGCGTCCCCTGCCGAACCCCACCGCCGGCACCGGTGAATTCCCGGCATACCCGGCCACCGGCACCATGCGGAAAGTGTCATCATCATTATCGGATGAGTTCGCCCTTCCCACCGACCTACAATCGGACAACATGAACGTGAGCGCCATCCGCATTGCCGGCGGCATGGCAAGCACTCTTCCTCGTACCCTCGCCAACATGGAATCGCATAATCCACCAACCGGCAGTATTCCCACCGGACCCGGGCGTCGACAAGCACGACCGCAAAACGTGCCGGCCCGAATCGCCGCCTGGCAGCGAGAACTGCTTGACCTGTCGCTCCGTAACCGGCTGCTCAACATGCGCGCCAGCCGGGAAGTTTTACCGCTACAGCTACGCCCCGGCATGCTGTCAGAACTCGACGACATCATTCACCAGGGCCAGCCACTCACCGTATTTGCTCACAACGACGTGACCGAAAACCGCCGCCTCCAGGGCATCCAATCCGTCAAGGAATTATCCGCCGACTACCTGCTCACCGCGCTCACCGACATGTCCCGGGTATATGCGGACATCACCCAGCAGCAATACAAGAGCTACTTCAATAATCTGCGGCGCACCGTGCGTACCCTCAAGGAAGAAACCGGGTCGGCAAACCTCTACCTCACCCTCGGCGGGTTAGTGTATGAGCGCAACGATCGCGTGGTGGAGGCCCCCCTCTTCCTCATCCCCATCACCCTGCTGGCCACGCGCGGCAACGATCATGTGCACATCAAAGTGGACTCCACCCACGAGGCCAGCCCCAATTATTGCCTGGTGGAATGGCTAAAACAGGCCCACAACCTGGACATTCCGGCGCTCTCCACGCCACGATTCGACGAATCCGGGCTGGATATCAGTTACACCGTTGCAGAGATTTCCCGGCAGCTTCTGGCCGCCAACTTACCGTTCACGGTCACCGAAACCGCAAATATCATTATCGCTAAATTCTCCACCTATGGCATGTGGAAAGACATCCATTCGCACTGGGCGGAATTTCTCTCTTCTCCTATCTTCCGCCACATTGCGTTGCAATCCGGGGAAAGCTTCGTTGAACCCGCGCCACTGGACAATTCCGACATTCGAGACATCGACGTTTCCGAGGAAACCCTGGCGCTGCCCATCCCCGCCGACGGGGCGCAGCTGAAAGCCATCGTGGCCGCCGGCCAGGGCCGCAGCTTTGTGCTGGAAGGCCCACCCGGCACCGGCAAATCTCAGACCATCACCAACATGATCGCCCACTGCCTTGACCTGGGCAAAACCGTGCTGTTCGTGGCGGAGAAACAAGCGGCCCTCGACGTGGTGAAAACCCGGCTCAATTCGGTGGGCCTCGGCCCCTTCGTGCTTGACCTGCACGGTGAGGACCAAAACCCCACCAGCATCCGCCACCAGCTCAAGTCCACCATCGACGCCGAAATCGAATACGACCTACAGAGCTTCGCCGCGCTCCAGGCTAATCTCAAGGCGCGGCTGCAACCATTCCTGGAATACCCCGAGGCCATCCACGCGAAAAACGCCCTGGACCATTCCCTCTGGTCCGCCACCAGCCTGCTCAGCAACCTCAATGACGTGATCGCCGCGCCGGTGCCGGTTTCGTTCGTGAAAAACCCCACTGACAGCCTCGAATACATCGAAGACGTGGTCTATAACGCCGCCGCCTACGCCCAAGGTTTGGATGCTAAACACGTAGCACTCTGGCAGCTGCTTGGCCCCTCCGCCAGCCTCACCACCGACGAAGCCTTCACCGACGCCTGGGAGCAAGTCACCAAGGCTTACACCATTCTGCGGAAGCACCGCGACATCATCTCCTCGGTCATTGACCTGCCCATCCTGGAAGTCGAAGAGGCGGTCACCGCCATCGGGTCGATCCCCAAGCGCGACCATATTCCGCCCACATTGCGGGAATCCGCCGCCAAGGCCGAACCGCACATTGCGGCGGTGGAAATGGAGGCTCAACAACTCCTCAACCAGGCTGAAGGCCTCCTGGAAATCTTCTCTCCTGCTTTCTTAAGCAACGGCGATATTGATGCGCTGCTGGCGGAAGCGAACGCCGTCAACAAGGGATTTTTGGGCCGGAAAAAGCGACTGGCCGGGTTCGCTGCCGCGGTCAAAGCCGCCTCCCCCGACCCACATAACGCAGTCATCGACGTCACTGGCGAGCACGCCCCCGAACAGCTCATCCCGGTGCTGCGCAGCATCCCCCTGCTCCGCACCAGCGCCGAAGAACTCAAAGCCAAACTCAAAGAATCCGAATGGACCGATGGGCTTTCCACGCTCAGCCCATTCATGCCGGAGCTGGTCAACCAGCTCAATATGCGCAAGCAGCAAATCCAATTCCAATTGGCTGCGGCGCAACGCTGGCCCGAGCTTATCGACGCCGACGAAGCCGAACTCAAGGAACTCCCCCACTACATTTCGGTCATCGGCGACGCCTGGACCGCCTGGCTGGACTGCCTTGGCACCACCCCCGAGCAGGAAAAATCCTTCATGTATCTCTACAACAGCAATCACTTAGACGTGCTGTTGCTGGAATACCCCCGGTGGCAGGCCTCCCTCAAGGCTGGTGGGTTCACCGCGCTACGCACCATCGCCCGGTTCAACGCCTACGCGCAGGTGCTCAAGGATGCGGGCTTCGACGACCTGGTGGAGCAGCTGCTTCGCCATAAGATTGGTCTCAGTGATGTCAACACCGCCCTGCTGCGGGGCGTTGCCGAGGCCAGCATCAAGGAACGCATCGAAACGTTCCAACTCGACGGTTTCCGGCCGGACATCAAGGCCGACCAGCTGGCTAAACTCCAGTCCGCTATGCAGCGCATTCACGACGAAGCCCGCCTCGCGCTGCCGGCTCGGCTGCTGCAACGCCGCCCCTACAAGCCGGGGCGGATCACCGGCAGCGTGGCCAAGCTCCGCCGCCTGTTGGATGCCAAGCGCAGCGCCCGCTCCTTCCGGTCCCTGCTGGAGGAATTCCCGCGCGAAATCACCACGGTGGCGCCCTGCTTCATGGTCAACCCATCCTCCCTGGCCACCTTTGTGGCCCCCGGGTCGGTGCATTTCGACGTGGTGATCTTCGACGAGGCATCCCAGGTCACGGTGGATCAAGCCATGGGGGCCTTGGGTCGCGGCACCAGCGCCGTCATCGTGGGCGACAGCAAACAAATGCCCCCCACCCGCATCGGCAAAACCATTCTGGACTCCCCTAACGACAACGAGCTTGTTGGGGACGACGACATGGCGGATGTGGAAGACCTGGAATCAATCCTCACGGAGGCTGTCGAATCTGGCCTGCCGCAACTGTGGTTGACCTGGCATTATCGCTCCCAGGACGAGTCGTTGATCGCGTTTTCCAACGAACGCTACTACGAAGGGAAACTCGCCAGCCTCCCCTCCCCCGGCGGCCATGTTGCCGCCGGCGTGAGCCTGAAACGAGTCAACGGCCAATTCAACCGGCAACCGGGACGCCTGCACCGCACCAACGAGGTGGAGGCGCACGCCATCGTCGCCGAAATCAGTGAACGCCTCAATAACCCCATCACGGCGCAGGAATCCCTGGGTGTGGTCACTTTCAACACTCAACAGCGCAACCTTATCCTGGACCTATTGGAGGCCAGCGATGATCCGCTCATCCACCAAAAACTCCACCAGGAAACCGACGCGCTCTTCGTGAAAAACCTGGAAAACGTGCAGGGCGACGAACGGGACACAATCCTGTTCTCCGTGGCGTTTTCGAAACAGCCCTCGGGCGGCCCGCTGCCGCTCAACTTCGGGCCGATCACCCGAACCGGCGGCGAGAAGCGCCTGAATGTGGCAATCACCCGGGCCCGCCGATCGGTGGTGATGTTCGCCAGCTTCGATGCTGTTGACATTGATCTTTCCCGGACAAAGTCGCAGGGTATGGCGGATTTGCGCGGCTATATGCTTGCCGCCACCGCCGTCGATAGTCTTACCACCACCCTCACCACGGCCGGCGCGCCAGCCAGTGACGACACCCATGGGGAACAGTTGGCGCTGCCACAGGTCACCCAGAAAACCATCAATCAAAACCATGTTCGAGATGATGTGGCGCAGCGGCTGCGGGATCGTGGCTGGGTGGTGGAAACCGACTATGGCATGTCCAGCTTCACCTTAGACCTGGTCATCCGCCCGCAGGACGATGACCGGTGGCATGTGGGGGTGCTCCTGGATGGGCCGAAGTGGTATCACCTGCCCACGGTGAGCGACCGGGATCTGGTGCCGGAATTATTGAAACCGATCATGCAGTGGGCTTCGGTAACCCGGGTGTGGCTCCCGGAGTGGGCAATCAACCCGGATGGGGTGGTTGACAAACTGGAAAACGAGCTGGCAGCAGCGCAGAAGGAGCTCGCGGCCCGCGATGCCCGATTCCAGCACCAGCTGGAGGAAATCAAGGATCGGCTGGACCAGCAGCGGGAAGCCGCAACGGAACAGCTCAATGAGGAAGCCAAGCCCGAGTCGACGGTAGAGCCGCTGGAATTGGATGCCCCCACCACCCCACCGGCTGTGACAAGCGGGATGGCTTCCCAGGCCGGAACAAAGGGGATTTCTAAAATCACGGGCTATTCACCGGTGGAGCTTCGTGACCTGGGTACCAGGGAAGATTTCCAACGACGGTTCAGCGCTGCTCGGCGCGCGGAATTGGGTGGCATTATTGAGGATGCAGTCAATGCTAATGGCCCGATTAGCCTTAATGACTTGCGGATTCTTATCGCTAAGGCCTTTGGTTATACAAAAGGGTCGCAAAAAATCAATGATCGAATCAAAGGGTTTATTCCTAAGGATTTGCGGCATAAGGAAGGCCGGAGCAACACTGAGTTTGTGTGGCCCCGGGGGGTAGTTCCGCACGAGTGGCGGGGGGTGCGCGCATCGAATGGGCAGCGAACTGCAAGCCAGATTTCCCTGTGGGAGGTGCGTAATGCCATGGCTCAATTGGATTTCATTGATAGCGTTCCCGCTGATTCTTCGGATGAGGCCCTCGATGATGTGATTCGGGAGACGATGAAGGTGTTTGGGTTGAAGCGGAAAACCACCACGGTGACCGCACATTTCACTGAAGCGTTTAAGCTGTTGAAATCGCATAAGCCTACGGAGCAGAAGCTTTCGGTGTTGGTACAGAATTCGGTGAAGCCGGCAGTGATGTTGGATGTGCGTCACAGCACGGTGGGTGATATTACCTCCCAGTATGCACCGGGTATGTATGCGGTGGTGGATGTGGAAACCACCGGGTTTTCCAGCACCGCTCGGATCGTGGAAATAGGGATTGTGGTGTTGGACGATAATGGCGAGGCTCTTTATGAGTGGTCAACGCTGATTAATCCAATGCAGGATTTTTCTAATGGCACAGTTCATGGGATTACTTCCAAGGATGTTGCGGTAGCACCAACGTTTGATCAGATTGCCGATGATGTGGCAATGCTGTTGGAGGGGAAGATTTTTGTGGCCCATAATGCGGCTTTTAATGCTCGGATGTTGAAGTCAGAATTTGATCGGGTGGGATTGACAATGGCTGGTTTGATGGATGGGCATATTGATACTTCGAAGTTGATGCAGGATGCGTTTCCTAACACGATTCGGTCGTTGGAGGCTGGGTTGTCACTTTTAGGTATTCATAAGCGGCAAGCGCATAACGCATTGTTGGATGCGCGGGCCACGGGTCAATTATTTGCTAAGTTCTTGGCGGATGAGTTGCCTGAGGGGGCACGGCCGACGGTGTTCGCAGGTGATGCTATGTATGCGTCGCGGGAGATCCACCCATTGGGAACGGAAACGATGGAACGTGACGATAGTTATGCCAATGATGATTGGCTCAGTATGGCTATTGATAAGATGCCATCGTCCGGCAATGTGGATACGGATAGTTATCTTCAGCTGTTGGATTTCGCCATGTTGGATTTTGAGTTGTCGCCTAATGAACGGCGGGAGTTGACGGCACATGCCCGGAATTTGGGCATGAGTCAGGCAGATACCGATCGAGTGCACATGCAGTATATCCGCCAATTGGTGCGAGTAGTGATGAGTGATGGTGGGGTGACACAACAGGAACGTGACGGGTTGTGGTTGGCCGCGGATACGCTAGGGATTTCCCGTGAAGTGGTGGAGGAGATTTTAAATAATAATCCCACGATTGACGATAATATGGTGGTGTCGACATTGACGTTACAACCGGGTGATCGGGTAGCGTTTACGGGCACACATGCTGGTGAGGAAGCGGCGAAGTTCGCTGGGCTGATCGTGGGTGATGTGACTGAGGCTACGGTTATGGTGGTGGCGGCAGATCCCGATTCGACGAGCACGAAAGCGAAGAAAGCCCGGCAATATCACATTCCAATTATCACAAAGAAACGCTTCAACCAGCTTGTAGCTGATTTGATGCGAACAGAGTAGGTGAGTTGGTAGG
>CAUVMZ010000157.1:0-6838 GCA_963552855.1 uncultured Corynebacterium sp. | reverse complement strand
GGGGCTCGGGTGAAAGTGACCGAGGCTGATCCGATTAATGCCCTCCAGGCCCTTATGGATGGTTTCCAAGTGGTTACGGTTGATACCGCTATCCGTGATGCTGACCTTGTGATTACCGCTACCGGGAACCTTGGCATTATCACATTTGAACAGATGTTAGAAATGAAAGACCATGCGGTGCTGGGCAACATTGGTCACTTTGATAATGAAATCGATATGGCGTCCTTGTTGCACCGTGATGATGTCACGCGGGTGAATATTAAACCCCAGGTAGATGAGTTCCATCTTCCCAATGGGCGGGCAATTATTGTGCTGTCAGAAGGTCGCCTGTTGAATCTTGGTAATGCTACCGGACATCCCAGCTTTGTCATGTCGAATTCTTTTGCGGATCAGACCATCGCCCAGATTGAGCTGTTCCACAATGATGGGCGATACCAAAACGAGGTGTATCGTCTACCAAAGATTCTGGACGAGAAGGTGGCTCGAATCCATGTGGAGGCCTTGGGTGGGGAAATTACTGAGCTCACCAAGGAACAAGCCGAATACATTGGAGTTGATGTGGCAGGCCCCTATAAGCCAGAACACTATCGATACTAATCCATGATATGAGAAGTGCCTTGTACGGGGTTTTATGGGACCTTACCTGCTACGGGTTCCTGTCTACCTCATGATGCCGTTTGTCTGGAGCGGTGTCGTTACCATTATCGAAAGCTCCACTTTCCCAATGTGATGGTTGTTCTTCGCGTAATTTCAATTGGAAAGAGAGCTTGGGTAGTGGTACCCCCGTTGTGCCCTTTGACAATGGGACTGCATGGGCTTTGTGGCTTAACGAGCATGGGCCACGCGGCGAGACTGTGGCAGGGCCGAAGCTCCAGTTGTTGCTTCAAAATCCGTTGGGGTAGGGGCTCATAGCCTAAAGTGGAGCTTTCGTTAGCGAGCATAGTGATCCGCACACGGCCAACGGCTGCATCATGAACCATGATGTAAGCTCCACTTTAGGTTCCGCACCGCAAAGCCTGGAGATAATCAACCAGAAGTGGAGCTTTCGCCCCAAGACCCAGCCCAACATTGCAGGCGACAACTCCCGAGTTTCCGTCGCGCCAATTCAGACCAATGGGGAAATGTTAATTTCATTACATTATGGAGAAACTAGTCAGGCTAGCTTGCTGGCTGGTGATGAGGCATAAGAATCTGGGTGTGATCTTGTGATTTTTCATCGCTGACCCATTGGTCCGAGCCTGGTCCGAGCCTGGTCCGAGCCATAAGTGTGAGTACCAAATGGTTCTTAATCCTACAAGCATGTCATGATAGAAAACATGATTATTGCCATTGAGGGGATTGACGGCGCCGGCAAAACCACACTCCTTGCCATGCTTCGGGAACAGCTGCACGCAGAGGTCATTGCGTTTCCCCGTTACGAAACATCCATTCATGCTCAATTGGCGCGGCGGGCGCTATACCAACAGATGGGGGATCTTACCGATTCGGCCTACGCCATGGCGACCTTGTTTGCCTTAGATCGCTATGAGGCCCACGAATTATTGCACCCGTTTGTCGCATCAAATGCCTTGGTGGTTTTGGATCGGTATGTGGCATCAAATGCGGCCTATTCATGGGCTCGTACGGGGGATAAAACCATTATCGACTGGGTGGCTGAATTGGAATTCAATACGTTGGGGGTGCCCCGCCCGGACCTTCAAGTATTTCTCAACACTACACCCGATGTTGCTGGTCAACGCGCGATAAACCGGGAAAAATCGGACAGAGATCGGGCGCGAGATAGTTATGAATCCGATCGGGCGTTGCAGCAGCGTACGGCCGATGCGTATGGTCAATTGGTCGCGCAAAATTGGCAATCACCATGGCTTGTCATAGAGTCAGAAGCAGATTACCTGCACGTCGCTGATCGTATTACTGCTGCTCTACAGTAGTATAGGTTGTGAAATTACTAGTTTTAGCTGTTTGTATTGTCGAGGGTGGAGGAAATCTTGACACAGAAAGTTCTCGTTGTTGATGATGATCCAGCAATCTCAGAGATGTTAACCCTGGTGCTTAGTACTGAAGGGTTTGCCTCGGTCGTAGTCAATGATGGCGGGCAGGCCGTGGAGGTATTCCAGCGGGAAAACCCTGACTTAGTGTTGCTCGATCTTATGCTACCTGGCATGAATGGCATCGACATTTGTCGTGCTATTCGCCAGGAATCCACCGTGCCCATTGTGATGCTTACGGCTAAGACCGATACCGTTGATGTGGTGCTGGGGTTGGAATCCGGGGCGGATGATTATATTCCAAAACCATTTAAGCCAAAGGAACTAGTGGCCAGGGTTCGGGCACGGTTACGCCGTAGCGATGAATCCTCCACCGATAGCATGGAGGTAGGGGATTTACTTATTGATGTTCCGGGGCATTCGGTTTCCCGGGATGGGGAAGAAATCTCCCTCACCCCATTGGAATTCGATCTACTTCACGAATTGGCTAGCAAGCCAGGGCAAGTCTTCACCAGGGAAGAACTATTACAGCGAGTGTGGGGGTACCGAAATGCCTCCGACACCCGCCTGGTGAATGTGCATGTGCAGCGGTTGCGTGCCAAGATTGAAAAAGATCCCGAAAAACCACAGATCGTGCTCACTGTCCGGGGAGTGGGCTATAAGACCGGGGAGTAGCCAAGATTTTTAGTTCCCTGACCGAGCTGCTTAATAAAGCACGCAGCGCTGTTTTGCACCGATGGCGTACCTCTCTGCAATTTCAGGTGATTGGTTCCGTCTTTGTTGCTTGTGCTCTCGTCATGATTGCGCTGGCTTATATTTTGGTGTCGATTGTGACGCAACGACTCATTGATGCCAAGGTTGATGTTGCTAAGACCGAGATTGACCGTGCCCGAGTAACCGTGGAACAGCAATTAAGCGCCACCTCCATGTCGTCAAGTACGCAGGTGCGTATTAATTCGGCCAGGGCTGCCCTCACCGCGCGTTCGAATGGGAGCTCGGATTCTCAGGCGGTCTATGAGCCCATTTTGGTGGTGGATTCGCCTGGCGATGCCATCATCAAGGCGCCAGAGAATGCACAGATCCCAGACCGTCTGCGTAGCTTCGTCAGCCAGGGGCAGGTCGCCTATCAGTTTGCTACCCCTACCAGGGAGGATAACTCTACCTATAAGGCAATTATTATTGGTACCCCCACCAAGGCGGATATTCCGCATCTCCAAGTGTATTTAGTGTTGTCCATGGAGAGCGAACAAGCCACATTATCGCTGCTGCGAGGCGTGTTTACTACGGCGGCAATTACCTTGGCGGTGCTGCTGGTGGCGATCACTTGGTTGCTCACCCAGCAGGTTATTACCCCAGTGCGGTCCGCTAGCCGAATTGCCGAACGGTTCGCGGCGGGACATTTACGTGAGCGCATGGGGGTTGATGGTGAGCATGAGATGGCACGGTTGGCCATGAGCTTTAATGCCATGGCGGAATCATTATCGAAGCAGATTAATCAATTGCAAGAGTTCGGTAATTTGCAACGCCAGTTCACCTCCGACGTGTCTCATGAGTTACGCACCCCCCTCACGACGGTACGCATGGCCGCCGATCTGATTAACGATAATTCCGAGGAGCTTAATCCGGCGCTACAGCGAGCGAGCGAGCTCATGGTGCGGGAATTGGACAAATTTGAGTCCCTGCTCAATGACCTATTAGAGATTTCTCGTCACGATGCTGGCGTTGCTGACCTGGCGGAATCCTCGATTGATATGCGCAGTTGCGTCACCTCGGTGCGGGATCAAACCGATCACTTGGCCCAAGAACTGAATGTGCTTGTCACATTGAATATGCCGGATGAACCAGTCATGATTACTGGTGACCGTCGGCGTATTGAGCGGATTCTACGTAATCTATTGGCTAACGCTATCGACCATTCGGAGGGAAACCCAGTCGATGTGTCGTTGGCCAGCAATGCTGAAGCGATATCGGTGACGGTGGTCGATCATGGTGTCGGACTGAAGCCAGGGCAGGAAGACCTGGTGTTTAACCGGTTCTGGCGGGCGGATCCCTCCCGGGTGCGTCATTCCGGCGGCACCGGGTTGGGGCTGGCAATTTCGCACGAGGATGCACTGCTGCATGGCGGCTCTCTGTCTGCCGTCGGCAAGCCCGGTGTGGGCTCGTGCTTCCGCCTGACATTGCCGATTACCCCCAACCAGCGCTACGAGGAAGACCCATTGCCGCTGGCTTTGCCGTCGCAAATCCTTGACGAGGACACCGTGGAATATGATGTGCGCGCCGAATTCGAAGCCGATGACGATGGCGTGGTAGCAAACTGGGCAGAGCTTATTGAGCAGAATGTTACCCGCTCCAAGCATCGGCTTGACGACGTGGGACCCAAGGATCCGATTTACCCCATCAGTAGGGGAAATTCTGGTAATCCCGGCAGGCATCGGGGAGAGACACCATGAACCGAATGAAGACGTTAGGGGCGGTGCTATCCGTGGCGGTCCTGGTGTCTAGCTGTGCTTCTCTGCCGAACAGTTCGGAACCACAGTCCCTTAAACGGTTGGATAATCCTTCGTCTCAACAGGATTCGGGCCCCATTTCTGGGCGGGAGCCCGACCTGCTGCTCCGTGATTTTTATGCGAATAGTGCCAACCCGCTCAAACAGTACGCGCAGGCCCGGAACTATCTCACCCCAGATGCCAATAACCAATGGAAGCCAGGCCCGGAAACCGTCATCATTGATCGCATTGGTATGAGCCGTAATAGCACCGCCGGGGCGGATCATGTCTCCTACACGGTCACCGGTACCATTGTTGGCACCTTAGGGGAGGGCGGGGCGTATAGTCCCCGTAACGAGGATTACCATGCGGTTATTACTTTGGAGCGGCGGGATGGTGAGTGGCGGATTGCGGAGCTCCCAAACCAAGCCATTATTGAACGCACAGAATTACGGAACCGCTACATACCTAGAGACCTGTACTTTTTTGACCCCACAGGTAACACCCTCGTGCCCGACCGGAGGTGGATGTTTGCCGGAACGAATACCCAGGACACGGCCCTAATTTCGCTGTTATTGGCGGGCCCGTCGCCAATGTTGGCGCCGGGTGTTATGGATGAACTACCCAATTCGGCAGCCTATACCCGCACCAATAATGGCGTTTATGAGCTTACCGGACTGTCGAGTCTGTCGGAGGCTGCCCGCCGTCGCCTGGCGGCCCAACTGACCTGGACGCTTGCGCTTGCGGAGATTTCGGAACCGTTTTCGTTCTCCATCGACGGCGACCTGGTCCGTAACGATCGAAATAATCCTAAACTTTCGGTCAATGACTTCCCGGAATATAACCCCAGCGCTTCCGGCACTTCTGCCGGCGTGCTTTACGCCTTAACCAACGGTAAAGCCTCCAGCATTTCTGACGGCAATGTGGTGGCTGTTCCGGGGTTCCTTGGCACCAATGGCGGAATCGAATCCATGGATGTGGCCAGCCTGAATCACACCAATGTGGCGGCATCAGTGGTGACCACGAACGCGGAAGGGGATAAAAAATCCCAGCTCTATATGGGGCCTGTTGATGGCGATTCCACCAAGATCCTCACCGCGGCTACTCTCACCAAGCCCACATTTGAAGCCAATTCCCAGGCGGTATGGACTGTGATGGATGGTAATAAGGTCATGCGGGTTGCTCAAAGTTCAAGTAGCAGCAGTATTTCTCAGACTGAGGTAGATACTTCGGAACTGGGGGAGAATCACGGTGACATATCAGTATTGCGGTTATCACCCACCGGGGTGCAGGCTGCTTTTATCGTGGATGGTCGGGTGTATGTAGCTACGGTGGCTCGCCCAACCGCTGGGGATCGCAAATTAACCAATGTGCGCGAACTTGTTCCGGCCATTGGGGACTCTGCCATCACGTTGGAATGGTCGGTGAACTCCACCCTATTGGTTGGCACCGTGAGTACGGACACCCCGGTGTGGCGTGCCGAAGTTGACGGATCCTCTGCCATCCCATTATCTTCAGGCAATATTGTTGCTCCGGTGGTGGCAGTCAGTTCGAACTCATCAACGGTTTTCATTACGGATTCCCGTGCGGCATTACAGCTTTCTACCTCTGGAAACTCCACCTATTGGCGGGAGGTTCCCGGTTTAGAAGGAGCCCGTAGTATCACCATTGTCCCTAGGTGACATGGGGTTTTCTGACTATCTTGCCGCAGCGCTGGAATTAGCGTTACCTAAAACATGCGCCGGTTGTGGTGCAGGTGGGGTGGTTTTGTGTGCAACATGCCGGCAGGAATGGTCGGCGATTCCGAACCAAATTTCGACTCGAATTGATCCGGGGGTTCCGGTGTGGTCACTTGGTGTTTTGGGCGGAGTGCGGCGACGCACCATCATCAACTTGAAGGAACGAGGTCGGGTTGATGTGATCCCATATCTGGGTGCAGTAATGCGGGCCACGGTGGAATACCTCCAGGCTCGTGGGGAGATAGATACTGATATCACTCTCGTGCCAGCTCCCACGAAAAAATCATCGGCCGCGGCACGCGGTGGAGACGTAGTAACAAGAGTATGCTATGCGTCAGGACTTGCTACAGTTCCAGTGGTGCACCTGAGTGAAATCGGTAAAGATGCGGTCGGATTATCGGCCGCTGAACGGTGGCGTAATCGGTTGGGTGCGGTACAAATTGATGAGATAACAGTGAAAAAACTTACTGGTCGGGTGCTTGTTGTTGATGATGTGATTACAACGGGGGCTACACTCAAAGCAACTATTATGGTGTTGACCAGCAGAGGGGTGGAGATACGTGGGGGATTAGGGTGGTCGAACGCCTAACCTGAGAATAATCAGCATGGCGTAAAGGTTATGACC
>CAUVMZ010000156.1:0-6849 GCA_963552855.1 uncultured Corynebacterium sp. | reverse complement strand
GCTGTTTCTGGCCCTGGCCTCCCTCGTCGTGTGGCTGTCCATGCCCAAACACATTGGTAGCAGTGAGGAAGAATCCGGGGACACCCGGCTGGAACTGGGAGTCCTGGAGGCGCTTCGTCACCCCACCTACCGGGCCATTATCGTGACCTCGTTCGCCCATGGGTGGGCGAATTTTGGGGTGCGCGTTGCTGTGGTCCCGCTTTTCGTCGAGGCCACCTTCACCAATGGCGGTACCGTTGCCGGCTACGTGCTCTCCGCCTATGCCGTGGGCAACGCCATCGCCCTGCAATTCTCCGGGCGCATTGCCGACGCCATTGGGCGGAAGCCTCCCATTTATTGTGGGCTCCTCGTGGCGTTGATCTTCACCGCCAGTTTTGGGTTCATCCACAATTTCGGGATGCTCGTTGTGTTCTCCGCCTTTATTGGCATTGGCGCCGGTCTCAGCGCTCCGCCCACCCAAGCCGCCCTCGCCGACATTATTGGTTCCGACCGAAACGGCGGGAAAACCCTGGCGGCCTTCCAAATGGCCGGCGACTGCGGCGCCATTCTCGGGCCCCTGGCTATCGGCTGGGTGGTGCAGCAATACGGTTATGAATACGCATTCCTCGTTGCCGGGGCGGTCATCCTCATCGCCCTTGGAACCTGGCTGCGGGCCAAGGAAACCCTCCGACGTCCGGAGGCTCCGGGTGATGCCCAGCTCACGGAGGTTGTGGGTGCCGTCATTACCCGCGACGGCCGGATCCTTGCAGCCCAGCGCGCCGATACCCACATGTGGGAATTTCCCGGCGGCAAAATCGAAAACGGTGAAACCCCAAAGCAGGCCCTCAAACGGGAAATCCGTGAAGAACTCGGCTGTGTCATCACCGTCGGCGATAAAATCACCACAACCATTCACAATAATATTGCGCTCAGCACCTACCGCTGCACCATAGAATCTGGTGAACCCCAGGCCCTGGAGCATCAGGCCATTGCCTGGCATGTCCCGGAACACCTTGCCGAACTTGATTGGGCGCCCGCCGACCTGCCTACCGTCGAAAAGCTCACCAGGATAAATCACATCTGATAAGACACGCGTCGTGCTGGTTCGCTATTAGTCACGAAATAGCGTACTGTGGTGCTGCAATGAGTATTACCGATGACGCTACCGGCAGCGCTTTCGAGCCGGACGAGAATAATGTAGTGTCGGAATCTCAGGAAACTTCGCAGGAAGTCACGCCCAATCCCATCACCCTCGACGAAGTGGTTGTCGAGGAACCGGGTGGCGATGACTCCAGGGTTGCGGACACTTCTGAGGCCACCGACTTTGATGAAAATGACTCAGAAGAAACCCCAGGCACCAGCTTTGATACGCTGGGCCTTCCCAAGCCTGTAGTCAAAGCAGTAGAAAATGTGGGGTTTGAAACCCCCTCACCTATCCAAGCCCAAACCATCCCCGTGCTCCTCGACGGGCATGATGTGCTCGGCCTGGCCCAAACCGGCACCGGCAAAACCGCGGCATTCGCGCTGCCCATTTTGTCGCTTATCGACGCCGAAATCCGCCACCCCCAAGCACTCATCCTCGCCCCCACCCGGGAACTAGCCCTCCAGGTTGCCGACTCCTTCCAGGTTTTCGTCGACCACCTCGACGGTGATATTTCCGTCCTCCCTATCTATGGTGGCCAGGCCTACGGCATTCAGCTTTCCGGGCTGCGCCGCGGCGCCCAAATTGTTGTGGGCACCCCTGGGCGGGTTATCGACCACCTGGAGAAAGGCTCCCTCGACATTTCCGAACTGCGGTTCCTTGTCCTTGACGAGGCCGACGAAATGCTCAACATGGGTTTCCAGGAAGACGTGGAACGCATCCTTGCGGACACTCCGGAAGACAAACAAGTCGCACTGTTCTCTGCAACCATGCCCAGCGGGATTCGCCGGTTGTCGAAGCAGTACATGAACGACCCGCACGAGATTCAGGTCAAGTCCGAAACCCGCACCAACACCAATATTACCCAGCGGTTCTTGAACGTGGCCCACCGCAATAAGCTGGACGCGCTCACCCGCATTCTCGAAGTCACCGAATTTGAGGCCATGATTATGTTTGTGCGCACCAAATTCGAAACCGAGGAATTGGCCGAGAAGCTGCGTGCCCGCGGTTTCAACGCCGCCGCCATCAACGGCGATATTGCCCAGCAGCAGCGCGAACGCACCGTTGAACAGCTGAAAGACGGTCGCCTCGATATTCTCGTGGCCACCGACGTGGCCGCCCGCGGCCTAGATGTGGAACGCATCTCCCACGTGCTGAACTACGATATTCCTTCCGATACGGAATCCTATGTGCACCGCATTGGCCGCACCGGACGCGCAGGTCGGAGCGGTGAGGCGATTTTGTTCGTCACCCCCCGGGAGCGCCGTTTCCTGCGGAATATTGAGCGGGCCACCAATGCGCCCCTGCAGGAAATGGAATTGCCCACCGTTGACGAGGTCAACGAGTCCCGCAAGGCCAAGTTCGCGGATTCCATCACCGAATCTTTGGAAAACACCCAGGTAGCGGTGTTCCGCAACCTGGTCAAGGCCTATTCGGAACAGCACGACGTGCCACTAGAAGATATTGCCGCAGCCCTGGCCACCCAGGCCCGCGCAGGTGACGAATTCCTGATGACGGAGCCGCCGGCGGAGAAGCGCCGCAATCGGCGAGACCGCGATCGGAATGATCGCGGCGACCGGGGCTATGATCGGTTCGACCGGGACCGGGATGATCGTCGCGGCGGCTACAACCGCGGCGATCGGGGCGGCCGTCGGTTCGATCGGGGCAGCCAAGACATGGAAACCTACCGGTTAGCAGTGGGCAAGCGGCAGCATGTGCGCCCGGGCGCCATCGTCGGTGCCTTGGCAAATGAGGGCGGCCTGTCCAATAAGGACTTTGGTCGCATCACCATCGGCTCGGACTTCACCCTGGTGGAACTTCCCAAGGGGCTGCCGAAGTCGGTGTTCGATAACCTGCGGGACACCCGCATTTCCGGCCAGCTGATTCACATTGAGAAAGATACCGGCGGCCGGGGTCGTGGCGGCTACAACCGGGGCGATCGAGGCGACCGTGATTGGGATGATCGCGGGGATCGCGGCGGCCGGGGCGGCTACAACCGCGACCGAGGTAACGGTGGCCGAAACCGGGACCGAGGCGACTGGAACGATCGTCATGGCGGCTACAACCGGGGTGACCGTGATCGGGGCGGCTACAACCGTGATCGGGGCGACCGCGACTGGCGGGAGTAACCCCACACCAGTCACACCAGTCATGTGACACATAATTGGCCCACCACACACCCAGTGGTTTTCACCAATATGGGTGCGTGGTGGGCCATGCCATGTCTTGGGGCAGGTAGCAGGTAGCGGAAGATCCTATTTGAGCCGGTAACCGGATCCCCGAACCGTTTCCACCTTGTCGGCGCCGATTTTCTTCCGCAGGCTGCGGATATATACATCTACTACGTTTGAACCCGGGTCGAAATCCATCCCCCACACCTGGCTGAGCAATTGGCTGCGGGACAGAATTTGCCGGGGATGCCGCATGAGGGTCTCTAACAAACCCAATTCCCTACGGGAGAGGTCCCGCCATTTGTCGTCGATAAGCACCCTATGGGCCCGTAAATCCAGCACCATGCCGTTATGGTGAATCTGGGTGCTGTTCGCCCCATTCATGTCCGGGTTGCTTTCGGCCAGGCGCAGCCGCACCCGGGCCAATAGCTCGGCGAACTGGAACGGTTTGGGCATATAGTCGTTGGCGCCCCCCTCCAGGGTGCGCAGCCGGTCCTCCAAGGCGGTGCGGGCCGTGAGTACAATGATGGGCAAGGTGGTGCCCAACGATCGTAACTGTTCGAGAATATCGGTGCCGTCCATATTGGGGAGGCCCAGGTCAAGTATCATGAGCTGGTAAGCGCCGGACCTAGCCATGCCGAAAGCCACGGGGCCATTGTCGGTCACGTCACAGGAATAACCTGCGGACTCCAGGCCTCGGGCAATGAACTCTGCAATCCCATTATCATCCTCAGCGATTAAGATACGGCTCATTTAATACTCCTTATAAATATCAATGATTTCTGATTGGATTGGGGGAATAGTTGCAGGGAAAGTGATACCAAACGTCGAGCCTAGGCCTGGTGTCGAGTCTACCCAAGCGTGCCCGCCGTGTGCTTCGGCGATCACTTTGACAATGGAAAGACCCAATCCAGCGCCTTTTTTCGGTACCTGGTCGGAGGAGGGGGATTGTTCGCCCCGATTGAATCGGTGGAAGAGAATCTCTTGGGTTGCACTATCAATACCGGGGCCGAAATCTCGGACGCTGAAACCAACCTGACCGTCTTTATTGGTGGATCCAATGATGATAGGGGAATCATCATTGGTGTATTTCACTGCGTTGCGGGTTAATTCCAGAATAGCCTCGGTGATGCGCTGCGCGTCCGCTAACACAAAACCTTCGGCGATTTTGGTCACCTTGGCCCGGCCGCCGGAGACCATATCGGCCTTGTCTTCAATATCGATCGTGAGTTCGGTGAGGTCGATGGGTTGCATGTGGAGGAAGCTGGGGCCGTCCGCGTCGGCAATGGCGAGGGTTAGGAGGTCGTTGACCATGCGGGTCATGCGGTCGAGTTCGTCCATGCATAGTTTGACGCTGCGTTCCCGCTGCTCATGGGTGGCGGTGTCGAGGAGTTCCAGGTGGCCACGGATGACGGTGATGGGGGTGCGGAGCTCGTGGCCGGCGTCGTCGACGAATTGCCGCTGCGCCTTATAGGCGGTGTCAATTCGATCAAGCATTCGGTTGAAAGTACCAGCCAGGTCGGCGATTTCGTCTTCGCCGTCGACAGGGACGCGGGAGGTGAGGTCAGAGTCGGTGATTTGGTTGGCGATATTGCGCAGGGTCCTAATGGGGTTAATAATCTGGTTAGCGATGAGCCAGGCGATAATCACGGCGATAAGCATGACCACCAGCCCTAAGGTTGTGAGCAGCTGAGTCTGGGTGGTGAGGTTGCGGTACAGGTCGTCGGTGAAAACTACGGTGGCGAAATAGTCGGGTTTGTCCTGGCCGGGAGTGGTGATTTCGACTCGCGCCCAATGCATGTTGTTGGTGATCCCGGAGTTGTTGGATCCGGTGAACATGTCTTTTAAGAGTTGGTCCCGTTGCTCTTTGGGAAGGTTGGTAAGTTTTTCTTTGTCGACGCTTTGTTGTATTATGCGGCCTTTGTAGACGCCAAGGAGGATTTGGTCGCCCTGGGGGAGCTCTTGGGTGAGGTAGGCTTCGATTAATTGGCGGGCATTGGTGTAGGTGGTGGGGGAGTCTTTGACAAAGGAATTGAATTCGGTGATTTCCTGTTCCACCGCATTATTGGCAGAGTCGTGGATTTCGCCGCGGCGTACCGCGTCGGTGAGGTAGAGGACCGAGGATAGTGCGGTGAAGACGACAAGCATGATCCAGGCAATCATGCGGGATCTGATGGATTTGAGCACCTTGGCATTGGGGGAGAGCCGGGAGGGGAGCCCGGTTGGCAGCCGAGAAGACAGCACCGTGGTGTTGGGGGTGGAAAGGTGTCGAGCCATGATTACCCCAAGTTAATATTGAGATCGTGATAATTCAGTGGAGGGTTGGGGATCACAATATTAGGTAAGCCTCCTGGCAGGGGAATTTGCGGAACACCGGGGATTTGCAATTGCGGATTGGACCCCTGATTGGGGTTACCTGCGGGGGGCGTGGCGGGGGTTGCGGCGCCACCACCATTATTAGTTGCCGCGGGTTGCTGGGTTTCGGGAGCTACTGGGGTGGGGGTGGCGCTGGTGCTGGTGGGTTCGGCAACGGCGGCTGCTTCGGCGTTTGCTTGGGGTTCGGAGGGTTCGGAAAGCTCAACGGATGCGGCGGCTGGCCCAATATTTGGCGGTCGTTTTGAGTTAGATAATGCTGAGCCGGCGAGGGCAACTAAGATGAGGAGTGTGACGACGCCAAAGATCGGGGCGAATCGTTTTGATGCAAAAGGCATGATCGTAAAAGCTCCCAAAAATACGTAGGTAACAAAATTATCACAAAATTGTGTTTCCGCAGTGAAGTCGGGGGCGATGTGTTCGTTTCGACGTCACCTGGTTGCACCATGTCACACAGAGGAAAGCTGGATCAAATTACGAAACCCCCGGGTGTACCTTAATTATTATGCCCCATTGTTATGAATTAGAGATGAATTTAGGATGAAGAAACGTTAACTTAGTCTTATATTCCCCTCATTTGGGTTAAGAAACGGGCGTGGGTTCTTGCATGTCGTTTCTCGCTTATCGACGTCGCAACGCGCGCGAATTACCCCATGATTCGGGGGAGCATCATGAGTATTGTGGTAATGACCCAGAGGAGCGAGAAGATTCCACCGAATATTGCCAGTTGTGACTTGGCTTTTTTCCAGTCGGCAACCTGAAAATCGTGTGTGAGTTCGTCTTCGGGGAGGAGTCGGAGCGCGCCCATCATGGTTTTCTGGCGGGGCATGATGATAAACAGTAGGAGGGCCCAGCCAATGATGGATAGCAGTAGGGATGTGTGGAATCTGCCTTCGTGCCAGTAGTCGCCGGTGAACATGATGGCAAAGCCCACGAGTGGTACCAGGAGGGAAAGCGTGCCGTAGGTTTGGGTGATGCGGTAGAGTACGCGGGCAGCGCCCCCGGCGGTGGTGTCACCTTCATGAGCTTTGAGCGCCTGCACCTGGAATTGGGAGACTGCGACGGTGACCGGCCCGAGCAACAGAATGGCAGCGAGAACGTGGACGATGGTCAGGAGCGAGCCCATAATCATATTAATACTAACTTCCTTTTTGTCAGATGTGGAACAATAGGTATAAACATTAA
>CAUVMZ010000155.1:0-7011 GCA_963552855.1 uncultured Corynebacterium sp. | reverse complement strand
ATCAGATGCATCAGTCATGAATATTATTGTGCCAGATGTTTCGTGTCTGACCCACGCAGTAAGTTGGAGGAATAATGACTGCCGCACAAAACCCCTCACCGCATTCTGACCAGCCGGAGCAGCCTGACCTCTTTGCCGGCGTGACCGGATTCGAAGCCTACTCTGCTACCCCGCCGCCGGAGGCACCATGCGCCGACGAACCGTTACCACCCCCACCGGAGAAACCCCCAGCATACGACACCATTCCCCCCGACCCGGAGGCGGCCGCCGGCATTCTCGACTACCCGGTTCCTGCCGCGTGGGACGACTTGTCAGCACGCCAGCCGTGGGGGAGCGCGGAGGGGAGCGCCGACGATCTTATAGCCGACCTGAATCCGCAGCAGCGCGCCGCCGTGGAACATTCCGGTTCCCCGCTGCTCATCGTCGCAGGCGCCGGCTCCGGGAAAACCGCCGTGCTCACCCGGCGTATCGCCTACCTGCTGCGCATGCGGGGCGTCGCCCCGGGGCAAATCCTTGCCATCACCTTCACCAATAAGGCCGCCGCCGAAATGCGCGATCGGGTGATCGACCTGGTTGGCCCCACTGCCACCCGAATGTGGGTTGCCACCTTCCACTCTGCCTGCGTGCGGATTCTGCGGGAGCAGGCGCACCTGCTGCCCGGTCTCAACACTAACTTCACTATCTATGATGCCGACGATTCCAAACGGCTCCTCGGCATGATCGCCAAAGACCTACAGATCAACGCCCAAAAATTCCCGCCCCGGCTGTTGGCCGCTGCTATCTCCGCGCTGAAAACCGAGCTCACCGACCCCGACGCTGCCAGCGACGAGGCGGCCGCCACCCGCAACCCCTTCGACCGCACCATTGCCGAGGTGTACACCGAATATCAGCGGCGGTTGCGGGCCGCTAACGCCCTCGACTTTGACGATCTCATCGGGGAAACCGTGCGGGTGTTTACCACCCATCCCGAAATTGCCGCTTACTATCGAAAACGTTTTCGTCACGTTCTTATTGATGAGTATCAAGACACCAACCATGCCCAATACGTTCTCATCTCCACGCTTGTCGGTACCGGACCCGATGCCAGCGAACTCAGCGTGGTTGGCGACTCCGACCAATCCATCTACGCATTCCGCGGCGCCACCATCCGCAATATCGAAGAATTCGAACGCGACTACCCCCAAGCACGGACAATCCTGTTGGAGCAAAACTATCGTTCCACCCAAAATATCCTCTCCGCGGCCAATGCCGTGATCTCCCACAATCATGGCAGGCGGGAAAAGAAACTCTGGACTGACCATGGTGCCGGCGCGAAAATCACCGGCTATGTCGCTGACAACGAACACGATGAGGCTCGATTCATCGCCACCGAAATCGACGCTTTGTTCGACACGGGTGTCGGCTATGGAGACATTGCCGTCATGTACCGCACCAATAACTCCTCCCGGGCCATCGAAGAAGTCTTCATCCGCACCGGCATCCCCTACAAGGTGGTGGGTGGCACCCGCTTCTACGAGCGCAAAGAAATCCGCGATCTCATAGCCTACCTGCGTGTTCTCGACAACCCCACCGACGAAATCTCCCTGCGGCGCATCATCAACACGCCCCGTCGCGGCATTGGTGACCGCGCGATTGCCACCGTCAACCTGTACGCCGAAAACTTCGGCATGAGCTTCGCTGACGCGCTTGTCGACGCCGCCCACGGCAAAGTCACCGCCTTAGGGACCCGCGCTAAAAACGCCATTGCCGCATTCCTTGAACTCATGGATGGTCTCCGGGCCGACGCCACCGAGGCCACCAACGCCATCACCGGCCTGCCCGATATTGGTGTGGTTGTGTCCCGTATCCTCGACGCCACTGGCTACAAAGCCGAACTGGAGTCCAGCACCGACCCCCAGGATGGTGCCCGACTCGACAACCTGAACGAACTCGTGTCCGTGGCCCGGGAATTCAGCTCCGAAGCCGCTAACCTCATGGCCTATGCCGCCATGGGCGCAGGAACGGGCGCAGGAACGGAAGGGAACGATCCAGCCGAGCCGATGGTGGGGGAGCCTCAGCCGGGATCTATCCATGCGTTTTTAGAAAAAGTCTCCCTCGTAGCCGACTCCGACCAGCTGCCCGACGACAGCACGAATGTGGTCACCCTCATGACCCTGCACACCGCCAAGGGGTTGGAATTTCCGGTGGTGTTCCTCATCGGCTGGGAGGACGGCCAATTCCCGCACCTGCGGGCTTTGGGGGATCCGCAGGAACTCGCCGAGGAACGCCGACTCGCCTATGTGGGCATCACCCGCGCCCGCGAAACCCTGTACCTCACCCGCGCCATGCTGCGCGCCTCCTGGGGCAATGCCGTGGCCAACCCAGCCTCCCGATTTTTAGAAGACATTCCCGAAACACTCATGCATTGGCGTCGGGAAGAACCCGGCGTCGGCGGCTGGGACGATGACTGGGGCACAAGCGGTTGGGGTGGTGGCAGCTTCGTCGGTGGTTACAGCGGGTCCGGCGGGTCTGGTGGGTATTCCGGCCGCAAGTCTGGTGGTTCGTACCGGAAACCGAAAACCCCCCGCACCTCCCGGTCGTCGACGCCGGCCGCCAACCTTCACCTGGAGGTCGGCGATAAAGTCAACCACGACAAATACGGCCTGGGCACCGTCCAAAGCGTTGATGGCTCCGGCCCCCACACCAGCGTCACCATTGATTTCGGTTCCGCCGGTACCGTGAAACTCATGCTCATTGGTGGGGTGCCGCTCGAAAAGCTGTAGCCGAATCAATCCTGCCGGTAGCTCAGCATCCGATTCGACCGGGTGGTGACATACCCCAAGGTAGCGGAAATCGCCGGCACCAATAGGCCCAGCACCACTATCAGATACCAGTGGGGACCAAAATTCTCCACGGAGCCCAGGCTCAGCACCTCACCGTTGATGTCCCGCTCGCTGAAATCCGTTTGCAGCAGCGCCACAATATGGCCCAGGATAATCGCTGGCCAGGTGCCCAAAATGGCGGTGATCGCCCCATGGTAGCCGCCGATCTGCCGCACCAGGCTCGTTGACGCCCCCAGGGCATACAACTGCTCGTTTTGGGCCCGTAATTGTGGGGCGGCCACGATGAGTACCAAACCCACAATCAGCAGGATCCCCACAAACAGCACCCACACATATATTGACTCATACGTCGAGTTTTCTACCGCAAGAACTTGAGCATGATAATAGTGGTTGAATGCATCGATCTGTTCGGTCATTTCCACCTGATCTGTTACCGTACCAGGCCGCTCCGTCATCACAACGTAACGATCAAACACCAAGTCGATGCCTAGTTTTTCTGCGGCCTGTGGGCTCACAATCCAGCCATGTAGCTGCTCCGGCAGGGCCGCTGTAAACGGCACCTCCTGCGTCTTCGTTTTTACCGGCTGCGACTCATCAGTCGTCACCTGATTCGGCGTGTCTTTCTCCACGCTAATTTTCTGCCGACCCGGTTCCGCAACGATAGCGGTGGTTCCCACGACCCCGCCGTCGTGAAGCACCTGGGTGGCCGAAGCCCGCTGCTCATCGGTGAGATTAAAGATCTGCAACACCTCAGGCCCGCCCACAACGATATCGGAATCGTGCATCGCAAACGGGAGAAATAGGTGTGCGTCACTCATTCGTAAATACCGACAGTGCTTTGCCGCCTCGGGATCAGTATTCGCATCCTTGCCGTGATACGTATACGCCTTTGTTGTGGGTGACACCTGGCACTCATCTGCCAACGTCAACCGCATTTGCGAGCCAGGCATTACCACCGGAAACTCCGTGGTTTTTCCCAGCCGAGCCGCAACCACATCGAACACCTCTCGTGCCTGGTCTGAAGCGGCATGAGCCACCACATCCGAGTACGACGTGGTATTCATGGTAGGGGTCTTAAACGCCGATGCTGATCTTGCCCCCGAAATTCCCACCGCAAATGGGCTATAGAACTCCGATGATAACTGCCGATCCTTATTGATCGTGTTCAGGCTATCCACCTCCATAACGGTCAGGAAGAACACGCTGCCAATGATTGCCGCCACGATTGCTCCCGACCGTAATGCTTGTCGACGCACCTGCCGACCCGCCAATTTCGCCCCCAATGGTTTACGAATCGCACCTGCCAGAAACACCAACGCAATAACGCTGGTAAACACCCCACCAACTATTACAACCAGCAATAATAATGCAAGCACGGACCATATCAGGTCATACGTGGCCCCAGAGAATGCGTCGCGGTTCACGAAGCGGGTGATCGGATGTCCCAACCACTCCACTAACAACACCGCCAGCATCATCAACACCAATGCTGGGCCGGTCCACATCCAGCGTTGCCACCGCCGAATCCGATCCGGTTGCATACCAGCCACACCCGCCATGATCTCCCCCTTGGCCACAATGATTGCCGGAATAAACGCCGCAACCGTCGACCCTGCAACCGCAACCAAAAACCCAATGGCTAACGTGCCCACATCCGTGATAAACGGCCATCCAGGATGCGCAATCTTCCAATACCCCCAGCCCAGGATCGTGCCCAAAACAACACCGATGGTTGCCCCAATGGCCCCCGAAACCGTGCCATATGCCATGACCGCCCACCGAATATGTCGACGGCTAGCCCCCTGGCTCCGCATCAACGCATACACTTTTGTTTGCCGAGACGTGGCCACCGCAAACACCGGGCTGATCGTCGCCAACATCAAACAGGTGGACAACAGGTAAAACGTCAACTCGATGATATATGAGGTAAGCCGCGCGACCATTGAATCATCCGTGCCGGGGTTTCGCATTGGATCTTGGTCGCTTTGGAATTCTGGATATCGTTCCGCCACCGGCACCGTTTCTGGATGGTTCCGAAACTTCTGGGTCGACACCACCAGGCCTACCTTATTGAGCGCCTTCACATCATCCCACGACAGATCATCCTTACCGCTAAAGACCCATGTCACATGCGCATTATTAGGCACATCCGTGGCCGGCAAAAACGTGGGAGCGATCACATAACTGCTGGAGTGAATATTATTTGGAATAATCTCCTTCACCGTTAGCGTGGTGTCTGCCGCATTCAAGGTGATCCGGTCGTCCTCGCGGTTTGACGTGGCGGGATCGTTCGGTTTCCCCACGTCGGTGGCCCGAACCTTGTCTCCGATGCCCACCTTCAGCTGCTTTGCCGCCGACTCTGACAGCACCACATCTCCCGGATGAAGATCGGGGGAACCCGGCAAGAGGTGCGCGCCGGGCAGTTGGGTAATGGTGCTCGACAGGGAATCAGTAGCCGTATCGGAGTGCAAGACGACCGGCAGATCAATGAACATGCTGACGGTGAAGTTATTGCCCACGGCTTCGGCGATACGGTCCTGGGAAATGGTAGTAATAGGCCGTTCTGCGGTCGAATCTTTATTCGATTTTCCGTCTTGGTCTGCGACGCCACTGCGGGTCCCATTGGTGCATTGGTAGGCGGAGGCATCAACGCTTTGCTGGCATTCACCACCGAAGAACTGGGCGGAATTTTGTTGGAACGTGATCCCATAGAATTGCGACTCTGATGTCATGTCCCCAATGAGGAATGCCGCATAGGTGGCGGGCAGGGCAATAAGCAGAATGGCCGCTAGGGAACGCAGCGGGTGGTGTTTCACGTCCCGGAGCGTGGGGCGGATGGCTGCTTTGAGGGAGCTCATGGCGATACCTCGCTATACTTCTCGGGTGGTGATGTGGCCGTCACGGACGTGGATGACCCGGTCCGCCCAGCCGGCAAATCGTGGTTCATGGGTGACTAGTAGACCGGCCGCACCTTGGTCGATACGATCCCGGAGGATGCCGATTACTTCGTCACCGGTGGTGGTGTCGAGTGCCCCGGTGGGCTCGTCGGCGAGCAGGAGCCGGCGGGGACCAATGAGGGCGCGGGCGATGGCGACGCGCTGGGCCTGGCCGCCGGAAATCTCCTCGGGAAACCGATCGAACATGTCATCGAGTCCCACCTCGGCCAGGGCGGCATTGATGTCATCCTTGAGCTTGGCAACGTTCGCACCGTCAAGCTCAAGCGGCAGGGCCACGTTTTCGCCAACGGTGAGAGTCGGCACCAGATTGAAACGTTGGAAGACCACGCCGATATGTTGGCGGCGCAGCGCGGCGGCCCGCTTATCGTTGAGCGTGACGGCGGAAACGCCGTCGATGAGGACGTCACCAGCGGTGGGGCGTTGCAGTAATCCCGCAATATTGAGCAGAGTGGATTTGCCGGAGCCGGAGGGGCCCATGATGGCTACGAGCTCGCCAGGCTGCACATGCATGCTCACGTGGTTGAGGGCGGTGACCGTATGGGGTTCCCGACCAAAAACACAGGTGATGTCACGAAGTTCGAGCGGGTAAACCTCGGTGGGAGTGGCGTCGGGATTGGGGGAGGAAGTGGTCATGTTATTGTCCTTCCAGAGTGTTGGTGTGGGTGGGGGCGTCGAGGGCTTCCACCCGATCGAGCCAGCGGGCCTCGGCCTCAAGGTCGTAGATGCGGCGTTCGATGGTGAGCCGGGCGGCGGTACGCTGCTGCGGTAGCTTACGACTTTGCCTATTGAGTTCTTTGAGCTGGGATAACACCGCTGACCGCTGGGTATCAAGCAGGCTAATGAGATCCCAGTCTGGTCGGGTGGCGGCGATGGCTATCTTGGTCACCAGCTCATCCCGGTCGGTCATTGCCCGTATCACTGGCTGCTCCAGCCATTCGGTGAGTAATTCCTGGCCTGCGGGAGTTAGTTTGTATTGCTCAACCTGGTGGCCGGATGGGTTACGAACGGTACCGGCGCGGGCAATGAAGTTATTACGCTCCAGGCGGCTTAGGGTTTGCGATACCTGGCCGATGTTGAGCGTTTGGGTGCCATCGGTGAGCGTGATGAACTGTTGCTGTAGGACGCTCGCGGTCCGCGGTTTTTCGGCAAGTAATGCCAGTAGTGCGTATTTGATTGCCATAAATATGTTCCTAGCGTATTAGTTACCCAGTAACTTACCAAGTAACTTACCG
>CAUVMZ010000154.1:0-7034 GCA_963552855.1 uncultured Corynebacterium sp. | reverse complement strand
CACCGGGTGGATCAAGCGCGGCCCAGTCGGGCTCATCGGCAACACCAAATCCGACGCCAAGGAAACGATCGAAATGCTCCTGGCTGACTATGATGCCGGCAACCTGCCGGAACCGCTGCACCCAGACCCGTCGGATATCATCACCTACCTCACCGACCACGATGTGGACTACACCACGTGGGCCGGGTGGCATCGTCTGGATAACGCGGAGCGGGAGCTGGGCGCCCCCGAGGGTCGGGAACGGAAGAAGATTGTGGAGTGGGAGGACATGGTGGTCCACGCCCGCCACCAAAGCCACGACTAAGAGGGGACGGATCGGTCCGCGGGCCGGCCGGACACGTGCACGTAGCTGGCCGCTTCGGCGGCCCGCTTCCGGGCGGTGACCACGTCTTCCGCCGTCGAGATCGCCACCCCCATGCGTCGCATGGCGAACGATTCGGGTTTGCCGAAGAGCCGCACGTCGGTTTCCGGCACAGCGAGTGCCGACGCCAACCCACTGTAGTGGGGACCGGTCGCGTCGGTGCCACCATGGATGACCGCCGAGGCGCCAGGGGAAATGCAGGTCACGTCGATGGGAAGCCCGAGGATTGCCCACGCATGAAGGGCGAATTCGTCGACCCGTTGGGTGCTTAAGGTCACCATGCCGGTGTCGTGGGGGTGGGGGGATACTTCGGAGAAGTACACTTCGTCCCCGGAGATAAAGAGTTCCACGCCGAATACGCCGCGGCCGCCGAGGGCGTTGGTGATGCGGGCGGCGATGGACCTGGCCGAGTCGAGGGCGGCGGGCGAGAGGGGCATGGGCTGCCAGGATTCCACATAGCCGCTGGCGTCTTGACGGTGGCCAATGGGTTCGCAGAACCAGGTGGCAAGTTCGCCGGTGGTAGGGTCGATAGAGCGCACCACCAGGAGGGTGATTTCGAAGTCGAAGTCGATAAAGCGTTCGACGATTACTCGTTCGGGTCGGCCCCCGGTTTGGGCGGTCTCCCAGGCAAGTAACACGTCGTCTTCGCTGCGGACTACGGTTTGTCCTCTACCGGAGGTGCTCATGATGGGTTTGACTATGCAGGGGAAACCGGCATGCCGGATGGCTGTCCGGAAATCGTCAAAGTCGTCGGCAAACCAGTAGGCGGCGACGGGCAACCCCAGCTCCACGGCCGCCAGTTTTCGAATGCGTTGGCGATTCATTGTGAGTCGGGTGGCTCGGGCGGTGGGGACGACGGTGCGCCCGGAATCTTCTAGTTCCACCAGGGTGGCGGTGGCGATTTCTTCGATTTCGGGCACGATGAAATGTGGGTCAATATAGTCCACAAGCTCCGCAACGGCTTTTCCATCGGTCAGATCAACTTTGTAGGCGAAGTGGGCGACTTGGTGGGCGGGGGCGTTTTCGTACCGGTCGACTGCATGCACTTCGACACCGAGTCGTTGAAAGGCTATTGCCACCTCTTTCCCCAGCTCCCCCGACCCTAATAGCATGACGCGCAGGGCTCCCTGGGTGAGTGGTGTCCCAATCGTTTGCGGAGTATACATACATGCTATTCTAGCTTTTGCTTGGCGATGTTTTCCTGGTTCTTACCAAATTGCCTCCTCCATATCGTCGGCCGATTCCGTATCTTCGTTCGAATAGATTGGCCGCGAGTACACCAATACCACGCAGGGCAGCACCGCGGATAACAGTATGAGCGGCGGAACTGTCTTGGGAATGACCCCAGTCATGATTGCTATGAATACGACGATGGATCCGACGAGGACCGCGACTCGCATGATGGGATAGCGATCGCCGAAGAGGGTCATCACCCCCACAATGAGGATGCCGGCGGCGGCCAGGTCGGCGCCACGCACCCCCATGAGCCATAGCACGGCGACGGCCACCACCGATAGGGTTCCCACGATGACCGGGTCTAAGGAAAGCTTTTCTAAAACCACAATCCCACACTCTTACAGTCAGCTGAATATTTGATTGTAATTTTAAGCTTTCCGTGTGGGTTTTTCCTAGCGGTTACCCCATTCGCCCCCAGAATCACCCCAGGTTATTCAGCAGAATTGCTGCTTAATATAGGATAAGTGCAGCTGGGTTCCTGGCAAGCAGCCCCGGCCAGAAGCCCTGCCCTGGCCGGCGCGCGAATCGGTTAGGCCATGACGTCGTGAAGCACGATTGTTTGGTCCCGCCCCGGCCCAACCCCGATGTAGGAAATTCGGCACCCGGAGAGTTCTTCGAGGCGCCGCACGTAGTCTTGGGCTTTTTGCGGCAGGTCCGCGAAGCTACGGCACCCGGTGATGTCTTCGTCCCAGGCGGGCATGGTTTCGTAGATGGGCACGGCGTGGTGGAATTCCGATTGGGTGAGCGGCATCTCGTCGTGCCGTACCCCGTCCACGTCGTAGGCCACGCAAATAGGGATTTCCCCAATGCCGGTGAGCACGTCCAGTTTGGTGAGGAAGAGGTCGGTGAACCCATTGACCCGGGATGCGTAGCGGGCAATGACCGAATCGTACCAGCCGCAGCGGCGTTTCCGCCCGGTGTTCACCCCGATTTCCCCGCCGGTGGCCTGCAAGAATTCGCCCCATTTGTCGAAGAGTTCGGTGGGGAATGGCCCGGCCCCCACCCGGGTGGTGTAGGCCTTCATGATCCCAAGGGAGCTAGTGATGCGGGTGGGCCCCACTCCGGAGCCGACGCAGGCGCCGCCGGAGGTCGGGTTGGAGGAGGTCACAAAGGGGTAGGTGCCGTGGTCCACGTCGAGCATGGTGGCCTGGCCACCCTCCATGAGCACGTGTTTCCCGGCGTCCAGGGCCTGATTGAGCACGAGTTCCGCGTCGATAACCATGGGGCGCAGCCGGTCAGCGTAGCTGAGGAAGTATTGGACGGTTTCTTCCACGTCGATGGCCTGCCGGTTATAGAGTTTCACCAGGATTTGGTTTTTCACGTCCAGGGCGGATTCGATTTTTTGCCGCAGAATGGATTCGTCGAAAATGTCTTGAACGCGAATACCCACGCGGGATACTTTGTCCGCGTAGGCAGGCCCAATGCCGCGGCCGGTGGTGCCGATGGCACGTTTGCCAAGGAATCGCTCCTGCACCCGGTCGAGTACCTGATGGTAGGGGGCGACCAGGTGGGCGTTGGCGGAGATCCGCAGCCGGGAGGCGTCGGCGCCGCGGCTGGTGAGCCCATCAATTTCGGCGAACAAGGCTTCGAGATTAATAACCACACCATTGCCGAGAATGGGGGTGGCATTTTCGGAGAGCACGCCGGCGGGAAGCAGCTTGAGCTCGTATTTTTCGCCGCCGACAACCACAGTGTGCCCGGCGTTATTGCCACCGTTGGGTTTGACCACATAGTCGACTAGGCCGCCGAGGATGTCGGTGGCTTTCCCTTTACCCTCGTCGCCCCATTGGGCACCGACAATGACAATTGCTGCCATGAAAGTAACACGTCCTTAACTTATATCCAGTGAAGACGTTGCATCATTCTACCTTGCTTGGCCCGTTCTACACCTGCTTTTCGACGGGCAAATCGGAAAATGCAGTAGCCTGCATAAGTAGTAGCAGAGTTTTTTATGAGAGATGTTGATAGATGTCGGATGACAGAGATAAGCCTAAAAACATTTACGACGATATTTATAGCCGCTACGGTCAATATGGCAATGATGGTCGGATTCCCCCAGTTCAACCGGTGGAGTCCACGCCGCCGACCGCCGAGTTCGGCCAGATTGATGAGTCGGTGATTCATGCCCACTATCAACAATCGCAACAGTCGCAGCCGCCACCCGAGCCCACCGTCCCGGTTGAGCCGGTAGCGCCCCCCACACCCCCGCCTTCGCCGAAGAAGAAACGCCGCGGCCGGGGTGTGCTCATTGCGGTGATTATTTTTCTGATGCTCACCATTGTGGCCTTGACCGCCGTCGTGGTGGTGTTATTAATGCAGCACCACACCCAGGCAGCCGCTCCACCAGCACCGGTAGCGGTGCCGGCAACGTCGACAAGCGTTGCGACGTCGACAAGCACGAGCGCAACATCGGCAACAACCACCTCTTCGACTTCGACGTCGACAAGCAGCACCACCCCCACGACCACCTCAGTGTCGGCGGAGGAGGAGGCATACCGCAAACTTGTGTCGGATGCGGGGCTGAAAGCGACCGGGTTTGATTCGCTGGGCTGTTTGGCCAGCGACAAGTGGAAGTTTGCGTCGATTTCGACCGGTGGAAAGCATGTTCTCATTTGCGAGTCTGCGGAGTCCGGCAAACTGTATTACACGCACGACTATATGCCGGAAATTTACCGCAAGGAGGTGACCTCCAGCGACACCGATACCGGCACGTTTCAGATTGTTAATGACGATGCCACGATTGATATCACAAAGACGGGACTGGTAGTGAAGTCAAAGAAGGGTAAAGTCTCACTGGAAAGTACGTTTGAACAATCTTTCACCCGGAATCCTTACCCTTAACCGGGTTTGCGCAATACCGATTATGGGAAAATTCCCCTAAAATTAATCAGGTATATTTCCGGTATATTTATTACGCCTCCTCCATGGTAAAAATTCCTGTTGCACCATGGTGAATCACGACAAGACTTTTGAAGGACTACACATGACTGACCAAAACAGCCAGAGCGAGAACAACCCCAGCATTTCCGGCCGCGTGGAGCGGATCATTCCCACCTCCGGGGAAGATGTTGTGCAGCCGTTGTCGGCCGACCGGATTGCCGCCTATTTACGGGCGAAAGAACTGATGTTTAACCGTGACGATGATGGTGACGTGTTCATCAACTTTGACGGCAATGGGTTTGTGCTGCTGGCCACCGGTGAGAAGCGGGAGATCCTGGTGGTGCGGGGCGCTTGGCAGGTCACCGCGCCGATCGAGATGCGTGATCGCCTCGTGGATCTGTGTAACGATTGGAACCGCGATAAGCTGTGGCCGAAGACCTATGTCACGGTGGATGACGCCGGTGCGGTGCGGGTTCGTACCGAGTTGAACATTGACATGGAGTATGGGGCCAGCGATTTGCAGCTCAAGCAATCCCTCGACTGCGGTATTGCTACCTCCATGAGTTTCTTTGAGTCGCTGGATAAGAAGTTCCCCGATACTCGGTTCGCCCAGTAATGCGATTAGTAGTGCTGCGCTGCGGCACTGATATTGCGGTCCCCCCATCCACGCAGCTTATCGACGTCAAGGCCGTGCCCACTCGCCAGGAATTGAAAGCCCTGGACTCACTGGCCGCCGAGGTGCTGCCGGAGGATCCTACCCCCAGTTTGGCGGAGATCGCGGCCCAACCTGATGTGGCCCACCTGGGTGCCCCACAATATGCCCCCCAGCCGATTAGTGACCCGCTCCGGGTGATTGTTGTCGGCTCGGATGCGGCCTTGTCGGCGGTGCTGACCCGGCTAATGCGGGCTGACACGATGTGGGTGGAGGTGGGATTTGTCCCCACCGATGATGACTCCCCCACCGCCGACTATTGGGGTATTACCAATCTGAGTGTCGAAGAGCAGTTCGATTGTGCGGTTTCCGGTCGAGTGCGGCCACTGCCGCTCATTCGGGATGATACCGCCACCGCGGTGGCTGGCAGGGCTTCGGTTTCGGATTGGGAGAATCGAGAGCTCACCGCCGAAATCATTGTTGATGATGATGTTTTGGCTCGTCACCTGTCGGGTCGGCGGATTCCCCGCACCGGGGTTTTTGGGGCCCGGGTACAACCATTGGTGGATGCGCCCGGGTTGGCCGGATTTGTGTTGGACACCCCAGTGATGCCGGTGCGCCGGGGCTTATTTGGTCGGTTCGAAAACGAGTACGGTTCGATTGCCGAAGGCTCCCGGCTGGTGGGCCGGGCGTTGCAGGCCGGCGGGGAGTCGCTGCGGGTAATGGTGGATGGCGTGTCCCGGAAACGACCGGTGGAGCGGGTCACGTTTTACCGCCATTTGCGGGATGCCCAGGCGGTTCGGCCCTGATCTAGGTTTCTTCTGCGGTTTCCGAATCGGCACCATATTGGGGGTTAAAATATGTTTGCCATACCTCTGGATGATCCAAATCAAACTGCCGCAACCGCTCATACGCATCATGCTGACGCTGCCGCTCCCGACGAGCACTCGCAAGCAAATCCTCACGATCAAACCGACGCTTACCATCAACCCACTTCACCCCCACCTCACCATGAGCAACCAATTTCTCCACGCCCTTCTCCGTCGTCGAGGCAAGCCTCTGTGCATCAAACATCGCCACAAACCGCGGCACCCCCGCAACCTCAATCACCCCATTACGCAACACCGACCACAACACCTGCCGCAAACACTCACACAACACCTGCGACATCGGCACCTCACCCCGCGGGGTCGTCACTTCCACCCGACAATCCCCAAACCGCTCCTCGTGATACTCCATATTCCTCAACAAAATCGGCATATTCACCACCGAACCATCAGCAGGAAGTATCACCCACTCAAACACATCACGACCAAACGCCACCACATCCCCACCATAAGCCCCCAAATCACGAGACGCATAAGCACTTAAAACCCGAAGATTCGTCACCGGCGCCACCTCAACAAGCCGCTCACGCCGCAACACCAACAACTCCTCACGAAAATAAATATGATCTCTCACCTCATTAGAAGCCCGATGCAACTTCCCCTCCGCCACATACGCATTCAACTCCCGCGGCGTAACACCCAAAAAATCAAAAACATCACCCCGATCAAAATCCTCAATTACCCTAGCTAAACCAATTTTCCCGTTCTCAACCAAAAGCTTCAACGACGTCACAAGCACCGAAGCCAACACCGGCGACACCGGCCGCTTCGACCCTTTAGGAATCACCACCCTCACCTGGATATCCCCTGGATCAACCCCCTCAAAAAACTCCAACACCCCACACTCATCAACAACACCATTGCCCTCAGGCAACCACGACATGATGAAACACCTCCATCCGAGGTATCAAGATTTCGATCAAGAACAATGAAACTCACGCCGATCTTCTGAAAAATGAAACTTATTGAGAGCTGGGGTTCAGCTTTTACAAACAATACTGACTATAGAGGCGTTCCC
>CAUVMZ010000153.1:0-7079 GCA_963552855.1 uncultured Corynebacterium sp. | reverse complement strand
CATTTGCTGTAGGCCGGGGCCTTTTTTATCAATGAATTTGGCGATGGTGGAGTTCTCGTTGAGCGGTGCCAACAGCTGGATCATGCCGTCGGTTTCTTTCAGATGCTTCGGGCCGATCATGGCTTCGGTCACACCCTGCTCTTCGTTGGTTTCTTGATGATGGTTCACCCACCCGAAAGCGCTGCGATAAAACTCGACTGCGGCATCCAGATCCGGGACCGCGATGCCCACATGGTCTAAGCAAATAACCAGCTCGTGGGGGATATCAATGGCGGAAATATCATTACTCATATCTATCATCGTAACCTCAGTCGGCACTCAATGGGGGCGAATGCGTGAGCTTTTCTGACGCGATTAGGATAGGGAACTATGATCGTTGCGTTTTCCGTTGCCCCTACCGAAGTGCCTAACGCCCAGGCTGAAATGAGTGAGGCTGTTGCCGCCGCCATTAAGATTGTGCGGGAATCCGGCCTGCCGAATGAAACTAACGCCATGTTTACCCTCATCGAGGGCGAGTGGGACGAGGTTATGTCCGTAGTGAAACGCGCCACCGAGGCGGTGCTTGCCGTATCGCCGCGGGTGGGGTTGGTGCTCAAGGCCGATATTCGACCCGGGTATACCGGACAGCTTCACGCAAAGGTAGAATCTGTGGAGCGGCACTTGGCTGAATCTGACAACTAATACGCAAGCTTGTCGACGCCAAGGCGGTGGGGGTGGTCGAAAATAATCACGCATGCGCCGGGGTTTAGCGGTAAACTGCCCCTTTAGTGTGGTGTGGTGTCCATGATGCGAATTGCAGAAACGAGGTTGACGAAGCATGACTACTCCTAACACCCCCCGTAGGTTTATTGCTGGGGCGATCGACTTGGGTGAAGTGAAGGCCAAAGCAGAAGCCCGCGCCCAGGCCACCCAGGGGGGTGCCGGTAACCCGGGAGGTACCCAAACGGGTGTGGCTACCGCCCTCACGTTAACCATGGAGAACGTGGAGGATGAGCTGCTGAAGCGTTCCGCCCAGGTGCCGGTCATTGTGCTGATTGGCACTCCCCGTAGCGAGGATTCCAACCGGTTACGCACCGACTTCACTGACCTAGCCGAGGCCAGTGATTATTCGTTCGTATTCCGGTACGCCGATGCCGATGCCACTCCCGATATTGCCCGCATGTTTGGGGTGCAGGGGCTGCCTACCGTGGTGGCCATTGCTGCTGGCCAGCCCATCGCTAATTTCGCCGGTGGTCAGCCGAAAGAAGCCCTCACCCAGTGGGTTGCCGCGGTGAAAGACGCTGTGGCCGGGCAGCTCACTGGTATTCCCGCCGAGGAGTTGGCGGGGGCGGCTAATAATGAGGCAGCGGAGCCTGAAGATCCACGGTTTATTCCCGCTGAGCAGGCCATGGCCGAAGGTGATTACACCACCGCCATCAGCGTGTACGAGGATATCTTGGCCCAGGACCCCAAGAACGCCGCCGCCCGGGCCGCCCGCGATAATGCTCGCCTGCTCAGCCGGCTCACCGATGCGGGCGACATCGACCCAATCGCGGCGGCCAAAGCCAATCCCACGGATGTGGCGGCGGGGTTTGCCGCCGCCGACGCGGAAGCTGCCGCTGGTGACGCCGAATCCGCTTTCGACCGGCTGCTGGCGCTCATGGCGGTGGCACCCGATCGGAAACCCGAAATCCGGGATCGGCTTTTAGAACTCTTCGCCCTTTTCGACCCCACCGACCCCCGAGTGCTGGCTGCCCGCGGAAAGCTTGCCAGCGCCCTGTTTTAACACCACCATGCAGAAAACCTCCACCATACTCGTCGCCCTCGGCATCGCCATGAGTACTCTCGCCACACTGGGGTTGAGCGCATGCACCTCCTCCGCAGCCTCGTCGCAACGCTGCATTATTCACGCTAACGGGGACGAGCCGGGGGAAGCCCTGCTGCCGGGAACCAGCCAAAGTGGCGCCAACCTGCGGGTTGCTAAAATGATCTATTCCAGCCTGGTGTATGTGGATAGCTCCAATAAGATTCGGAACGATTTAGCACAAGAGATCAAACAGTTAAAACCTACCCTGTACCAGGTCACACTGCGGCCTAACTTGGTGTTTTCCGACGGATCCCCCATGACCGCCACTAGCTTTGTGGACGCCTGGAATAAAGTGGTGGCTGAAAATAATGCCAACTCCTACCTGCTCAGCCCCATTGTGGGCTACCATGACGATGCGGAAGCGGTCACCCCACTGCGGGGGCTGAAGGTGGAAAACCCCACCACGTTCACCATCGAGTTGGAAAGCCCATTGTCGGATTTTGTGATGCGGCTTTCCCATCCGGCGTTTAGCCCCCTGCCCGCGGTGGCGTTGGGAAAGAAGCCACCGAAAAACTATGCGAAGCAGCCGGTCAGTTCCGGCCCGTACGTGCTGGAATCGTGGGTGACACAGCATTCCCTCACGCTGGTGAAAAACCCCCACTATCAGGGGCCTCGGGCGGCCGCCAACGATGGGGTGAAGCTCAGCTTGTACAGTCGGGGCACTAAACCCTATGAGGATCTGCTGGCGGGTGATCTCGATATGGTGGATGCGTTTTCCCCCACGGGTTTCCAAAACTATCGGAAAGACTTGGGCGATCGGGCGATCGTGCAGCCCAGCGCGTCCGTGATCGAATTGAGTATCCACGCCCAAACGCCGCATTTTACCGGGGAAGAGGGGGTGCTGCGCCGGCGGGCACTATCCATGGCGATCGACCGGGAAAGCATTGCGAAAACCGAGCTGGGGGGCGCATATGCGCCAGCAACCGGGTTCGTGCCACCAAAAGTCCCAGGGTCGAATACCAGTGCGAAACAGCGGGAGGTGTTGAGTCTGAACGTGAAGAAAGCAAAAGAACTGTGGGCGCAGGCCGATGCCACATATGGTACGTTTACCGACCAGGTGCCGGTGCATTTTTCCTTCGACATTTCCGACAACCAGCGGTGGGCGACGGCGGTGGCGGATCAGCTGCGCCGAAATTTAGGGATTCAATCGTTTCCGGTGCCGGGGGCGGATTTCGCCCGGTTCCGCTATGACTTCCGCACCGTCCGGTTCGATGGGGCATATCGTACCGGGTGGAAGGCCGACTACCCGTCTGTGCGCAGCTACCTGGAGTCTAATTTCGCCACCGATGGGGTATCAAACGACACGGAATACTCCAACGACCAGGTGGATGAGTTACTCAAGCAAGCCGACAAGGCAACAAACCCGGCGACCGCGGTCAAGGATTACGAGAAAGCACACGGGGTGTTGTTAGAGGAACTACCGGCCATCCCCCTGTTTTTCCCCCTAGAGGCCGTGGGGTGGAAAGCGGATGTGAGCAATGTGGCGGTGGATTTTGACACCTATCCGAACTATTCGGCAATCACAAAACGCTGCTAGTGCTTATCGACGCCGCAGGTCACGTGCCCCTTTTTTCCTAACAACAACCGCCCCCACCATCGTGGTCGAACGGCGGGGGCGGCGTCAAAAACTTATTCTACCCTGTGGCTAGCTATTTTCCCAACGGTAGTATTGGGCGCTCATGGCCGGGATATGCAGGGTGATGGAATGGTCGTAACCATCCCACCCGGTATCCCAGGCAGCAACTTCCTGCTCCAGCTCGTTATCCGCACCCTCATAGGTGGCAAGATCCGTGTTCATGATGCACTTCCAGAAACCGGATTCGGGAACCCCCAGCTTGTAAGACAGTTGGGAGGTGCCACCCAGGTTGAACACGCACAACAATTTCTCCCCGTCGGAACCATAGCGGACGAAGGACAAAATATTATTCTCCGCATCATCCGACTTGGTCCAGGCGAAACCATCCGGCGTATTGTCCTGGGTGAACAGGGCCGGATTCTCTTGGTAGAGAGTGTTCAAATCCTTCACCAGTTGGGAAATAGCCACATGGAATTCGCCTTCCCAGCCGGTCAGGTTCTCCCATTCGACAGGGCGGCTTTCGTTCCACTCCATCACCTGGCCGAATTCCTGGCCTTGGAAGAGGAGTTTCTTACCCGGATGCGCATACATGAACGCATAGAGAGTACGCAGCCCCGCAGCCTTGTTCCAGGCGTCACCCGGCATGCGCTCCCACAAGGAACCCTTGCCGTGCACCACCTCGTCGTGGCTGAACGGCAGAATATAGTGCTCCGAGTAGGCGTACACCATGGCGAAGGTGATTTCGTTGTGGTGGTAGCAGCGGTGAACCGGATCCTTGGAATAATATTCCAGGGTGTCGTTCATCCACCCCATGTTCCACTTCAGGTTGAAGCCCAAACCGTTGTATTCGGTGGGGGCGGTCACGCCCGGCCAGGAAGTAGATTCCTCCGCAATGGTGAGCACACCCTCATGATATTTATGCACGGTGGCGTTCATTTCCTGGAGGAACTGCACCGCATCCAGGTTTTCCCGCCCACCGTACTGGTTAGGCAGCCATTCACCGTCTTCGCGGGAGTAGTCGAGGTACAGCATGGATGCCACAGCATCCACCCGCAGGCCATCCATGTGGAATTCTTCCAGCCAGTAGAGGGCGTTGGCCACCAGGAAGTTACGCACCTCATTGCGGCCGAAGTCGAACACATAGGTGCCCCAGTCTTTCTGCTCGCCCCGCCGCCAGTCGGGGTGCTCGTAGACGGCCCGGCCGTCGAACCGGCCCAGCGCGAAATCGTCCTTCGGGAAGTGGGCGGGCACCCAGTCCATGATGACGCCAATGCCTTCCGCGTGGAATGCGTCGACAAGCTCACGCAATTCATCGGGGGTGCCCCAGCGGGCGGTGGGGGAGTAGTAGCCGGTGACCTGATAACCCCACGAGCCGCCGAACGGGTGCTCGGCAACGGGGAGGAATTCGACATGCGTATAGCCCATCTCCTTCACATACGCCACCAGTTCGGTAGCGAGCTCCTTATAGCCCAAGTCTTCCCGCCACGAACCCAAATGCACCTCGTAGATACTCATGGGCTCCACATCGTGCTGTGCTTTGTCCCGCTTTTCTAACCACTCCTTGTCCTGCCACTCGTAGTGTGACTCGGTCACAATGGAACCGGTGCGGGGTGGGACTTCGGTGCGGCGGGCCAACGGGTCGGCCTTGTCCAGTCGCCACCCCTCCTGCGTGTGGATGGCATATTTATACACCTCACCCTCGCCCACGCCGGGAATGAAGATCTCCCAAATACCGGAGCTCCCCAGGCTGCGCATGGGGAACTGGTTTGGGTTCCAACCGCAGAAATCACCAATAACCGCCACACCAGCGGCGTTTGGTGCCCACACCGCAAAACTCGTGCCCTTGACCGGGCCGAAATTATCGGTCTCGATCTCACGCACATGCGACCCTAATACGTCCCACAGGCGCTCATGCCGACCCTCACGAATCAGATGCATATCCAACTCGCCCAGGGTGGGCCAGAAGCTGTAGGCGTCATACGTTTCGGTAGTGATGTCATTATTCCAGGTAATGCGGAGTTTATGCCCGCCACCAGTGTTCTCGCCGGTCAAAACCGTGCCAAAAATATCGTCCCCCAACGGCTCCAGCTCAATGCTGCCACCATCGGGTGTGATAAGTTCCACCTTTTTAGCGTTTAACTGGCGGGTGCGGAACACTGCACCGCCTTCTTCCATGGGGTGCCAGCCATAGATCGAATGCGGATCATAATGCCGGCATTGGGTTAGTAGGGCCCGATTGTGGTCGTTGAAATACAACGGGTGGTTCGGGTCAGTGATAGGGGAGCTCATGTAACCAAGCCTCTCTAATAGAAAAAATTCGGTATGTTTTGGCCACGCTTCACCCTTCACGCTACCGTAGCCACCACATATTTTGGACGAAAAATTTACGTGAGATACACCGCTTATTGCGCTTTTCGACGCCGTCCCAACGTCGAAAAGCTAAAAATTAGGCGCGATAGTCGTTGACAGCCCGCTCGCGGATCTTCGCTAACGCTGTGCCCTCAACCTTCGGTAATTGCAAAATATGGGCCACATCACCCCACGGGCTGAGCCGAACAAACGTTCGGGCATACCACGGGAAGTCCCGGCCGGTCACAAGATCATGGGCCGTAAACGACGCATCCTGTGACTGCCCAATTTGTGACATATCCAACTCCAACACCGTCTCCTGGTCGTGGTGCGGATCCAAATTGACCACCACCAAAATCGCGTCACCGGTGACCGGATCCACTTTGCTGTACGCAATGATGTTGTCGTTCGGGGCGTGGTGGAAATGAATCTGCCGCAGCTGCTGCAACGCCGGATGCTCCCGCCGAATCTTATTCAACGTCGCAATATACGGCTCCAACGAATCACCATTATTCAGCGCTGCTTCGAAATCCCGGGGCCGCAACTGGTATTTCTCCGAATCCAAATACTCTTCCGAACCCGGGGCAACCGCCTGATTCTCAAACAACTCATAGCCCGAATACACGCCCCACAGCGGTGACATTGTAGCAGCCAGCGCCGCCCGAATGGCGAAAATAGCGCGCCCACCATACTGCAACGAGGCGTGCAAAATATCCGGCGTGTTCACAAACAGATTCGGCCGGCACACGTCACTCATCGCCGCAATCTCCTCGGCGAACCGGGTCAGCTCATACTTCGAAGTCTTCCACGTGAAATACGTGTACGACTGGGAGAACCCCACCTTCGCCAACCCATACAGCCGCGCCGGGCGGGTAAACGCCTCCGCCAAGAAAATAATATCCGGGTTCGTCTCATGCACCTTCGAGATCAACCACTGCCAGAAATTTGCCGGCTTCGTGTGCGGGTTATCCACCCGGAACGTGGTCACTCCTATCTCCACCCAGAACATCACCATCTTGTAGATCTCCGCATAGATCTTCGTGGGATCATTATCAAAATTCAGCGGATAAATATCCTGGTATTTTTTCGGTGGATTTTCCGCATACGCGATCGTGCCATCCGGCTGCGCCGTGAAGAAATCCCGATGCTCTACTGCCCACGGGTGATCCGGTGCCGCCTGCAACGCCAAATCAATCGCAACCTCCAACCCCAGCTTCTTCGCATACCGCAACAGGGTCTTAAAATCATCAATTGTCCCCAACTGTGGGTGCACGGTATCATGCCCACCCTGGGCCGAACCCACAGCCC
>CAUVMZ010000152.1:0-7126 GCA_963552855.1 uncultured Corynebacterium sp. | reverse complement strand
GAATGTGCCGTCGCGGTGCAGGTTTTTCAAGAGGGTGGCGTAGCGGGAGGCGCCGGGTTCGAGGGCGAGGGAGACGGTGCCGAAGCAGGCGATGTCGGTGGTGAGGTCGGTGGGCGGGTCAACAAGCCGGTCGGCGGTGCCGTCGATATAGAAGGAGTAGGAGGCGCTACCGTCGGGGTTGAGGGAGGTGACGGCTAAGGTGGTGGGTTCTTGGCCGCGCTGCACCAGGGAGGTGTCAACATTTTCGCTGGTGAGGCGGTCGATGAGGGCGTCACCGAAATTATCTGTGGATACGCGGGAAAGAAATTGGGTGGGTTCTCCTTGGCGGGCCGCGGTGATGGCGACGTTAAACGGGCCGCCACCGAGGGCTGGCGTCAGGGGAAGTAATCGGGGATTGGTGTGGGTTGAGGAATTGACGGGTACGAGATCAACAAGGCCTTCGCCGCAGACAGTAATCATGCTTATTAGTTTAATGAGCTGCGGCTGTTGCTGTGGGGTGTTGGTGAAATGTGCTAGGTGCACTATTGTTTAATTGCGTGACTGACGCAAATCAAACTTCAAAGAATCGCCAGATGCCGGAGCAGCAACGGATCCGTCGGGAGAAACGGGAGAAGTTGCTTCAATCCGGTGGTGAGGCGTACCCGGTGATTGTGGATCGCACAATCTCTATCACTGATTTGCGGGATAAGTATGTGGTGTTGGCCGAGGGGGAGAACGAGCCGGAGTCGACTCCTGCCCATGCTGCACCGGTGACATATTTGCGGGCCGGGGATGAGACCACGGATGAGGTGGCGATTGCCGGCCGGGTGTTGTTTATTCGTAACACCGGCAAGTTGTGCTTTGCCACCATCCAGGAGGGGAGTGGCACGCAGATTCAGGCAATGCTGTCGTTGGCTGAGGTGGGCCCGGATTTGTTGGCGGCGTGGAAGTCGGATGTGGATTTGGGCGACATCGTGTCGGTGCGAGGCCGGGTGATTGTGTCGAAGCGGGGTGAGCTGTCAGTGCTGGCTTCGTCGTGGCATATGGCGGCGAAGGCCCTGCGGCCGTTGCCGGTGGCGTTCGCCGATATGAGTGAGGACATGCGGGTGCGGCATCGCTACACGGATCTGATTATGCGGGAGAAGGCGCGGGAGAACGCTCTGACCCGGATTAAGGTGATGCGGGCGCTGCGGAATTATTTGGAGTCCCAGGGGTTCCTGGAGGTGGAAACCCCCATGTTGCAGACTTTGCATGGTGGTGCGGCGGCCCGGCCGTTTGTGACGCATTCGAATGCGCTCGATATTGATCTGTATCTGCGGATCGCCCCGGAGCTGTATTTAAAGCGCTGCGTTGTCGGTGGTATCGAACGGGTTTTCGAGGTGAATCGGAATTTCCGTAATGAGGGTGTGGATTCCTCCCACTCCCCGGAGTTCGCCATGCTGGAGACCTACCAGGCGTGGGGCACCTACGATGATTGTGCCGAGCTCATTAAGAACCTAATCCAGGATATTGCCATGGAGGTTTTTGGTTCCACGACGGTGACGTTGGCCGATGGTTCCGAATACGATTTGGGTGGTGCGGAGTGGCCCACGATTGAAATGTACCCGTCGCTCAATGAGGCATTGCAGCGGAAGTTTCCAGGTCAGCCCGAGGTGACGGTGAATTCGACCGTGACTGAGTTGCGCGAGATTGCGGACGCCGTGGGCTTGGATGTGCCGGCCAAGGGTGGTTGGGGCCACGGCAAGCTGGTGGAGGAGCTGTGGGAGTTGCTGTGTGAGGATCAGCTGGAAGGGCCGATCTTTGTGCGGAATTTCCCGGTGGAGACCTCCCCCTTGACCCGCCAGCACCGGAGTGAGCCGGGGGTGACAGAGAAGTGGGATTTGTATGTTCGCGGGTTCGAACTGGCTACCGGTTATTCTGAACTTGTTGACCCGGTGATTCAGCGCGAGCGCTTCGAGGATCAGGCCCGTCTGGCTGCAGGTGGCGATGAGGAGGCCATGGTGTTGGACGAGGATTTCCTGGCCGCCATGGAGCAGGGCATGCCGCCGACCGCGGGCACGGGCATGGGCATTGATCGTCTGCTCATGGCACTGACCGGTTTGGGCATTCGCGAAACCGTGTTGTTCCCCCTGGTGAAGCCCGAGCGCGACAGCTAGCCCTCCGCTTTACGACGCTGCAAGCGTGGGCACCCCATCCCCGTGGTGGGGTGCTTTTTGTGGGCGGCGTTGCACACCGGGCACTGTGCTGCGATATCTGGATTTCAGGCCGGCCTTGAGCCCTATTCTGCCCAATATCGCAGCACAGTGCCCGGGAGCGAGGTTAGGGATGCCCGGTGGTCGGGGGTTTCCATCCGACCCTGCTTGTCTGACAAGTAGTGTGCTGCGTTATCTGAGTTTTGGGCCGGCCCCGAGCCCTGTTTTGTCCAATATCGCAGCACACTACCCGCGGCTCTGTATCCCTGGAGGTCCGGAGATCTGGAGCCTGCCCCACGCGCTGGGGTAGGCGTCGAAAAGCGTGGACTATTTCGGGGATACCCAGTGGCACGCGTACTGTTTAACTGGATAGAAGGCAGAAAGGAAATATATGGACATGGACAATCCGGGGCTCACCAGGGAATCCAAGCTTGTGCTCGGAACCCTCGTGCTTGCCGCAACTGTGATGCTGCTGAACGAGACCACGCTATCGGTGGCGCTGCCGGTCATCATGGACAGCTTCGGGGTGACCGCCGCCACCGCGCAATGGCTCACCACCGGCTTCATGCTCACCATGGCGGTCGTGATCCCCACCACCGGGTTTATTATCGAGCGGCTCACCACCAGGCAAGTCTTTATCACCGCCTTCGTGTTCTTCCTGGGCGGCACCCTGGTGGCGGCCCTTGCCCCCATCTTCCTAGTGCTGCTGGGTGGCCGGGTGCTGCAAGCCGCCGGAACCGCGCTGATTATGCCCCTGCTCATGACCACCGTCATGAATGTGGTGCCCCCCAGCATGCGCGGTTCCTTCGTGGGCATGATGTCCGTCGTGATTTCGCTTGCCCCCGCGTTCGGCCCCACCGTGTCCGGGTTCATCCTCAACTATTTCAGCTGGCATTTCATCTTCTGGTTCATGGTCCCATTCGTGGTATTCAACCTACTGGTGGGGGTGAAATATATTAGTAACGTGGGGGAATCCACCGAAAAACCATTCGACATCATATCGGTGCCATTGGCTGCTATCGGGTTTGGCGGGCTCGTCTACGCGCTCAGCGACATTGAAACCCTCATGGCCGGCAGTTTCATCCCTATCATTGTGGGGGTGGCCGCCATTATTGCGCTCGTCGCATTCGTGCTGCGGCAGCTCAGCCTGGGCAAACGCGATCAGGCTTTCCTGGACCTGCGGGTTTTCGCGGTCCCGGGTTTTGCTATCGCAATCGTCCTCGTCATGGTGATCTTTGGCTTGCTTCTGGGGCTGGTCACCGTGCTGCCCATCTACCTGCAAAAAGCCATACTGGTCACTACGGCGGTGTCCGGCCTGGTGGTCATGCCCGGCGGGCTACTTCAGGGTCTTGCCGCCCCCTTTATTGGTCGGCTCTACGACCGGGTTGGGGTTCGACCCCTCATGATCCCCGGCATTATTGTCGTGGCCATCAGCACCGGGCTTCTCACGTGGGCCGCCTACCAGCGGTTTGGTCCCATCGCCATGGCCTTGCTGTATGTGCTATTTGAGGTCGGCATTGCGTTCAGCATCACCCCGCTGTACACCGCGTCGTTAAGCAGCCTGCCCACACACCTGTACAGCCACGGTTCCGCCACCCTATCCACCGCGCAGCAACTCGCCAGCGCTATCGGGGTCGCTATTCTCGTCGCGGTGCTCACTCAGCAAACAAACAGCAAGGTGACAGCCGGTGCTCCGCTTGTCGACGCAACAGCCCACGGCACAACCAGTGCATTCCTGGTCGCCACCATTTTGGCTGTAGTAGCTGTACTATTAAGCTTCTTCATTAAACAAGCCAAAAACTAGCAGCTGTTCGCTACAGGCGTACACCAACAAAAACCCCCAATCACCAGCGCAAATAGCGAAAAAATTGGGGGCTTTGACGTGCGGCATGTCTCATAAGCTGGTTCAAAATTATGAACCGCTATAGAGTTGGGAACATTACAACTATTAGTACAGCTTAGGAAGTGAACATGTTCGAGCGTTTTACCGACCGTGCTCGCCGCGTCATTGTGTTGGCACAAGAAGAGGCACGCGGTCTCAACCACAATTACATCGGCACCGAGCACATCCTGCTTGGCCTCATTCACGAAGGCGAAGGCGTGGCCGCTAAAGCCCTGGAATCCATGGGCATTTCTTTGGAAGCCGTGCGTCAAGAAGTAGAAGAAATTATTGGCCAAGGTACCGAGCCTCCGGTAGGCCATATTCCTTTTACCCCCCGCGCTAAGAAAGTTCTGGAACTATCCCTGCGCGAAGGCCTGCAAATGGGCCATAAATACATTGGCACCGAATTCCTCCTGCTTGGCCTCATCCGCGAGGGCGAAGGCGTGGCCGCCCAGGTGCTGGTGAAGCTTGGCGCCGACCTGCCCCGCGTGCGGCAGCAGGTTATCCAATTACTGTCCGGTTACGAAGGCGGCGACAGCCCCGAAAACACCTCCAACGACAGTAATGACGCTATCGGTGCTGGTGCGGGCCCCGGTGCTTCCAGCTCCCGTGGCTCCCGCGGTGCCGGCGAGCGCTCCACCTCCCTGGTGTTGGACCAGTTCGGCCGGAACCTCACCCAGGCCGCCAAGGAAGGCAAACTCGACCCCGTGGTGGGCCGGGAACAAGAAATCGAACGCATCATGCAGGTGCTGAGCCGGCGCACCAAGAACAACCCGGTGCTCATCGGCGAACCCGGCGTGGGTAAAACCGCCGTGGTGGAAGGCCTTGCATTAGACATCGTGAACGGCAAAGTCCCGGAAACTCTCAAGGACAAGCAGGTGTATTCCCTGGACCTGGGGTCGCTGGTGGCTGGCTCCCGCTACCGTGGTGATTTCGAAGAACGCCTGAAGAAGGTGTTAAAGGAAATTAACCAGCGCGGCGACATTATCCTGTTCATTGACGAAATCCACACCCTGGTTGGTGCAGGCGCGGCCGAGGGTGCCATTGACGCCGCCTCCCTGCTGAAGCCCAAGCTAGCCCGCGGCGAGCTGCAAACCATTGGCGCCACCACCCTCGACGAGTACCGCAAGCATATTGAAAAGGATGCTGCCCTAGAGCGCCGGTTCCAGCCGGTGCAGGTGCCCGAGCCCTCCGTGGAAATGACGATCAATATTCTGAAGGGCCTGCGGGACCGGTATGAGGCCCACCACCGGGTGTCGATCACCGATGGTGCCCTGACTGCCGCCGCGAACCTGTCCGACCGGTACATCAACGACCGGTTCCTGCCGGATAAGGCCGTCGACCTCATCGACGAGGCTGGCGCCCGCATGCGCATCAAACGCATGACCGCCCCCGAGGGCATTCGGGAAATGGACGAGCGGATCACCAAGGTGCGGCGGCAAAAAGAGGCCGCCATCGACGCACAAGATTTCGAAAAGGCCGCCGGGTTGCGTGATCAGGAGCGCCAGTTGACCGAAGAGCGCCGCGAGAAGGAAAAGCAGTGGCGCGCCGGGGAGCTCGATGACATTGCCGAGGTGGGCGAGGAGCAAATCGCCGAGGTGTTAGCCCACTGGACCGGGATTCCTGTGTTCAAGCTCACCGAGGAAGAGTCCTCCCGTCTGCTCAATATGGAGGATGAGCTGCATAAGCGCATCATTGGTCAGGAGGATGCGGTCAAGGCGGTGTCCCGGGCAATTCGCCGCACCCGCGCCGGCCTGAAGGATCCGCGGCGTCCCTCCGGTTCGTTTATTTTCGCCGGCCCCTCCGGTGTGGGTAAAACCGAGCTTTCGAAAGCGCTTGCGAATTTCCTGTTTGGTGAGGATGACGCCCTGATCCAGATCGACATGGGTGAGTTCCACGACCGGTTCACCGCCTCCCGCCTGTTCGGTGCACCCCCCGGCTATGTTGGCTACGAAGAGGGCGGCCAGCTTACCGAAAAGGTGCGGCGTAAGCCGTTCTCCGTGGTGCTTTTCGACGAGATTGAGAAGGCTCACAAGGAAATCTACAACACCCTCCTCCAGGTGCTGGAAGACGGTCGGCTTACCGACGGCCAAGGTCGCATTGTCGACTTCAAGAATACGGTCCTGATCTTCACCTCCAACCTTGGTACCCAAGACATCTCCAAGGCTGTGGGCATGGGCTTCAGTGCGGTTGGTGAGCATGATGCTGACGGCCAGTATGAGCGCATGAAGAACAAGGTCAATGACGAGTTGAAGAAGCACTTCCGCCCCGAATTCCTCAACCGTATCGACGACATTGTGGTGTTCCACCAGCTCACCAAGGAGCAGATTGTGGAAATGGTCGACCTGCTGGTGGGCCGTGTCGAAAAGGCCCTGGCTGCCAAGGACATGGGCATCGAGCTCACGGAGCAGGCCAAGAATCTGCTGGCCGCCCGTGGTTTCGACCCGGTGTTGGGTGCCCGGCCGCTGCGTCGCACGATTCAGCGCGAAATTGAAGACGTGTTGAGTGAAAAAATCCTCTTCGGTGAGGTCGGCGCGGGTGAGATTGTCACCGTGGATGTTGAGGGTTGGGATGGCGATGCCAAGCACAACGACAAGGCCACGTTCGTGTTCACCCCCCGGCCGAAGCCGCTGCCGGAGGAATTAGAATTGCAGGCCACGGCCCCGGCCGCCGTGGAGGCCAAGCCGGTGGGGGCATCCGACTCCGCCGCCGGCACCAGCACCAGCGACTCGGTGACTCCCCGGCACGCCGCCGAGGACTAACACACTAGCGGGTTAACGGAGCAGCACCAGGATCGGGGCTGCTCCCGCGGAAACGATCATGAGGAGCATGATGAACTCCACCATTCCGGTCCGGGGCAGGTCCCGGACCAGGGGATGGCAGGGGGCCTGGTGATCCGGCGATAATGCCACCTTGGCCCAAAACACCAAGGCCAAGAGGAGGGCACAGCCCACACCAATCACATACCCCCAGGTGGCGTCGATAAGCGAGGCGAGAGCCCCAAGGCCGACGGCACCTAGCACCAGTCCGGCTTGCACCGGCCAGAGCCGCCACCCGAAGGCCGACCACAGGG
>CAUVMZ010000151.1:0-7321 GCA_963552855.1 uncultured Corynebacterium sp. | reverse complement strand
AGTTTTCTTAATTCTTTCGGGGGTGACCGTTTACCAGGAAGCTTATTCAACGTCCCCAAACATGATTAATCTCTGTAAGTAAGGAAGACCAAGCTAAATGACATATTCTTTCTGATTTTCGCCCGTTGGTGTAGATGAGTTTTCCCAGCAACCGAATAAGCTTCCTCATGCAATCCAAGTAAGGTGTGCCAGGTTTCAATGTATATATTCTACCCCTGCCAGGCGCAAAAGGCTGTGACCTCGGGGTCCAAGGTTCCCTCCAGGGAGGTCCCATACCAATAGGTTCCCTTTGGCAGGGCTTGGGTCACGGCTTTAGTGGCGTCGACAAGCGGAAGGGCGGTAACCCCGTGGATGATGACGCGGTGCAGAATCTCGCTCACCGGCGGGTGGCCTTCGGCCTGCTCATACTCGGAAACCAGCATGTTATCCGGCTCGCAGCTTAAATTGATTTCCTCCGCATGGATCGCCAACACCCGATAGCCGTTCTTCGAAAGCTTCTTCGGCAACTTGGGGGCAATCTTTTGCCATTCCGACCTGGTGACCAGGATATTCATGTCGGTGCTGATGGGTCGACTGTACAGCGTCATGGTGTCGTCCTCGTCTAAAACCACCCGCTTAAGCAGCTCGGGGCGAACCTGTTTGGTGCGCAGCAAGGACTGGTCGCGGCGCCACCGGTCGATCCGCTTATGGTCGCCGGAAAACAGCACCTCGGGAACCTCCAGGTCCCGCCACACCCGCGGCTTCGTGTAGCACGGGCCCTCCAACAGGCCATCGGAAAAACTATCTTCCTGGTGGCTGCGCTTATTGCCCAACACCCCAGGAATCAACCGCACCACGGCTTCGGCGATCACGAGCACCGCCACCTCCCCACCGATGAGCACATAGTCGCCGATGGACACCTCCCGCACCCGGTAGCGCTTCGCCGCATCCTCGATGACCCGCTGGTCGATGCCCTCGTAGCGGCCGCAGGCGAACACAATGTGGGACTCCTTGGCCCAGGCCTGCGCGTCCGCTTGGGTGAACGGAGTACCAGCGGGTGTGGGAACCAACAGCAACGGCAAATCCGCGGCATCGTCTACCTCGCCGACGTAGGTGCGGGTATCACGGTGCGGCGCGGCCGAATCCAACTCTTTCCCGGCAACAGCACCCAAGGCAATATCATCCAACGCGGGACCCCACACCGTGGGTTTCATCACCATGCCGGGGCCACCACCACAGGGAGTGTCGTCCACCGACTTGTGCACATCATGCGCCCAATCCCGCAGGTCATGCACGCCAACGGACAGGATTCCTTGCTCCAACGCCTTCCCCAACAGGGCATGCCGCAGGGGCTCTACATACTCGGGAAAAATCGTAACGATATCAATGCGCATATTCTTATATGTCCAATAATCCGTCCGGCGGGGTGATTGTGCACGTGCCGGCCTCAAGGTCAACGTCGGGAACAATGTCAAACACGAACGGCACCAACGCCTGCTTGCCGCCGGCAAGCTCCACCTCCAGAATAGTGCCGGCCGGGCCGGACATGACCCCGGTCACCGTACCGATCTCCGCACCCTCGTGAATGACCCGCAGCCCCGTCAGGTCATGGTCGTAGAAGCCTTCCTCATCGTCATCAATGTTTAACTGTTCCGCCCAAAACTGGGTGCCGCGCAATGATTCCGCGGCTGTACGGTCCGGCACCTCGTCGAAGGTCACCAATAATCGCCCCTGGTGGGGGCGGGCATGGGCCACGGTGAGCGTGTGTTCCCGCTTGCCCTGCTTGCCGTGCAGGACCGTCCCCGGCGCGTAGCGGATGTCCGGTTCGTCGGTGGTGGGGTCGACCACGACTTCCCCCCGTATACCGTGCGCCTTGATGACGCGCCCAATTATTAGCTCCATGAGCATTGAGCTTAGCAACCGGTCGCCACAGTGGAGAAACCATCGGACAATCTGTTTTACACTAGATGCCATGACGAATATTCCAGTAAACTCTCCTGAGACCTTTGGCGACGCCGAGCAGTCGGGCACCGCCGCAACAATCGACCTGGTGGCGCAGGCCCCCGAGCCGCAGCCCGGGAAGCAGCGGCCAGCGGTGAAGCGGGTGCTTCAGGGAAATCGTGCAAATCTGATTCTTTTTACGTTTCTGCCCGGCCAAGTGTTGCCGGATCATGAAGCGGCCCACCCGATTTTTGTGCAGGCGATCACGGGGCGTGTGACGTTTACGGTTGGTGATGAGGTGACCACGTTGACGCCGGGCACGATGATGCATGTGGATCAGCATGTGCGGCATCGGGTGGATTGCCCCGAGGATGCGGACCCGGCGGGCAGCGTGTTTCTGCTCACCATGTTGACTGGCGAGGACCGTTAGGTCATCCGTGGCCGACCTGGATCGGATTCCTCCCAAGATAGCCGCGTTTGTTGATGCGGTGAATGCGCAGGACATGGCGGGAATTGTTGAGTGTTTTCATCCTGACGCTCGGCTCACCAGTGTCCCGTATTGTGGTGAGGGTTTGGCGACGGTTCGGTATTGGGCTAATTGTCTCGTCAATGGGAGGATGACGATCCGCAATTATTTTTATGCTTGCGGGTCTCATAACCTGAATCTGTGGCTGGAGTTTCACCCGCCCGGGAAGGTTCGGGTCACAAGGGTGATGTATTGTTTCGAGTTGGCTGATGATGGCCGCATCGTGGTGCTTCATAGCAATGCGTTAACGATATCTTTGGAAATAGATGACAGGTTTTCCAGCATGTTTTCGTTGCGGTGTGCCCAAGGGAAGCGGCATAGTTGAGCCGCTCCCCCGCTGGAACCGGCGTCGAAAAGCCCCCGCCTGATAGTGGACGGGGGCTTGTGCGCTCAAGCTGAAGCGTCGATAAGGTTATTCGGATGCTTCTTCGGCTGCGGCGATTTCAGCGGCGGCCTTCACTGCCTTTTCTTCCTTCGACTTGCGGGCCTTTTCTACCACGTCTTGGAGGCTAGGACCTTCGTTGGCCTCGGCCAGTGCCTTGTTGAAAAGTTCCTGCTTGGAGGGCTTTTCCGGGGCGACCCGGAGTTTACCTTCGGCACCTGGCAGGCCCTTGAACTTCTGCCAGTCGCCGGTGATCTTCAGCAGTGCAAGTACCGGGTCGGTCGGCTGTGCGCCCACGCCCAACCAGTATTGGGCCCGCTCGGAGTTGATACGAATCAGCGAGGGGTTTTCTTTGGGGTGGTAGATGCCAATGTTTTCGATGACCTTGCCGTCGCGGCGGGTGCGGGCGTCGGCGATCACGACACGGTATTGGGGGTTGCGGATTTTGCCTAGCCGCTGGAGTTTAATTTTGACTGCCATGATGGTTCCTTTATGTCACTGGGTAGTACAGGCGCCGCACGGGTTGCGCGGCCGGTTCAGCCCTTTTGGGTTTTATCTGCGATGTGACAGACCGGCTGACCGGGGTCAGGGGCGGTGTAATCGCAGGAACCTGAACACTGTATGCTATTTTCACTGTCCGCGTCAACTTTTATGTGCTTTGCGACGCCGCGGCCGGGGCGGTGTCTGCGACCGGTTCTGCTAGTTGGCGGCGCACCAGCTTCGATAGTTCTTCCGCCCACAACACGATGGATGCCATGCCGATGGCAACCGCCCAGTGGAGTGGGTCGAGTGCCGTGGTGCCGAATGCTGTTTGGAGGAATGGCACGTGCACCACCATGATTTGCAGTGCCACACCCAACCCGATGGCGTACCACAGCCACCGGTTGCTGGTCATGTGGTGGAATGCGCTTTGGGTTTCGGAGCGGGAGTTGAGGGCGTTGAAGAGTTGGGCCAGCACGAGCGTGGTGAATCCCACGGTCCGGGCGGTATCCAAGCTATCCGAGCCGGCTATTAGGCCGCCCGGGTAGAACATGTCGATGCTGAGCAGGGTGACCAGGCCCATGATGACCCCGATGTAGATGACTCGCCACCACATGGCTTTGTTGATGATCCGGTCGGCCATATTGCGGGGCGGGCGGTTCATGACGGATTCGTCGGTGGGGTCCACGCCCATTGCGAGGGCCGGGCCGGAGTCGGTGATGAGGTTGATCCACAAAATTTGGGTTGCCAGTAGCGGCAGCACTACCCCGCCTTCGCCGGTGGTGAGCCCCAGTAGGGCGGCCAGCACTACCCCACCGAACACGGTGGCGACCTCACCCATGTTCGAACTCAATAGGTACCGCAAGAATTTTCGAATGTTGTCGAAGGTGGCACGGCCCTGCTCCACCGCGGACACGATGGTGGCGTAGTTGTCGTCGGTGAGGATCATGGTGGCGGCTTCTTTTGTCACCTCCGTGCCGGTGATGCCCATGGCCACCCCAATGTCGGCGCTTTTCAGCGCGGGGGCATCGTTCACCCCGTCGCCGGTCATGGACACAATATTGCCCTCGTCTTGCAGGGCGTCCACGATCCGCAGCTTGTGGGCGGGCGCCACCCGGGCGTACACGTTGGTGGTGGCTACTGCCGCCCGGAATTCTTCCTCGCTCATGGCGTCGATCTCCCGACCGGTGACGGCCTTCCCCACGCTGGTTTCCCCGGTGTCGCCCGCGGCCACGCTGCCGCCGGGTCCGGCATCAATGCCCAGGCTGTGGGCGATGCTGGCCGCTGTCACCGGGTGGTCGCCGGTAATCATAATGGTACGGATCCCCGCCCGATGGGCCTCGGCGATGGCGTCCCGGGCCTCGCTGCGCGGCGGGTCCATGATCCCCGCCACCCCCAGGAACATCAGGTTTTCTTCCGCCGGATCGTTGCCGTCGCGGCGGGCCACCCCGAGGGTGCGGAAGCCCTGGGCGGACAGCCCGGTGATGGCCTCGTGGATGCTGGCGCGCCGCTCATCGGTGAGCGGTTCCGCCACTCCCCCACGCAGTTCCGTGGTGCACAGTTCGAGCAGAATGTCCGGTGCACCCTTCGCATACAGGCGGTCTACCGTGGTGACGGACATCATTTTCCGTTCCGAGGAGAACGGATTTTCGCTCACCCGTTCGTCCCTGCCAGGGGTGTTTTCGGCGACGTCCGCGCCAAACTTGGGGAGGGCCACAAGGAAGGCCGCCTCGGTGGGGTCACCCACGATCTCCCAGGTGCCGTCCTCGGCGCGGTCGAGTTGGGCATTATTGGCGACCGCGCCGGCCATCACCGCCTGGCACGCCTCGTCGCGGGCCACGTCACTGGTGGTATCCGTGACCGTGCCGGTGGGATCATAGCCGGTCCCGCCAAGCAGCGTGGTGCCGGAGGCCGTGACCACCTGCTGCAACGTCATTTCGTTCTTAGTGAGGGTGCCGGTCTTATCGGAACAAATCACGCTGGCCGACCCCAGGGTCTCCACCGAAGGCAGGTTCTTCATCACCGCATTATGTTTGGCAAGCTTCTGCACCCCAATGGCCAGCACCAGCGACAGGATTGCCGGCAGCCCCTCGGGGACGGCGGCAACTGCCAGGGATACGCCCAGAATGAGGATCTGCACCATTTCCTCCGGGGTGCGCGCCCCATTAATGAGGATCAGGGCCGCCATGACCACAATGGCGATACCCACCACCAGCAGGCCAAGCATTTTCGACACTTCGGTGATTTCCTTATTGAGCGGGGTTTGGTCCTGCTCGGTGTCCGCCAGCATGGTGGCGATGGAACCCATTTGCGTGTCCATGCCGGTATGCTGCACCTCGGCGACCCCCACGCCGCGCACCACCGCGGTGCCCTTAAACACGGTGTTGGTGCGCTCCCCCAGGGGCGCGTCGTCAGCTACCGGCTCGGGGGTTTTATGGACGGCCTCGGATTCGCCGGTGAGCGCCGCCTCCTGAATATACAGGTCGGTGGCCTCAATGAGGGTTGCATCCGCACCCACGGCGTCGCCCTCGGCCAGGAGAAGCACGTCGCCGGGAACCAGATTATGGGAGGGGATGGTTTGTTGTTTACCGTCACGCATCACAGTGGAATTCGCCGCGGTCATTTTCGCCAAAGCAGCCACCGCGTCGGCGGCCTTCGCCTCCTGGGTGTACCCCAAAATAGCGTTAGCGATCACAATGATGGCGATAACAATAACATCAATGGGCGCGCCAGTGGCCCCCTCCACGATCCAGGCACCCAGGGAAATCCCCATGGCAATAAACAGCAGGTAGACGAGGGGGTCTTGGAATTGGCGGAGAAATTTACGCCACTGCGGCTCGGTTTTTTGCGCGCGTAGCTGATTGGGCCCGAAGCGCTCCAGCCGGTCGGCAGCCTCGGCGGAGGTGAGCCCGGTTAGGTGTGTGCTCATACAGGCCTTTTTACACTAAAAAGCTTTTCGACGCCGGGAGGTTCGGCGTCGAAAAGCGTCACTAACGTGGCCGTTTCTTTTTCTTATCCACCTGACTGAAATCGAGATTATTTAAGTCAACGCCCTCAAGCCCCTTAGGCATCGGAGGCATGCCGCCACCACCAAGCTGCTCCTGCATTTTCTGCAACTCCGCCATGCTTGGCATGCCACCACCCATGCCCGGCATACCCCCCATGTTCGGCATACCGCCGCCGCGGGACTGCTTCGGGGGCCGACGCTTGCCGTTCTTGCCCTTCCGGCCCTTGGGCTTCTTCTTCGTGGCGCTCCGGCCACCGCCGAGCCCCATCTGGTTCGCCATCTGCCCCATCATCTTCTTCGCCTCGAAGAACCGTTCGATGAGTTGGTTGACCTCCGTCACCGTCACCCCGGAACCGTTAGCGATCCGCCGCCGACGCGACGCATTCAAAATCTTCGGATTATTCCGCTCCAGCGGCGTCATGCCCCGAATAATCGCCTGCACCCGATCCAACTGCTTCTCATCTATCATGTCCGCCATCGCAGACATTTGCGAACCCCCCGGCAGCATCTTCAGCAGGTTAGCGATGGGCCCCATCTTCCGAATCATCAACATCTGATTCAGGAAATCCTCCAGGGTGAGCTCACCGGTGGACAGCTTCGACGCGGTCTCTAACGCCTGCTCCTGGTCGAGAGACTTCTCCGCCTGCTCAATCAGGGTAAGCACGTCCCCCATGCCCAAAATCCGGTTCGCCATCCGATCCGGGTGGAACACATCAAAATCGGTCATCTTTTCGCCGGTAGAGGCGAACATGATGGGCTTACCGGTCACCTCCCGAATCGACAACGCGGCACCACCACGGGCATCACCGTCAAGCTTGGTCAACACCACACCGGTGAAATCCACACCATCACGGAACGCCTCGGCGGTAGTCACCGCATCCTGGCCGATCATGGCGTCAATAACGAAAAACACCTCATCCGGCTGAATGGCATCCCGAATATTCCGGGCCTGGGTCATGAGGGTTTCATCAATACCCAACCGACCGGCGGTGTCCACAATAACGTA
>CAUVMZ010000150.1:0-7328 GCA_963552855.1 uncultured Corynebacterium sp. | reverse complement strand
CAGTCAATGATTTTTCCAGGCGAAAGGGCGTACGTGGCAGCCACTGAGAATTCAGATACTTCCGCAACCGCACGCATTGGCGGCAGCTCCACCGAGGGGGCGGCTTCAAGCGGCACTCCACAACGGGCAACCAAGAAGGTTGCAAAGAAAACCGCCCGTAAGGCAACTGCCCGCAAGGCAGCCCCGCGCACCGCTGCTCCGGCCGCGCCGGAGGCCACGGCCGCTGGTGCTAGTGCAGGAGAGTCCACCACAGCTGCTCCTGCTGCGCGTCGATCAGCGGCAAAGAAGACCACCAAGAAAACCGCGGCGAAGAAGAGTGTAGCGAAAAAAACCACGGCAAAAAAGACCACTCGGAAAGCTGCCCCCAAAAAGGCGGCTGCAACTGATGCAACCAAGGTGACGGCGGCGGCTGATGTCGCAGCTACTGCCGATGCACCGACGGCACCGGCCAAGAAAACTGCGAAAAAGGTCACAAAGAAGACCGCGAAGAAAACTACCAAGAAGGCGACGAAGAAAACCACGCGGAAAACCGCGGCCAAGAAGACCACGGCAAAAAAGACTGCCGCGAAAAAGACCGCGGCCAAGAAAACCGCTGCGAAGAAAACCACCCGCAAGGCCGCGGTGACCGCCGCGAAGAAGCAAACCGTGGCACCGAAGTCGATCAAGATAGATGATGACCTCATTGATGATGAGGATTCATTGTTGGAGCCGGATTCCGACTTTGATTTAGCCAATGGGCTGAGTAACTCCGATGTGGATGGTTATGAGGACGATCAGGATGCGGTCATAGATCCACACCTCAGCGACGATGACGATGCCATGCCACCCGTGGACGAGGATGATGAAGACAGTTCCTCGGTGTGGGATGAGGACGAGTCGGCTGCGCTACGGCAGGCCCGGAAGGATGCGGAGCTTACCGCATCGGCGGATTCGGTGCGTGCCTACCTCAAGCAGATCGGCAAGGTTGCGTTGCTGAATGCGGAGCAGGAGGTGTCGCTGGCGAAACGCATCGAGGCGGGCCTGTATGCGGACTATCGCATGAAGCAGATGGAGAAAGCCTACAGCAGCGGCGATAAAGAGGCGAAGCTGACGCCTGCGGTGAAGCGGGATTTGCGGGCAATTGCCCGGGATGGCCGGAAGGCGAAGAATCACCTGCTGGAGGCCAACCTGCGGTTGGTAGTGTCGTTAGCGAAGCGGTACACGGGCCGCGGCATGGCGTTTCTGGATTTGATTCAGGAGGGCAACCTGGGGTTGATTCGTGCGGTGGAGAAGTTCGACTACACCAAGGGCTATAAGTTTTCCACCTATGCAACGTGGTGGATCCGCCAGGCGATCACGCGCGCCATGGCGGATCAGGCGCGGACGATCCGTATCCCGGTGCACATGGTAGAGGTTATTAATAAGCTCGGCCGGATTCAGCGGGAGCTATTGCAGGATTTGGGCCGGGAGCCCACGCCATATGAGCTGTCGAAGGAAATGGATATCACCGAGGATAAGGTGTTGGAAATCCAGCAATACGCCAGGGAGCCGATTTCGCTGGACCAGACCATTGGTGACGAGGGAGATTCCCAGCTGGGCGACTTCATTGAGGATTCCGAGGCTGTGATTGCGGTGGATGCGGTATCGTTCACCCTGCTGCAAGACCAGTTGCAGGATGTATTGCACACTTTGTCCGAGCGGGAGGCCGGCGTGGTGAAGCTGCGGTTCGGGTTAACAGATGGCATGCCCCGCACCCTGGATGAGATTGGTCAGGTGTATGGGGTGACTCGGGAGCGGATTCGACAGATCGAGTCGAAGACCATGTCGAAGCTGCGGCACCCGTCACGGTCGCAGGTGCTGCGGGATTACCTCGACTAACCGCCAGGCTATTGGCGGAAATTTTCACCCCCACCGGTTGTGGTTTCCAACTGGTGGGGGTGGTTTTATACTAATGTCTATTCGCCTTTGCACTAAACGTTAGGCATCTTCGAGGCTGTTGTCGGGGAGATAGCTGCGGTAATTATTATAATCGTCATAGGTGGTGCTATCGGCTGCTTCTACCCACACATAGATTAAAAATCCGACAGCGATAATGGCGATGCATACGCTGGAAAGCACCAGGCCGGTAATAGCAAAACCGGTCATGCGGTTTTGCTCAACATAGTTTTTGCGGCGCACAAATGCCACAATGGAAACCACCAGGGTCACTATTGCAATAGTGGGCGGCCACCACCATATGAGTATCAGCGAGGGAACACATAGCACCCCCATAATCATGGCGACCATCCCCAGGTAGTTCTTTTTCTGCGGGTCCACTGCCATCGGTGCGGGCGCATAGGGGTTGGTGGTATACGGGACCTGCTGCGACGGCTGCATGTTCGGCCCGTAAGCCATAGTGTTTGGTTGCGCAGGTTGCGCACCCATGCCGCCGCTTTGCGACGCCCCTTGCGGTGGCATAGGTGGCCCCTGCCAGGGGGCTTGCTGCTGATTCTGCTGCCACTGATTGGGTTGTTGTTGTAACTGCGGCTGCTGCATCTGCTGTTGAGGTTGCGGCGGTGATTGCTGTTGTTGCGCCTGTTGCTGCGGTTGTTGTAGTTCAGATTCGAATGGGGATACTGGGTAAGCTTTGTCGTAAGGATTGCTATGTGGTTGTTGTGGGTTGTCGGGATACGTCATTAGTTATGTTTCTCCTATTGGTCACTTATATTTTGGCATATCCACCGGACATGGCAGAAGATACCCACCCAGCAAATCTTCACATATTACCCATACCCGCATGTTTTTAGCACCCATCAGCTTGCGGAACCCCAGGGATGCCACCCCAACCACTCCCCCACATTCATGGGGAAAGCATCATTGGGGCGCGAGCACTGATGGTTACGAAGCTGGTGCTAGTTGCGAGGTTTCACCATACACCCGATTCTTTTTGTATCCAATGCTCCGGTGGGCAATCTCTATTGGTCCGCGGTTGCCGGTGAGTGACCACAGGTAGGCGAAGACAAGAGTGACCAGCCAAATACCGGTCGCGGTCGCCGCCACTATAGCCACGGACTGCCCGGAACCGATGCCCAGGAGCCAGGGGGTCATGATGAAGATAAATGCCACCGATTGCAGCACGTAACCGGTCATGGACATGCGCCCCAAGGCGGTGAGCATGCGGATGGGCAGTGTATCGGTGAGCTTGCGACGTTCCACCCAGCTGGCAATCCACGAAATCCACACCACGGTTCCCGGCCCCGAGGCCATGCCCACAAGCGTGTTGAAGACATAGAAGAACTTTTCATGTCCAAGAATCCCAAGGCTGGCCAACCCCACCGGCAAGCCGACCGCGATCACAATAATCACGGTGATGGTGGCAGCAATCCGCATAGGTATTCGGAACTGTTCGGGATGCTCTAACACCCCATTGCGGCCGGCGACGAATCCAATGAGGATCACCGATCCCACCATGGGGAGAACAAACGGGAACTGGAGAAAATTATATATAAAGGCCAAGGATGCGCCCCGAACCAATTGGTCCTGCACATAGCCGTGGCCATAGCCGTGCAACAGTACTGCATTCATATCCAGGTAGGACCACAGGGCTGCATTCATCACCACTGCCAAGACGAACAGCACCCCAGCGGTGATGAGCAGGGTTTTGTTCTTGGCGTTGCGCAGGGGGATAATCAACACCAATATGATGAGGCCGTAAATGAACATGATGTCCCCGTAGAAGAGAAAGATCATGTGCAGGAGGCCAAAGAGGATCAATGCCCCATAGCGGCGCAGCAGGATTGTGCGGCATTGTTTCTTGGTGGCGCCCTTGCGTTGTTCCCGAACCAGGATCATACCCACCCCGTAGCCTAACAGGGTAGCGAACATGGGCAGGCCCCTGGTGTGCACAAACATATCTGCCCAGATAATGGTGAGCTTGTCCCACAGCGAATTATTGACGATAATCCCGGAGAGCGTCCTGTGGTACCCCTGGGGGACATCGCCGATCCTTAAGCTCCACGCGGTAATACCATTAGCGATCGCAATCCCTAAAAGGGCCGCGCCACGAGCAAGATCCGGGGTGAGAATACGAACGGATGGTGATGGAGATGTCATGACAGAAACCCGATTTCGTTATGAGAAAACAGTGTTCACTTATTAAGTTTATGGCACCATACCACCCCGACCCATGACATATCACATTATCTGCGTTTTGACGTTGGGTGGCCTCCCATATCCGAGGGTGCGGTGCAGAATCTCTAGTGGCCCTCGCCTGCCGGTGCGTGACCATAGGTAGGCGAAGATCACTGTTATCCCCCAAATCCCGGTGGCAATGAGGGTAACGGTGGCGGCTCCGCGGCCGGCACCGATTGCGAAACCCCACGGCACCATGATGATGGTAAACAATACTGATTGCAGCACGTAACCGGTCATCGACATGCGACCCAAGGCGGCAAGCATGCGGATCGGTAATTTATTCGACAGATGGTGTTGCTGCAGCCACTGAGTGCCCCAGAAAATCCACACCACAAACCCGGGCCCGCTCCACAGACCGGCCACCCGATTGATCCCATGCCAGAATGGTTCCGCCGGCAACACCCCCAGGGCGGATAGTCCCCATGGGATTCCGACCCCCACAATAACCAGCACCGTGATGCTGGCAGCAATCCGCATGGATCTGACGTACTGATCGGGATGCTCCAGCACACCCCTTCTGCCGGCAATGAAGCCAAGGAGAATGGGCGGCCCCAAGGTCATCAGGTCGATGAAGAATTGTCCGGGCGTCCGCAATAGGATGCCGAGCCCCACATAGAGCTGGTCAATAAGATAACCGGATCCCCCATCCTGGCTGACGGGGGTTGTGGGCGCCACGGCGTCAAAGGGATTATACCCCCACGGGGCTATAAGCGCTGCCCCAATGACTGCGGAAACACCGACAAGACTGATCAATATCCGGTCAGGAAACGTACATATGAGCACTACAACCAGGGCGATGAGCGAATAAGTGAGCATGATATCGCCGTAAAACAGAAACACCGTGTGCAAGACACCGATGATTGCCAATACCCCGTACCTGCGGGCCAAAATGATGCGCGCATTCCGGGGGGTCGCACCTCTGTGTTGTTCCCGCACGAGGATCATGCCAATGCCATAGCCTAAAAGCGTGGCGAACATGGGCAGCCCTCTCACATGCACAAATAATGTGCCTATGACCACCATAATCTTGTCCCATAGGGAGTCATTCACGATGATTCCGGCGTAGGTTTCCAGCTCATTCGCGGCTGCGGGCAGCCCGGTTACACTCCATGCGGTAATACTGTTGGCGACGGCGATGCCCAGCAAAGCGGCGCCACGGGCAAGATCTGGGGCAAGAATGCGGTGGGTTGGTAATGGTGATGTCATGATTCTTAGTTTCACATCGTGTGCTTGTCGACGCCCCAGGCAGCCCACCCCCATGAAAACGGCAAAACCCCTTGGCTTACCGGTGCGGGCCAAGGAGTGGTAAGCGACGCCGGCGCGGGGCACGTCGACAAGCGATTGCCGAAGGAATCAATTATTTGGTGTTTGTAATCTTTTCTTGGATACACTGCGACTGCGCCGTGGGGTCGGCAATGGTGAGACAATCTGGTGCCACTGAAATCACGTAAACCGCGATGATGGTGAATAAGCCACCGATGAGCACGCTTATGACCGAGATGATCAACGCGGCAATGCTCATTCCTTTCCTGGCGGTCAATGGCGGATAGTTTTTCGCTTTCGCCAACGCAATAATTGCCAAGATAACAGCAATAAATGCCAGTACAAAACCCACGATTGGCACCCAGCAGGTAACCAACCCGATGAGTGCCAGCACCAGCGCCACCATGGCCATGACATTCTTACCCGTAGGCGTCATCATGTCATTCTCGGGAAACGCGCCTGGTAGATTTGGGTCACTATATGATGAGTAACTAGGGATAGACAATTTTCACTCCATTTCGTGATACTTGTTACCCCTACCACCCTACCGAAGATCACCCCTGGTTCCACCGGCAATACGTCATACAGCTGCCGTGATCTACGAGCTAGTTCGCTTTGAACTTTTGCTCAAGGCACTGCCGACGCGCCAGGGCATCGGACATGTCGGCGCATTCAGGGGCGATCGAATAGACGTAATACAGCAGGAAACTAATCACCAGGTTCAAGATGAGCGCCAACACCGCAATAATAAGCGCGGTAATACTCATCCCCCTGCGGGCCGTCAGCTGGGGATAGTTCTTCGCCTTCACCAGGGCAATAACGGCAATAATCAGCGCGCCGAGCAGCAGCGCAGTACCAAGCAACGGCGCCCAGCACAGTAACAACCCAACGATGGCCAGCACCAGGGCAATAACAGCCATGGTGTTCTTCTTCAACCCTGCCAAGGAGGCATCATCCATGCCCATCATTGGTTCGGATGGCATCGCATCATAGTTCGGCAACCCGCCGGGCTGGCCTGCATCGCCGGAATCACCGGATGATGGGAAACTAGGTAACGTCATTCTTTACTCCATTCTTGTGTGTTAGTGCTAAAAGTCATGCGGTCGCACCCACCATATCTACGGCCCCAGACATGCTACCGGCATGAAAATTCATGGGCGGCATCAGGATCACTTCACGACTTTCTGAATACAGTGGGCTTTCTCGCTACTGGTCCCTTGCCGGCATTCCGGGTGCTTTTCTAAAAGGAGGTAGATATTCACCATATAGAAGACGAGAATCGCCAAACTCGTCACGGCACATGCCAAACCCACAATAGAAAACCAGGTGCGACGATTTTCCGGGGCATATTTCTTCCGTTGTACCAGCGCTATGATGGCAGCAATGATGCAAACCAGCGTCAGGATAATGCCGGACCGCGGGTCCAAAATCATCGAGATAATAGCGAGAACGCCGGAGGCCAGGGCCGTGATTTCCAGGTAGTTTTTCTTATCCCGGATCAGACCATCACTTGGTTCCGATGTCATAGCAAACATGGCTCCGGTGTCATAATTAGGGAGTTCACCATTGCCGCCCTGAGGATCGCTAGGATCATTCGGATTGGGGTTCTGGGTCGTCATAACCTACTACTCCTTTAGGTTGTCGTTTTTGACACCTCACCACCCTACCGCAGGCATCGGACACCCTTCGTTCACTTAGTAAAAAATTACTAATATGTGATGATATTTTAATACGTGCAGGCCATGAACCTTGCCATCAAACCCCCACCGAAAAACCTGCAAGCCGGCTTTGAACTGGACAAACATCCATAATGGCAGGTCAAATCCCCCCCCCCCCCCCCCCATAATTTCCGCCGACCCCCCTATTACTGAAACCGAAGGACACCAATGGAAAGAAAATTTAATTTTTATTAA
>CAUVMZ010000149.1:0-7335 GCA_963552855.1 uncultured Corynebacterium sp. | reverse complement strand
ACAACCAGGGATGCGAACATGTCAGCCGTGGTTTCCGCATCTTTCAGGTTCTTGTCGCTCGTGCCCACAATATAGCCCACAACCTCGTTGCGCTTGCCAGGTGAGGGATTCACCATGGGGCATTTCACTGTGAACATCCCCAAACTATCACGGTCGCTGCCTTCCGGTTCGGTGCCGTAGTCACCGGGGCACACCACTACCCCATCGAAGCGGCCCAAGGCTGGGCCAATGTTTGCCCGGGTTCCGGGTTTGACCGGCAGGCATTTAGTATCCGGGCCAAACGCCATTTTGGCCTTCAGGTTGAGGGTTTTTGTGGTGTCGCAGTTGTTGTAGGCCTGGACGAAACCCCATTCGGTTTTCATCTCAATACAGTTGGGGGCCCGGGTTTCCGCCTCTAGCGGCTGCGCCTGGGCCACACCAGTAAGGCAGGTGAGGCAAGTGAGTGTTACAGTGCAGGATAGTAGGGCAGTACGAAAAAGTTGACCCATAAATTTTTCCTAATTTATTTGATCCACAATATTTTTTCCTCATCTTATCAATCTAAAAAGGTCAAATCTATCAATGCCCCTTTTTTGGGGGTTTGGTTCATGTTGCAAGGGGATGCGATCATCTGTTTTTGTGGCGGCGGGGGTGGGAACATATCGATCATATATTCGACTGATAGCGAGATAATGGTGGTATGAAGCCCTCTGGTGGCGCCATGCGGTTTCCTGATAAGCGCGACCCACCGCGTGTCGACCACGTTTTCGATGCTAGCCCCAGGCTGCCGGCCGAATCTAGACGGCACGGTGGATATGCCGTAGGGTCGCAAGCGGTGAGGTAATGATGTGAATAATCGAGATTCATTGCGTAAGGCTTGGTGGCCCATGAACACGAAAACCCGTCAACGGTGCATACTTGTAGCAATAATTCTGCTGGTCGCAGCCGGGGGCTGGGCCACCATGCAATACAAAAGAATCAATGCGGTAGGCGCCGCTATCCAACAATATGAAAAACTTCTCGACGCCCAATGGGTAGACAAGGACTGTACCCTGGAGCATTGTCCAAAATCCAGTAAATCACTCCCCGGAATGCCCCCAGACCGGGCCGCATTCACCCAGTATGAACGATTCAACCTCAAATGGCGCGGTAACTATGTGACCCTGAGCGCCCCCGTAACTGACGTCTGGGTCTACCGTGTGACAAAAACCAATGATGGGACATTAGAAGCCATCGTAGGAATCGGAATCACGAGATGCGCAATAGATTCCGATGGCTATAGTTTCACAACGGATATCCGAAAAATAACCCTTGCCCCAAGCACTATTGCGGGCGAATATGTGGTGGTGGAAGACGAATCGTACTCGGGTAAAACACATAACCCATTCTTTCCTTTTCCCAAGACGCTCTATGTCAGCAAAGATAATGGGAAACCACAATGTCCACGATGAAACCGACACACTAGTTTGGGAAATCCTTTGATCTAGTATTGCGGTATGTGGTGGGATGGAATATCTTCTAGATGAGTAGTTCCCGCAGCCGCCTCTCTTGGAAGCGTCCCGCTGTAGTGGCCCTGATAAGCTTTAGAGACCAACTGGTTTCTAGGGCTTATCCGCTATTCTAGGTCGAGGAAACCCACCCCCAGCTGCGGGTTTATGCCATTGACGGTGGGTGGGAACAGTGCTAGAGCAAACCGACTACACTATTTACCCATGAACAATCCGAGTGAGGTACCAGCACATCGCTATTCCCCGGAACTAGCGGGTGTTATCGAGAAGAAATGGCAAACACTATGGCGGGAGAACGGCACGTTCCAGGCCCCCAACCCGGTCGGCACCCTCGCCACCGGGGACGAGCTCCCCAGCAATAAGCTGTTTGTGCAGGACATGTTCCCATTCCCTTCCGGTGCCGGCCTACACGTGGGCCACCCACTCGGATACATTGCCACCGACACATTCGCCCGGTTCAACCGCATGCTCGGCAAAAACGTGCTGCACACCCTGGGCTATGATGCGTTCGGCCTGCCGGCGGAGCAATACGCCATCCAAACCGGCACACACCCGGCGATCAAAACCCAGGAATCCATCGAAAACATGGAGCGCCAGCTGGGCCGTTTGGGGTTGGGGCACGATAAGCGCCGCGCCATTGCCACCACCGACGAGGACTATTACCGCTGGACCCAGTGGATTTTCCTTCAGATCTTCAATGCCTGGTTCGATACTGAATCAAACAAGGCGCGCCGCATCACCGAACTTGTCCCCCTCCTGGAGGACGGTTCCCGGCCCGTCCCGGAGAAACTCGCACAGGAGTTCGGCACCTCGGACTTTACAAAGTTGGATAAGGTGCAGCAGGCCAAGGTGATTGACGAATACCGGCTGGTCTACCGGTCTTATTCCATGGTGAATTGGTGCCCCGGCCTGGGCACGGTGTTGGCGAACGAGGAAGTGACCGCCGACGGCCGTTCCGAGCGCGGTAACTTCCCGGTGTTCCGCAAAAAGTTGTCCCAGTGGATGATGCGCATTACCGCATATGCCGACCGGCTTATTGATGATCTTGAGGTTCTGGATTGGCCCGATAAGGTCAAGAACATGCAGCGGAATTGGATCGGCCGGTCCCGCGGCGCCGAGGTGGATTTCACCGCCGCAGGCCATTCGATCACGGTGTTCACCACCCGCCCCGACACCCTGTTTGGCGCAACCTACCTGGTGTTGGCCCCCGAGCATGAGCTTGTCGACGCCCTCACGGCCGACACCCCCTACCCGGCTGGCACCGATTCCCGCTGGACCGGTGGCCAGGCGACTCCCGCGGCGGCGGTGGCCGCCTACCGGGCGGCTATTGCCGCAAAGTCGGACGTCGAAAGGCAAGAGAATAAGGACAAAACCGGCGTGTTCCTGGGAACCTACGCCACTAACCCGGTCAATGGTGAGCAGGTGCCGATCTTTATCGCCGACTATGTGCTCACTGGCTATGGCACGGGGGCGATCATGGCCGTGCCCGCGCACGACACCCGCGACTACGAGTTTGCTACCGTGTTTGGCCTGCCCATCGTGCCGGTGCTCGACGGGGACGTGACCACCGAGGCGTTTGTTGGTGACGCGCCGCACATTAATTCCGCCAACGCCGACGGCCTCGACATCAACGGCAAGGACACCCCCACCGCCATTGCGGACACTATCACCTGGCTGGTTGCGCACAATGTTGGCACGGAGAAAATCCAATATAAGCTGCGCGATTGGCTGTTTGCCCGCCAACGCTACTGGGGCGAACCGTTCCCCATTGTGTACGATGAGAACGACGTGGCGCACGCCCTGCCCGAATCGTCCCTGCCCGTGGTCTTGCCCGAGGTGGAAGACTACAAGCCGGTGTCCTTCGACCCGGACGACGCCGATTCCGTCCCCCATCCCCCGCTGGCCAAGGCTACCGACTGGGTGAATGTGGAATTGGACCTGGGCGATGGTCTGAAGCACTATCGGCGGGACACCAATGTCATGCCGCAGTGGGCTGGCTCCTCCTGGTACCAGCTGCGCTACATTGATCCGCAGAATCCCGACGAGTTCTGTGCCCTGGAAAACGAACGGTACTGGACCGGCCCCCAATCCCCCGGCGACTGCGGTGGCGTGGACCTGTATGTGGGCGGCGTCGAACACGCGGTGCTGCACCTCATGTACGCCCGGTTCTGGCATAAAGTCTTGTTTGACCTGGGCTATGTTTCCTCCTACGAGCCATACCGTCGCTTGTACAACCAGGGCTACATTCAGGCATTCGCCTACACGGATTCCCGGGGCGTGTACGTGCCCGCCGCCGAGGTCGAGGAGCGCGACGGCAAGTTCTACTACCAGGGTGAGGAGGTCACCCAGGAGTACGGCAAGATGGGCAAGTCGCTCAAAAATTCGGTAAGCCCCGATGAGATTTGCGACGATTACGGTGCCGACACCCTGCGGGTTTACGAAATGGCGATGGGTCCCCTGGACACGTCACGCCCCTGGGCCACCAAGGATGTTGTGGGCGCCCAACGGTTCCTGCAACGCCTGTGGCGCCTGGTGGTGGACGAGGAAACCGGCGATGTGACCGTCTCCGACGCGGAGCTTGACGACGACACCTCCAAGGCGCTCCACCGCACCATCGCCGGCATCCGGGACGACTACGAAAACCTGCGGCTCAACACCGTGGTGGCCAAGGCGATCGAGTATGTGAACTTCCTGACCAAGCATTTCGCCACCACCCCGGTGCCGCGGGCGGCGGTCACCCCGATCGTCATCATGATCGCCCCGATCGCCCCCCACATCGCCGAGGAACTGTGGCAGCGCTTGGGCCACGACGACACCATCACCTATGTGGACTTCCCCATCTTCGACGAGAAGTGGCTGGTTGACGATGAAATCGAATTGCCGGTGCAGATCAACGGCAAGGTGCGCAGCCGCATCATGGTTCCCACCGAGGCTGACCGCGACCAGATTGCCGCCATCGCGCTTGCCGACGCCACCATCCAATCCCACATTGCGGACAAGACGGTGGTGAAGCAGATCGTGGTGCCCGGCCGCATGGTGAACCTAGTGGTCAAGTAGCCGGGCCGCGTGCAGGGCGAGGAAGGTTTCCTCGTCCTCGGTGATGTCCACCCCCAGGTCGTCGGCCACCAGGCGTGCAATGTTCCCGCCCACCCGCATGGCCTCGGGGTGGGTTGTCACCAGGGAAGCCCGCACCGCACTCAACCCGGTGTCTAACTGCTGGCCGCCCAACACCCGAGTGAGAAACAGCCGCACGTGGGTGAGGAACTTCATGCCCATTTGCACCGGCAGCAGGCGGGTGATGTGGTCGAGTTCGGCGGCCATGAGGTGGGCGTCCGCCACGGTGCCGCCGACAACACTGGCCGCCACCAGGTGCAATGCCACCAGGTTAGGGTCGGCATTCCGCAGGTGACGTGCGATTAGCCGTTGCGCCACCCGGTATTCGGTGGGAAACCAGGACGACACATCCCGGACCGGTGCGGCTGGCCTTCGCTTCTGCGGCAGTGCCTGCAACTGGTGGGCCAGCGCGGGTGCATCAATAAAGTCCAGGTCCGACCGGTTGAGTTCGGTGAGCAGGGCATCCATCATGGTGTGAGCGTGGCCCCATTGCTGGCGATCACATCCTTGTACCAGTAGAACGACTTCTTCCGATACCGTTGCAGCGTGCCCGAACCATCATCATTGCGATCAACGTAAATGAAGCCGTAGCGTTTGGACATTTCCGCGGTGGACATGGACACCAGGTCGATGCACCCCCAGGAGGTATAGCCCAGCACCGCCACGCCGTCGCTCAGCGCCTCGCCGACCTGCACCAAATGGTCATTCATGTAGGAGATCCGGTAATCGTCGGCCACCGTGCCGTCGACAAGCTCGTCGCGGGCACCCAAGCCGTTCTCCACAATAAACAGGGGTTTTTGCCACCGATCCCAATACTCGTTGAGGACGATGCGCAGGCCCACCGGGTCGATCTGCCACCCCCACTGTGACGCCGCGAGCGTGGGGTTGGGGACACCGCCGATGAGGTTGCCGGGGCCGCGCGTGGTGTCCGTCGCCGACTCGCACACGGACATGTAGTAAGAGAACGACACGAAATCCACCGTGTTGCGCAGGTCAATGCGGTCCTGCTCGGTAATATCGAGCTCGATGCCAGCCTCCCGCAGCTTGCGCAGGAAATAGCCAGGGTAGGTGCCGCGGCAATGCACGTCGCCGAACGTGAAATCGTCATGGGCGGCATCGAGCGCTGCCCACACATCGTCAGGGTTCGGGGTGAGCGGATAGCGCGGCATTGCCAGAATCATGCAACCAATCTTATTGGTAGCATCCACCTCGTGGGCGATCTTTGTCACCCGAGCCGACGCCACCAGCTCATGGTGAATCGCCTGGTAGAGGTCCTGTTTGTCGGTAGTGTTCATGATCCCGGCCAGGATGGGGAAGTGCAGAATCGAATTGATCTCATTAAACGTGAGCCAATACTGCACCCGCCCCCGGAAATGCTCAAAGACCGTTCGGGCGAAATTCTCGTAGAACCCAATGAGCTTCCGGTTCGTCCACCCGCCGTACTCCTGGGCCAGGTGCAGCGGCAGCTCGTAGTGGCTGAGCGTCACTAACGGCGTAATATTGTGTGCAAGCAATTCGTCGATGACGCGATCGTAAAACGCTAGCCCCGCCGCATTCGGCTCCGCCTCGTCGCCCCGCGGGAAAATCCGCGACCACGCGATAGACAGGCGGAATACCTTAAACCCCATCTCCGCAAATAGCGCAATATCCTCCTGGTAGCGGTGGTAAAAATCAATCGCCTCCAGCTTTAAATTGTCCGGTGTGGGCCCCGCACTTGGTGGCTTGACGACGCCTCCCGGTAGCACATCCTGCACACTGAGCCCCTTGCCGTCCTCCGCATAGGCGCCCTCAATTTGGTTAGCGGCGGTGGCGCCACCCCACAAAAATCCTTCGGGAAAACCCATGGTGTCTCCTCACTTTTTGGTTTTCTTTCAGTTTAGGCATGTTTAGCCAGGATGGGGTGTCGCGTAACTATTTTTGACAAAAATGACGTATGAACTGGAGGTATGGTAGTTCGGTAGCGGTGATTGGTTTTAGCGGCTTGCTTCTATCGTCTGCAAAAATACCCCCGAAAAGAGTGGAAAGATCAACTGTTAAGTTACTAGCACTTTTTAAGGATCGCCATGGGGCTATGGGGGTGCCTGCGGGGTGTGGGGTTGGGAAAAACTGGTCGGTTATTTGGCGTTTTACGCCGGTAGCGAAACTGATTTTGGTGGTGGATTACAGGAGGGCATGTTGGTAATCGAAAATCAGGGCGAATCATAATAGGGGTAATATATTAGTTTCTTATTTAGAGCTCACGATTGTGTCATTGGTAATGGTAGGAATAGTGACTTATTGTCATCATTACATCTTCATGATGTGCGTGATTTTTATTCCCTCATGATGGCGTGAAATGGTGAATTGCAATAGGTTTTTGGCGCGGCCATCATTATGGCTTCCCGGAGTGGCCGCAGCATTCGCCGTTTTCGCTTGCTCAAAATTGAACCTAGAGAACACGCTGCCTTCATCGGTGGGGTCCGTTATCCTTCGCGGAATGACTTTTATGACCAGCGGATTGGCCGTGTCCGTGGCGTGGGATGCCGCAAGGCTCCATGAGGTAGTGCGCATCATGGGCCGCCGCAGCCAACTACTCAAGCTTGTCGGGTGGATTCTCATCCCCTGCTGGGCGTGGATTCTCGTGGCGTTTCTCCTGCTCTGGGGATACCAAATTATGGCCATGGGTGCGGCGATTTACCCGCACCCATTGACGCTTTTACTTGCCGTAATTATGGGGACAACATGGTCCATTTTG
>CAUVMZ010000148.1:0-7395 GCA_963552855.1 uncultured Corynebacterium sp. | reverse complement strand
CGATTGCGCACGTTACATGTGTGCGGATGGCCACCCACCACGCTGGCCTCATCAGTTGGTGTGGCGCCCCCACGGATGTTTCCGCGCTGGCTGACGCCGTGGGCCTGATGGTAACTGACGTCATGACCAGGAAGCCCAACCTTGAGGAAAGCTACCTGGCGCTGGTGGGGCAATCATGATTTCGGTTATGCGAATGGTATGGTTTCACCTGCGGCAGTTTGCCCGGGTCGGATATTTCGTGGGGTTGCTGGTGTCGTCAACCACCTCAATGTTTTTGCTGCAACTGTTGGCGATGCGCGCCGCCACCGGGCCGATTCTAAGCCCGGATCCGCAGCTGTGGGTGCGGGCGGCACTGGTGGGCATGTGGTCGGTGTGCACAGTGTCGGCGGGGGTGATTGGTTTTCAGCGGATGCAGGGCACCCTAGTGCATGTGCTGTTTTCGCCCCGGTCACCCATTGCAACGCTCGGGCCGATAGTGGCGGCAGGATCTTGCTTTGGGATTCCGGCGTTTCCGCTGGCGGCGGGCCTGGCCGTCGTGTTTCACCAACCGGTCGGCGCGATCAATGGGGTTGGCCTGCCGCTCTACTGGCTGGCTTGCCTGTCGGTCAGCGTGGTGGTGGCGGCCACGTTCGTGTTTACGCGCAACGCCATCGCGTACGAGCCCTTACTGTTGGTTCCTATGATTGTGCTGTCGGGGGTTTTCGGCTCCCCACTCCCCCAGCTTGCCGCGGTGGGGTGGGTGATTCCCACCAGCCATGCGATCGCGGTGCTGACCACGCCGAGCATTGACCCGGGCCGCATCGTCGCCACCCTAGCGGTGTCGGCAGCATGGTTGGCAAGCGGCGGATGGCTCGCCCGGATAGCACTTCGGCGCACAACGGTGGCCGGCACCCTGGAGGTGGCATGATGTCCGATTGCAAGCAATGGTATGTGGCGTTACGAATCGCCCGCCAATCCATGCCGGCACTGGTGAATCCACGTACCGCAGTGGTCACGCTGGTGGCAGCACCCCTGCTGGAGGTCGTATTACTGCTGGTTATCGCGCTCCGGCTGCGGGTTTCAGAAACCATCATTGTGACGGATGCCAGCCTGGTCGTAACCACAATTACCACCATGACTGGTGGTATTACCGCCGCGGTGGTCCGGGATCAAGCCCAGGGGATTCTCGCCCACATCATGGCCACCGCTCCCCTGCACCTGCGCTATTGGGTGTCGAAATTCGTGCCCCTGACTGGGATCGTGACGGCAACAAACCTGATCGTGGCCACCACGGTACTCGTCGCCGATCCACACCATGACCTGCAACTCTATGCGTTGACGCTCGCCGGTATCAGCACTGCCGCAGTCACCAGCGTGGGGGTTGGTATGGTGTGTGCAGCAGGCACGATCGTGTTGCACGACCCGTTTCGGCTAGCCAATATCGTCACCGCGGTGGTGCCGCTATCGGCAGGCGTCCTGCTGCCCCACACCGCGTACCCGGCGGGAATCCGCGAGGTGTGTGCGGTCCTGCCCGGAACCTGGCTGGTGGCCGCCCTCCGGGAGAACGCGCCTGCCCTCATGCTCGTAGAATGCGGCGTCTCCGCGCTGTGGCTGGTGCTGGGCCTAGCGCTCCTCATGGTTGCCGGCCAGCTACGCTACCGGAGCGGCCGCACGGACCTGCTTTAGGCGTCGACAAGCGGAAAGCTAGCGGTCGTCGACGTTTTTGTGCAGGTCAATGTGACGGCCAAACGCCCAATCGGGGTCGGTCAGCATACGTGCCACCGCCAGACCTGCGCCGATAGCGATAATGCTTAAGCTTGCCGACGCCGCGGTACCCACGCCACTGTCAATGTCACCGCTGTTGAGGTAATACACGGTGCGGTAAATCGCAGTGCCGGGGATCATCACCACCGACGCCGGCACCGTAATCGTGATGCGGGGAATGCTGATGCGCTTGGCCAAAAGCGCACCAAGCAGGCCCACCACCAGAGCCCCGATAAACGCCGCAAACTGGGGCTGCAACCCGGCCTCGGCGCACACGAGACGCACCATGTTAGCGACCGTGCCGATCGTGGTGGCGGTAATCGCCATGCGGCGGGAAGAATTGAACAAAATAGCGAACCCGGCGATACCAACAATCGTCGCCCCGGTGGCCTCCAGGTACCACAAGAGATTCGGCGTTACCGGATCCGGCGGCAGGGGCTGCAACCCCGTAATCAACGACACTGCGGTCGCCGCCATGGTTGCGGTACAGATCACCGTCGTGGCGTAACACAATCGGGACAGGCCGGAAAACAGGTCGAAACGGCTCAGATCCAACAACGACGAGAACAGCGGAAACCCGGGGATAAGGAACAGGACGGACGCCACATATCCAGTGGTGAACGTGGGTGAATCAATAATCCCCACCATGGCGAGCCCCTTCGCCACAAACAAATACATGAGGCTAGCAACCACGGCAGCCACAGCGGTTGTACCCAATTGATTCAGGTGGCGACGAGCGCACGAATGCCGAACGATCTGCCCAACCGCGGCGGCGAGGGCCACCACCACCGCCTCCAGAAACGGATAGTGGTTCAGCATCGCAAACCCGCTACAAGCCAAGCCTGCGGCCAGGGCCTGCACCCACACAGGCCACCGCTTTCCGACTCTTTGTTCGATCTGGTCAAGCTCCCGGTGCAGCTCCTCCGCGGTGTAGCTACTCCCCATGTGATGGCTCAAGTTTTCCAGCGCCTCAATGCGGGAAGCATCTACAGCAGGATTATCTCGGTTGACCACAATGGTGCGGAAAAGCTCCCCCTTATGGAAGGAACAGGTTATGTTATTGACCGAGATCACGGCTTCAACCCGGTCAAAGCCCAGGGCGCGTGCGGCCCGTTTCATCGCTCGGATCACGCGATAACCGCCGGTACCCGCGGCCATAATCATGGCGCCGAGCCGAAGCACAGCGTCCGCATCCTCCCCCATTTGGTGCTCGGCTTCGACTAATTGCAAAAGGTGATGAGTGTCTGATTCTTCAGCCATGATTCTTATTCTGGCACTCCTTCCCTGCCTTGACGAGACCCAATAGCGTGCAATTGGCCACTTTTTATCGGGTGCGCTACCACCTGGTTACCACATGGCTACCCGGCTAATCGGGTGAGTGTCGCGTCGTAGGCCCGAATCCATCGCACCGCCCTATCGTATTCCCCCGCCTCGATAAGCGTTAGCAAGTCCGCATTGTCCCGAACCAGGGTTTGAATATGCCGCAGGAATTCGGGAGTGGCAAGGCCCCGGGCAAACCACTCTGGGTCCCGTCCCGCCTGATAACGTGCAGGATCGGCGGCAACCGGCGTTCTTCCGCTCCCCCAGGGATCCGGCGCGAGCGGCTTTCCGGCAACCCAGTCCCGTAGCCAGCGAAGCCGCTCGGCGGGGCATAACATCGCGGCAATGGTTACCCGGGGTTGCAGCACATCGAACATGTCGATCAACTGGTGCTGACTGTATTTCGGGGACCACTGGCCCACAAACACCCCATCATTCATTGTGGCCAATCGTTGCGCAGTGCGTTTCAAGAAGCACAGCTCGGTGGCGGCGCTCCCCACTGTCTGCCTCATCGCCCGCCGGCGCGCCGATCCCTGCCCAAGTCCCCGCTCAGCAGCCCGCTCCCCACGCCCCTGCTCACGCTCAAACCCACGAATATAACCCCGCACATACCAACCTGGTTGCAAGCAATACACGTCGGTGACCCGCAGCCGACCCTGGGCATCCCAGCCTGCGCCAACAGTGTCCCCCACGTCGAGGGCATAATGCCGCAGCGGGGCGGAAACGAAGAAACAATTCGGTGCTAGCGGCACTGCGGGAAAGGTTTCCTCCGGCAACCGGAGGGCCTCACCCAAGGCGCCACCACCCCCATGAGGGTGAGCGTCCCTACCAAGGCCACCAGACCGATGTGACGCGCTCATCCCACCCGTATCACCGGCCCCACGTAGTTGGCACATCCTGCCTTGGCATCTTGTCTCATCCGAGCGCCGCGACCTAGATGGCTGACGCAACGCCGCGGCACCGACCGCCCAATGTTCCCCGCTAATCGTGATGCGCACCGGGGACGTCACGATTGCTCACCACCCAATAATTGCCCAGCCTCCCCGCACAGCGCTTCGAGAAGCCCTACTTCTCGCAGGCTGCGACGCAACAAGGCCGCATCCGGGGAGTTCAGCACCCAGGCAGCGGTTTCAGACCAGGTGGCGGCTGCCGCCAGGTCGGGGTATGCGTGCCGGTGGGCGTCGATAAGTGTGAGGAAGAGCCGCACCGGATCCTGCTGCCGCAATACTACGTGAACACCATGGGTGCCGTCAGCGTCGTCACTGGTGGCGGGGAGCAGCCGGTCCGCCCATTCGGCGAATTCCACATCGGTGTCGCGCAGCAGCACATCCCGGCGCGCCCGGCGGGTCATGTGCACGTAGTGGTGGATGGGTGCGGGGCAGGCGGTGAAGAAGTCCCGGAAGGTGCCGGTATCAAAGGCGGGCGGCCAGTAGCTGGTGAAGAAGAGGCGGCCGACGTGGCAGGAGTAGGCGCGGCGTTGGAGGAATGTGCGCAGTTTGGTGCGCTGTTCGGGGTCGGTGGGGGCGTCGCCGTAGACGAGGTTTCCTGGTTGGAGCCGGATAATGCTGGTGATGATGAGGCGATGGGTGCTGGCCACCCCCGCACCGCAAAGCGTTAGCGTGTCGGCCCGGGCGACCCTGGCACCGGCAGAAACACCGCCCCCACCAACCCCGCCACCAGCATTACCAGCAATGACAACATCCCCGGGTACAAGGGGAAACGCGGTGTGATCGGTGTTGGTGATGGCGTACCGTTCGTGTCGGCGCGGGACCCGCCTGGCAGTGAGAGTTTCGGAACAGTTGGCTACGGGATAGAGGGTTGGCGGGCTGGCCGCGGGCGAGAGCGTGAGCGTGAGAGTCGGGGTGGTCATGGGGCCTCCTTGAATAAGGCAATGTGGTTCCAACAGCGCGCATAGTGTTGGACTGCCCAGGTCCCGATTTTGGCCAGGCGGGCTAGCTCATTTTTTTGTAGAACCAGCCCATGACTGGCGAGAGGACGCGGGTGGGGGCGACCGATGAGACAACGTTCATGGCTTTGGAGAGAGGTCCTGGAACGACGCGGCGGCGATTTTTGGCCATGGCTTCGAGGGTTTCTTTCGCGCAGGACTCGTAGGTGGTCCATAACACGTCGGGGACGACCTTATCCACGATGGATTTCTCGTTCTCGGGAATGACGGCATCGCGGACGGGGCCGGGGGCGAGCAGGGTGCAGCTGACACCGGTGTTTTTGAGTTCGTAGTGGAGGGCTTCAGTGAACGCATTGACGCCGGCCTTGGTGAGCACATAGGTGGCGTTGTTGGGGATGGGGATGTTCCCGGCGGCGGAGCCAACGTTGCAGATAGCGCCGGTTTTTCGGCGAATCATGCCGGGGAGGACAGCATGGGTGAGTTCGAACACTGCGGTGGCGTTGAGGGCGAATTGGGTGGTTTCGTAGTTCCAGTCTTGGTTGATGAAGGGCCCGAAGCTGGCAATACCGGCGGAGTTAATGATGATATTGATGTTTCGGTCGCGGATGTCGTCGATAAGCTTGTGGAGCTGGTCGGTGTCGGCGAGGTCGCAGGGGTAGACCTCGGCGATAATGGAGTGTTTGCGCTCTAGCTCGTCGGCAAGCTGGGCGAGAATGTCGGCGCGGCGGGCAACAAGGATGAGGTTGTGACCGAGTTTGGCGAGGTCGCGGGCAATTGCCATGCCGATGCCTTGGCTGGCGCCGGTGACGAGTGCGCGGGCGTCTATGGAGGGGGCCGGTAGTGTCATGGTTTTCTTGCTCCTCTGTTTGGGTCGTTTTAGCTTACTTTACGACGACGTACACTAGTACCTATGGCCGATATGGATAAGCATGATCGAATTGTGTGGATTGACCTGGAAATGACGGGTTTGGATATTCACGAGCACACCATTGTGGAGGTGGCCGCGTTGATAACGGATGCGGATTTGAATGTGTTGGGTGAGGGGGTGGATGTGGTCGTGCATGCCAGCGAGGAAGAATTGGGGCGGATGAATGAGTTTGTGACGAACATGCACGAGTCGTCAGGGCTATTGGCGGAGATTCGGGAGTCGAAGGTGACTCTCAAGGAGGCCGAGGATGCAGTGTTGGAGTTGATTGCGAAGCATTGTGACTTAGAGCATCCGGCGCCGTTGGCGGGGAATTCGATTGGGACGGATCGGGGGTTTATTCGGGAGTATATGCCCAGGTTGGATGAGGCGTTGCATTACCGGATGATTGACGTGTCGACGGTGAAGGAGTTGGCGCGCAGATGGGCGCCGCGGGTGTATTATCACCAGCCGGAGAAGGACATGTCGCATCGGGCGTTAGCGGATATTGTGGAGTCGGTTCGGGAGTTGGATTTTTATCGGCGAGTGTTGTTTGTGGCGAATCCGCGAAACCAGGCGTGCGAGTCGGCGCAGGCTGCCGCGATCGAACGGTACCAGGAGTATTTACAACCATAATTCCGTGTGATATCCTGAAGTGTTCCGCCGACGTGGCGGGAATGGTGATTATAGCTCAATAGGTAGAGCACCAGGTTGTGATCCTGGGTGTCGCGGGTTCGATTCCCGCTAGTCACCCTGATGGGCGCGGCATGTCGCGCCCGTTTTTCTTGCACACACCCCCTACTACCAGTGGTTTTTACAATTCTACGTTTTTGGGTTAGCATTGTTCTCACTGCTTGAAGGCAGTGATGGTGGCTGTAGTTCAGCTGGTAGAGCACCAGGTTGTGATCCTGGGTGTCGCGGGTTCGAGCCCCGTCAGCCACCCCTAACGGTGAGGTTTTATGCCTCACCTTTTTCTTTTGCCCGCTTTGCGACGGGGGCCCAAAGGTTAGTAGATATCTCTCTGTAACCCCCAGCTCTCATCTGGCCAAGAATCTGGCAAACCCATACTTTTTCTAGTAACAATTGGATTTGATAAAAATTCTTCTGAAATCAATTTCTGCATCTTCTCTCCCCAAGTAGAACCCGGGGAAATATCCTTCAGTAAAAATTTAATGAAAACAAGCGCACCATAAATACGCTCGCTCTGATCATCAGGCAAAGACGAAAACTCTGGCATAGTCCGCAATGCCTTAGTTGAAGCAGGGAGGAATGACCTATTCCATAACCGAGCATGATGAGCACAAGTGTTACGTATGATAGAAAGTTGGTGTAACCACTGAGTCAAGGGGTGTTTCTTTCGCGCCTTTTTCCGCATACTAGGCGAAAGGTTATTCCAATCTATTTTGATACCCAATTCTGTAGCAATTTTGTGTTGATCACCACTCTTCAATCCACTATAGAGTCTAGAGATATCAGAAAAATCTAGAACTTCCATAAGCACCCACAATGGATAGCGTATCTC
>CAUVMZ010000147.1:0-7472 GCA_963552855.1 uncultured Corynebacterium sp. | reverse complement strand
TTGGCATCTGTTTTGGTTCTTCCGTCAACTCAAAAGCTGCCAATTGGTCGGAGATAACTTTTTCCTGTATGGATTGATAATGTTTGAAACTCACACCTAATTCATGAAGCGCAGGGGGAAGGGCATCGGGAATAAAATTGTCATAGCTCATGTAGTACAGCAACTCTTCTTCTTTGCGTTTGAGGAGAAGAGATGCAATATCCTCCAATGGGAGCATGTCGAATAGCTGTTCTAAATCTGGGAAGAGGGGGAGGAATCTTTCCACCAAAATATCTTTGAGCGCCTGTTTTGCCGCCTCGAACTCTTGCCAAAGCAATTCAGCTGCGTTTTTGTCATCCATTCGTCTGTTTCCCCTGTCTATGTGCTCGCCCAGCGCTGCTGCCTAGACCAATCCTACCTATTTGTGGCTCGCAGCATCCCCATGAGCTGCCTCGGTATCATTTTTCTCCTTCGTAATAATCGCCTGGCTCAGTCGGAACTGTTCCGCCTCAGCATCATCCCGATATTCCAGCACATTGCCGCCAATCTCCAATAGAGCCTGCTTCACCTCTGCCGGTGTGACATAGAAGAATTCTCGGCGATTATTGATACGATTTACCTTTGCCGCAGCAAATCGTTGATGTAGCGCAGTCTCAATGCCCACGGCATCATCAGAAAAATGCAATGCATGAACATCAAAATTAAATGGCACCGAAGCATCACCCAATTCCCGAACCCGATCCATCGGATCCAGGCGCCGGGTCATGCCGATCTTGACCATGCGCTCCCCAAAACTACCGATATTGGAAATCACATAAACGTAGCCAGCCCGAATATTTCCGTGCCGATAATCGACGTTATCAATGCCCTTATTGATCTCGACAAGTTTATTTTCCAGATCTGCTATCTCGTCATCACGCCCCGATTCCCGGAGCCTGGCAATGGCGTTTTCGTAGTGGCTCTTCTCTTTTTCCAGACGCTTTCGCTCGGCCTCCAACTCGGCCTGGGCTTTCTTTTCTTCCCGCAGCCGAGCCCGCTCTTCCCGCTCCGCCTCCTTGGCGGCTTTCTTTGCCTCCAAATGCTGGGCAGCTAGGTGTAGTTCTTCCATCCTGAGCGCGTGATATTCATCTGAGATTCGCAGGTCAATCATGTTGCCCATTCGCTCTACTTGCTCCTTCGCCTTCACGAGTCGCTTTTGTGCGGTTTCTAAGCTGCCTGCCTTGAGCTTCACGATCGCGTTTTCTACCTCAGCGTTATATGAGCGCAACGCCAACTTGGACATTCTATTCATGAACCTTCTTCCCTTGTATGCAGAATTATTAAAGGTGAAAGAAGTTGCGGTAGTGACAGCTTTTTTGTTGCTTACTAGTTTTCGTGCTTGGTCGCGGGTATTCTTGAGCGCTTGTTCTAACTGGACCGATGCTTCTGCAGGATTCTCGAATTCAAACCACCCAAATCCCTGAAGCCGCAGTGTGTCTCGGGCATCGATGATTTCTGCATCAAGTTGTTCCATTTTGGTTTGTAATTTTTCCAACTTTGTGCTGGCCATGGCCTGCATTTGTTCGAATTTCTGGGTAGCGCGTTGGTGGTTTTGTTCCAACTGTGTGAGCTCTTGCGATAGCTGTATCTGATAGTTCTGCATGGCTGCTATACCTTCGCCGCCCAGGTTTGCTAGTAGTTGTTCTAGTTGCGCAATTCTATTTTTGAGCTCTGCGTTTTCGCGTTTTGCGGCGCCGCCAAACATGGGTCTCCTTAAAAGAGTAAGGGTTGGTTAAGCTATAAAGATAAAACTTTATTTTACAATAGCGCTTATCTGTTGCGGATTTTTGAGATTTCCCTTTAGCCCCCGTCGTCAAGCAGACGCCAACTTGCTATACCATAAAACCGATTTGCATTCTGATTTCGCCCCCACTATAGTGGCCACGGAAGTTTGAAATAGAAGGTAGTTCCGCAACCTGTTGCCGGAATTATCATCGCTCAAGTTTCACCGTAGACCGTCGGTCAGCCGCTACACCCCATAATGGGAAATGGGGCGGCTCGAAGATGTCTAACACATAACCACACCGTAATCACACAGTGTGTCGCGTTAGGCTGGCCCACGCAGGAGTCACTTTTGCGCCGTCCTCCTCCTGGAGTATTGTGCCCTGTGCTCTTGTACGGGGCTTTTGGTTTTCTCGGGTTCCATTCCTTAAACAGGGGGCACACCTCAAAAGGATCGGCCTGGAGGCCAAAACGCTCCGGCGGATAACCTCACATTGTTATGAATTCAGGAAGGAGGCGAAGTAGTGGCAAATCCCAAGAACGAAGCATCGTTGGCAGATCTCAAGCAGCGGTTCGCTGACACCGATTCGCTGGTGCTCACCGAATACCGCGGCCTGACTGTGGCACAAACCACCGAGCTGCGTAAGGCTCTTGGTACTGACGTCCAGTACTCCATCGCCAAGAACACCCTGCTGAAGTTGGCTGCCAAGCATGCGGGCGTGGAAGGCCTTGACGAACTGTTCGTCGGCCCCACCGCTGTTGCCTTTATCCAAGGTGAAGCCGTTGATGCTGCTAAGGCATTGAAGAAGTTCGCAGCCGAAAACAAGGCTCTTGTTGTCAAGGGTGGTTACATGGATGGTAATCCATTGACCGCCGAACAGGTTGATGCCATCGCTGAGCTGGACAACCGCGAAACCACTTTGGCAAAACTGGCTGGTGCCATGAAGGGCAGCCTGTCCAAGGCCGCCGCACTCTTCAACGCTCCGGCTTCCCAGGTTGCTCGGCTGTCTGCCGCGCTTCAGGAGAAAAAGGAAGCGGAAGCCTAATCGGTTTCCGCCCACCACCCCTACACCACTATTTTCTGTTTCACCGAAAGGAACACCATTATGGCTAAGCTCACCAAGGACGAGCTCATCGAGGCTTTCAAGGAAATGACCCTCATCGAACTTTCCGAATTCGTGAAGGAATTCGAAGAGGTATTCGACGTGACCGCTGCCGCTCCGGTTGCCGTTGCTGCCGCTGCCGCTCCGGGCGCTGCTGCCGCTGCTGAGGAAGAGAAGGACGAGTTCGACGTCATCATCGAAGATGCCGGCGCTAAGAAGATCGGCGTCATCAAGGCTGTGCGTGAGCTCGTGTCCAGCCTGGGCCTGAAGGAAGCTAAGGAACTGGTTGAATCCGCTCCTAAGGCTGTCCTCGAAGGCGCCAACAAGGAAGACGCCGAGGCTGCCAAGGCTAAGCTGGAAGAAGCTGGCGCTAAGGTTACCCTCAAGTAATCCTTATACTTGTGTGACCCCCATCGTGATCGGTGGGGGTTATTTTTTGCTTGACGACGCTCACGGCCACCCGCCGCAGGATTGGGAAGACCCCCAGCGTTACCCTGACCAACCAACCCGCGAAAAGTAGCGGTTTTTCTGAGCTAGACTTTCTCGATTCAGTGCTCATATGCAGGCAGGATAAAAACCAAAACTCTAGCTCAGAACCTTTGCTAGCCACATGCCGTCTGGGTAGCTTGAGGGCTACCCGGGTGTGGGGGATTGGGTGCCGGAGGGCGTCGTAACGCGCAGAGGGGGAGGGATCACGGTGGGAAAGCGTATGAGGTTTGCATTAGAATCAGTACCCATGCTTCCAAAGTCACGTATTGTTTCAGCCCTTGCGATTGGTCTTGGACTAGCGCTCGTGGCGTGGGGGGTGCTCTTTCCACGTATTGTTCCCACTGATGCTCGCCTGCCGTTGTCGTTGAAGCAAACAACCATGACTTTGGTCGATCAACATGCCACGCAACGTATACCTAACGATGGCACAACCTACACCGGCCCTATGACCAAGCAGTATCATGTCGAGCTGTTGCCGCCGGTGGATCAGGAGGTGGCAACTGCCCGCATTGGTGTGAGTCTCATGCGGGGTGAGCACGGTCCCGAAGGGGCGATTCAGGCCTCTGACCTCGATCGACTGGTGGAAGCTACTGTATGGACCTACACTTTTAAGCGCACCACTGGTATGAACACTTCGCCAGTGAAATTCGTGAACATGCCGGCCACTGGCGCCATTGACGTGGATTTTTCCGGCTACTGGGTGAAGTTCCCGCTCGACGCGAAGCAAACCAGCTATGAGGTGTTTGATGCCACGCTGCGCCGGACCGCGCCAGCTGTGTATAAGGATTCCCAGGAACGTAACGGGCGCACCATTTACCACTATCAGCAAAAGATTGATCCGACGAATACCGCGGATTTGTATTCCACATTCTTCACCACTATTAAGTTGCCGATTAAGCCTGCGCCGCCGGCCGACAAGCCGCAGGACATTGAGGCGTACCTGTTTCATTCCGGGGTCCGCGACTATTACGTGGATCAGATCAGCGGCATGATCGTCGATATGTCCGAAAATATTATCGATTATTACGGTGATCGTAATGGCGGCAAGCTTGCCGACGCCCACCTGTTTGCCGGCAAGATGAGCAATGAGCAGTCGGCGGCCATGCTGGTGCAGGCGGCGCAGCTGAGCGATGGGCATATCATGCGCATCATTACTTGGGTGGTGTTGGGATTGGGCGTGGTTATTACCTTCATCGGCATCATGGGGGCGTTCGGGGTAGGGCGCCGCCAGGACAAGTATGCCGAAGACCTGGAAGAAGTCTAAAGAAATGTAACGTCCCCCACTGTTATGGTGATTATTTCCGTGGATGCTGCTATGGTGTGTGCTGAGCACCCAATGGTGATAGTCAGAGCAATTTTTAATATAATATTGGCACAAACAGAGTGATTTCGGCGCGAGCGATCGGCACATCTCGGCAGCATCTGAGCAGTATTGACAGATGTGCTTTACAAAAGTAGAAAAAGTGTATATCATGGTTCTTTGCGCTGGAATCTTCTAAGCCTTTCATGTCACGACCTTGTTCAACCGGGTAGCAAAAAACCCAATTTGACAAGGTCATTCAGTGCTATTTACTGGCGCTTGAGGTTTAGGGGTTCCCTTGCAGACCAAATTGCTCATTTACCAGCGGTTTTGGTGGCCAATATTGCGGGGTCACCATCCGCGTGAGGTGCTGGAAGGACCCATCTTGGCAGTCTCCCGCCAGACCAAGGCCACTATCCCTGGGGCTCCCGAACGGAAGTCGTTTGCGAAGATTCAATCACCCATCGAAGTCCCAGGCTTATTAGATATTCAATTGGAGTCTTTTGCTTGGTTGATCGGTTCGCCGGAGTGGCGTGCCCGTCGTCAGGCCGAATTGGGTGAAGACGTTCGAGTAACCAGTGGGTTAGAGGATATTCTCGAAGAACTCTCACCGATTCAAGACTATTCCGGCAATATGTCCTTGTCGTTGTCGGAACCCCGCTTTGAGGAGATGAAAAACTCCATTGACGAGTGTAAAGACAAGGATATCAATTACTCCGCGCCATTATATGTGACCGCCGAGTTCATCAATAACGAAACCCAGGAAATCAAGTCCCAAACCGTGTTCATTGGGGATTTCCCCATGATGACCGACAAGGGCACATTCATTGTGAACGGCACCGAGCGGGTGGTGGTTTCCCAGCTGGTGCGTTCTCCGGGCGTGTATTTCGACCAAACCATTGATAAGTCCACCGAGCGTCCGCTGCATTCCGTGAAGGTCATTCCGTCGCGGGGTGCGTGGCTGGAGTTCGACGTGGACAAGCGCGATACCGTGGGGGTGCGTATCGACCGGAAGCGTCGCCAGCCGGTGACCGTACTGCTCAAGGCGTTGGGGTGGACCACCGAGCAGATAGTCGAACGGTTCGGCTTCTCGGAAATAATGATGTCCACGCTGGAAAACGACGGCGTGGCCAACATGGATGAGGCGTTGCTGGAAATCTACCGCAAGCAGCGCCCCGGCGAGCAGCCCACCCGGGACTTGGCGCAATCGCTGTTGGAAAACTCGTTCTTCCGACCCAAGCGCTATGATCTGGCCAAGGTGGGCCGGTATAAGTTCAACCGCAAACTCGGCCTGGGCGGCGATCACGATGGGTTGATGACGCTCACGGAAGAAGACATAGCCACCACCATCGAGTATTTGGTGCGGTTGCATGTTGGTGAGACCTCCATGACCTCACCCACCGGCGAAATCATACCCGTGGAAACCGACGACATCGACCACTTTGGTAACCGTCGGTTGCGTACCGTGGGCGAGCTGATTCAAAACCAGGTTCGGGTGGGCCTGTCCCGCATGGAACGGGTTGTGCGTGAGCGCATGACCACCCAGGATGCGGAATCCATCACCCCGACTTCTCTGATTAACGTGCGGCCGGTGTCCGCCGCCATTCGGGAATTCTTCGGCAGCTCCCAGCTGTCGCAGTTCATGGACCTCAATAACTCCCTGTCCGGCCTGACCCATAAGCGGCGCCTGTCCGCTCTGGGCCCGGGTGGTTTGTCTCGTGAACGCGCCGGCATTGAGGTGCGTGACGTGCACGCCTCCCACTATGGCCGCATGTGCCCGATCGAAACCCCCGAAGGCCCGAACATTGGGTTGATCGGTTCCCTGGCGTCGTATGCCCGGGTGAACTCCTTCGGCTTTATCGAAACCCCGTACCGCAAGGTAGTTGACGGCGTGGTCACGGATGAGGTGGATTACCTCACCGCTGACGAGGAAGACCGCTATGTGGTGGCCCAGGCCAACACCAAGTTTGACGAGAACGGGGTCATTACCGAAGACCGCGTGACCGTGCGCCTGAAAAAGGGCGATATCCAGGTGGTGGATGGCAAAGACATCAACTACATGGACGTGTCGCCGCGGCAGATGGTGTCCGTCGCTACCGCCATGATTCCGTTCCTAGAGCACGACGACGCGAACCGTGCCCTCATGGGTGCGAACATGCAGCGCCAGGCCGTGCCGCTGGTGCGTTCCGAGGCGCCGCTGGTGGGCACCGGCATGGAGCTGCGTGCCGCCTATGATGCGGGCGACCTGATTATCAGCAAGAAGGCCGGCGTGGTCGAAACTGTGTGCGCCGACTACATCACCATCATGGGTGATGATGGGGTGCGCGACACCTACATGCTGCGCAAATTCGAACGCACGAACCAGGGCACTTCGTATAACCAGAAGCCGCTCGTGGATGAGGGCGACCGGGTGGAGGAGGGCCAGGTCGTGGCCGACGGTCCCGGCACCCATAACGGGGAAATGGCGTTGGGCCGGAACCTGCTTGTGGCATTCATGCCGTGGGAGGGCCACAACTACGAGGATGCCATCATCTTGAACCAGCGCCTGGTGGAGGAGGATATTTTGACCTCCATCCACATTGAGCAGCACGAAATTGATGCGCGCGACACCAAGTTGGGTGCCGAAGAAATCACCCGGGAAATCCCGAACGTGTCCGAAGACGTGCTCAAAGACCTGGACGAGCGGGGTATTGTGCGTATCGGCGCTGATGTGCGCGACGGCGATATCCTAGTGGGCAAGGTGACCCCCAAGGGCGAAACCGAGCTGACCCCGGAGGAGCGCCTACTGCGCGCCATCTTCGGCGAGAAGGCCCGCGAGGTGCGTGACACCTCGATGAAGG
>CAUVMZ010000146.1:0-7718 GCA_963552855.1 uncultured Corynebacterium sp. | reverse complement strand
GCGGAAAACAAGCGGGAAATTGACGACGATATCGGCGACGATTTAGACAATCTCCTCCAGGCGGTAGAGCTGGTGGTGACCTCACAACTTGGGTCGACATCAATGTTGCAGCGCAAAATGCGTATCGGTTTTGCCAAGGCTGGCCGTCTCATGGACCTCATGGAATCCCGGGAAATCGTGGGCCCCTCAGAGGGCTCCAAGGCCCGGGAGGTGCTTGTCAAACCGGAGGAATTAGACACGGTTTTATGGCTGCTTCAAGGTGCAGACCCGAAGGATGCTCCGAAGGAAAATCCTGATAGTGACGCCTCTGACGGTGATGGCGCTGTGTTAGCCAATGATGGTGGTACCCAGGTTACTGCAGCCACATATAACCCCACTCAGAATGCATTCTAAAACGTGCTAGCATAGGATGACATCGTTGGAGGGGAGTACCCCATAATCAGCGTGGACCGTCAACACGTGACGCTTTTTGAAGACGATCCGGTCTCGCTGGCCCACACCACCTGGCGTCGTCAAGCAGGAAATACGCATTAGTGGGTGGGGGAGACCTCCGGCTCTATTTGTACGTAATACGAATAAGACCGGAGGTCTTTTTATGGAAGTAAACCTGATGACCTGGGCGATCACTATTGCGATAGTGATTGGTCTATTCATTTTCGATTTTTATTCCCATGTGCGCACACCGCACGAACCCACCCTCAAAGAATCCGCCATTTGGTCGCTGGTTTATGTGACCCTGGCCTGCCTATTCGGCGTTTTTCTGTGGTTTACTTGGTCCGAGCCAGGTAACCCGCACCAGCATGGGCTAGAATTCTTCCACGGCTATATTGTGGAAAAAGCGCTCAGCGTCGACAATCTGTTTGTGTTTGCCCTCATCATGGGCAGTTTCCAGGTGCCGCGGAAATATCAGCAGAAGGTACTGCTTATCGGAATCATGCTGGCACTCGCCTTCCGGCTCGTGTTTATTCTGCTGGGCAAAGTCGCCATCGAGGCCTGGTCGGATGTGTTTTACCTGTTTGGCCTGTTCCTGCTGTATACCGCGGTGAAACTGGTCATTGACGAAATTCGGCATGTGCCGGAAATAGATCCGAATGACATGTGGTTGATTAAAACCCTGCGTCGGATTATTCCGGTGGCCCACGGTTATGAGAGCGACCATCTGTTTATCCACAAAAAGGGCCAGTTCGCCGTGACCACGCTGCTTGTGGCATTGATCGCTATTGGCATGATCGACGTGATGTTTGCGCTGGACTCCATTCCGGCAATCTACGGCATCACGGTAGAGCCCTATATTGTGTTCACCACAAACGCGTTCGCGCTACTGGGATTGCGGCAAATGTACTTCCTGCTCGATGGGTTATTGGACCGGTTGGTGTTTCTGCCCTATGGCCTAGGCGGTGTGCTGGGATTCATTAGCGTTAAGCTTATTCTGCACGCGTTGCACGAGAACAAACTAGGGTTTATCAACGGTGGCGAGCCAGTGCAGGTGCCAGAAATTCCCACCGTATGGTCGCTCGTAACTATTGTGAGCATTTTAACCATTGCGGTGGTTGCTTCGTTGATTAAGGTGAAACGTGATGAAGCGCAGGGTGCCATTGCCGTGAAGTGGAATAAGGACTATGACGATATTTCCATGAATAGTGCGGAAGCAGATGACACCCTAGCGAGACCGAAAAACCCCTCAACAAGTAACGCTTCAGTGGAAGGGGACCCGCGGGAAACTTAAACACCAAAGATATTCAGTACCGGGTTCCAGGTGTGAAATACCCGCCCGGTGAGTGCATTATTGGTGTGAAACGGATCGCCCGCCATGAGCGCCTCAGCGTCGGCAATCGTGGCGGAATCGTCAAGTTGAATCACAATGAGAGCGTCGCCATCCCCATCGGTGTACGGGCCGGAACCAATGAGTTTGCCTTCTTCTTTCAATTTTCCGAGAAATTCCCGGTGGGCGGGGCGCAGTTCGATGATCTGCGAGCTGTCGGCGGGGTAGTGGTATTCAATAGCAAAAACAGTCATGATTTTGATGCTAGTCGGTGATGAGGTTCTGCATGGGGTGATTCCCAGCCCATCGTTGTAGTGTTGTTATTTATGAATGATGCCGTCTCTAGCGCACCACCCCCAGCCAAGCCATCGAATCTGAACGTTCCCAACATTTTGACCAGCATACGAATTTTGGCCATTCCCCTCTTTGCCTGGTTAGTGCTCCGCAGCGAAGGCCAACACATGTCTTGGATGTTATGGTCGTTGGGCTGCTTCGTGGCGTTGATGATTACCGACAAACTTGATGGTGATATTGCGCGTGCGAAAAACCTTGTGACCGACTTTGGGAAAATCGCCGACCCTATCGCCGACAAGGCCCTGATTTCCACAGCGCTCATCTGCCTGAATATTAACGGCAGCCTGCCTGTGTGGGTGACCATCGTGATCCTAGTGCGGGAGATCGGTATCACAATTTGGCGGATGTTTGAGCTGCGTAAGGGCAATGTGGTACCCGCATCGAAGGGCGGAAAGCTGAAAACCGTCCTGCAAACCATTGCGGTCACATTATTCTTAATACCACCGACACACATATTCCACTACCCGGCGCTGGTGGTCATGCTTATCGCCGTGGTGGTGACCACGGTTACAGGCTGCCAGTATATTGTGGATTCTATGAAGCTGAAAAAGACGGTGACCGGTGAGTAGCACGGTTACGGCGCGGGAAGTCATCGCTTTTCTTATCGACGCAGGCCAGACCGTTGCTACCTGCGAGTCTCTCACCGCCGGGTTGCTGGCCGCCACGCTTGCCGACGTTCCCGGCGCCAGCGCCGCGCTTCGTGGTGGCCTGGTCACCTATGCGACGGACCTTAAACACACATTGGCGCGGGTGCCGCAGGAAGTGTTGGTGGCGCATGGCCCGGTGGCGCGGGAAACCGCCATTGCTATGGCCCGTGGGGTGCGGGATGTGTGTGATGCCGATTGGGGAGTGTCATTGACTGGAGTGGCTGGCCCAGATCCGCAGGATGGTCACCCGGTGGGGGAGGTGTGGGTGGGCATTGCCGGTCCGGTGGGCACTGGGGTGGTGCATACTGGTGTGGCTGAGCTGGCTGGAACCGTTCTCGGATCAGCGGAGTTATTGGTGGGTGATCGGGCCGCAATCCGGCACCAGGCGGTGACGGCAGCATTGGCGGTTATAGTGCGGGTTAGGGCTGGTCACATAGGTTGAGTTACCCTGACTCAAGAAGGTTGGAGAAAAATTGGAAAAGCGGGAACAATTTTCCGGTATCATTCGTTGGAGTAAATGATGATGAAATATACCGCAGTTCTAGATAAGCCAGTAACGAAACGTACCCCGAAAACCCCAGAGCCGTTACTGCGGCAAGCTCTTGGTGCAGCGCTGCGCTCGTTTCGCGCTGACAAGGGAATTACGCTGAGGGAATTGGCCGAAATTTCCCGCGTGTCGCCTGGTTATTTGTCCGAGTTGGAGCGGGGTCGCAAAGAAGTGTCTTCCGAATTGCTAGCTAGCGTCTGTCACGCATTGGGGACGAGCGTGTCTGATGTTCTCATCGAAGCTGCTGGTTCCATGGCCATGCAGAATGTGGAAAAGGAATTAGTTCGGGTGTAGTAGCCCCATCTGTGTTGGCTTTGGCGAAGAGTCGACATATTTACTAACTAAGATATCGGTCTCTCCACTAAGATGGGCACCGGTTCAAATGAATATCATGAGTAGAAAGGTGCTTTAAGCGATGGCAAACCCCTTCGTGAAGGCATGGAAATATTTTATGGCCCTCTTCGATAGCAAGATCGACGAGCATGCGGATCCCAAGGTTCAGATCCAGCAGGCCATCGAAGATGCCCAACGGCAGCATCAGGAACTGTCGCAGCAGGCAGCAGCGGTTATTGGTAACCAACGACAGTTGGAGATGCAGTTGAACCGCAGGTTAGCGGATATTGAGAAGCTGCAGGCTAATACTCGGCAGGCCATCCAGTTGGCGGATAAGGCCCGGGCTGAGGGGAACATGCAGAAGGCTACTGAGTATGAAAACGCCGCCGAGGCGTTTGCCGCCCAATTGGTAACTGCGGAGCAGTCGGTGGAGGACACCAAGAAACTGCACGATCAGGCGTTGCAGCAAGCTTCGGCTGCGAAGAAAGCGGTGGAACGCAACTCCATGGCGTTGCAGCAGAAGGTTGCGGAGCGCACCAAGCTTCTCAGTCAGCTGGAGCAAGCCAAAATGCAGGAGAAGGTGGCCGAGTCCATCCAGTCCATGAATTCCATCACCGCTCGGGATACGCCAAACTTGGATCAGGTGCGGGAAAAGATCGAGCGGCGGTATGCCAACGCTTTGGGTTCAGCCGAGCTGGCGGAGAATACAGTGCAGGGCCGCATGGCGGAAATCGAGCAGGCCGGGGTGCAGATGGCTGGGCATTCCCGTCTAGAGCAGATTCGCGCCCAAATGGCGGGCGAATTGAGCCCGGGCACGTCCGCAAGCGCAAGCCCACAGCAGTCCATTGAGGCGGCTAAGCCCCAGGCTTCGGTTGCCGATGATGCGGTGGCCCGGCGGATGCGGGAGCTGCGCGGCGATCTATAAAGCTACCTTAAACTCGTCATCATAAAAACGCTCCAGGCATTCCTGGGGCGTTTTTGTCTGTGTTAGTAGGTCGGACTATAGTACAATAAAAGAACACTGGTCTTTTATTGTACTGAGGGTATTCCGGAGGTATTGACGATTATGGCCGCATCAAAAGCACGCATTTCTTTCTTAATCATTTTGGGTGCCCTGATGTCGCTCACCTCACTATCGACCGACATTTATCTTCCAGCGCTCCCCACCATGGAAGCCACACTAGGCGGTGACTCAGAGCTCACAATTACCGGTTTCCTCATCGGGTTTTCGCTCGCCCAATTATTATGGGGCCCAATCAGTGATCGGATTGGCCGAAAAATCCCCCTGAGTATCGGCATCATTCTCTTCATCATTGGCAGTATTGGTTGTGCCACATCAACCAGCATGACAATGGTGGTCTTCTGGCGGGTATTCCAAGCACTAGGTGCCTGTGTGGGGCCAATGCTGTCACGAGCAATGATCCGGGACAGTTATGGGGTCACCGAAGCTGCCCGAACATTATCCACCCTAGCAATGATTATGGCCGTGGCCCCCATTGCCGGCCCACTGCTCGGTGGTGCACTGTTGACGACAGGGACGTGGGAACTCATTTTCTGGGCCATGGCTGGCACGGGCATAATCTTCTTCGGAACAATATTCCTCTTGCCGGAAACCCTACCACCAGTATCGCGCACCCATCAGTCGCTATGGGAGACCTTCGCCAACTATTGGACCTTACTGAAAACCAAAACATTCATGCGCTATGTGCTATGCGTCACCGCATTCTATGTGGCCGCCTATGCATTTGTCACCGGCTCACCCAAGGTATACATCACGTATTTCGGTGTGCCGGAACAGTACTATGGTCTGCTCTTTGGCTGTAATATTGTTGGGCTCACCCTGGTTAGCGCGCTGAACCGTCGATTGGTCATGAGCTACGCCATGGATACCCTACTTCGGCGCTCTCTCGTGGTAGCAGTCATATCGGTAGTGATCCTAACGATATTTTCTATCACCGGCATTGGTGGTTTGTGGGGAATAGTCATCCCCATGTTCGTCATGTTCAGCACGAACGGGATCATTGCGTCCTGCACCAATGCCGCCGCCCTAAATGCGGTGCCCCCCACCATGACTGGGGCAGCGGCTGCGCTCTTGGGCTCGCTACAATACGGCAGCGGCATTGTCTCGTCGATTCTGTTAGCGCTGTTTGTCTCCGACACACCATACGCCATGACCAGCATCATCACATTCTTTGTGGTACTGTCCGCCCTCTGCATGGTGGGGAGCACCGCTCATCCCGCCCAACCGGTTCGGCCGGGCGTCGATAAGCATTAATTTATGCGGTGCGGGTGAATTGAATCCGCCAAGCGTCAGGGCCTTCGCTCAAATATTCGACTGTGAACTCCTCGTCACGTGCCGCAATCTCCCGCAGCAACGGCAATGGATTATGCGGCGCAATGATAATCATGGCCTGCCCAATATCACGCGTGCTCAATGCGCCATGGATTGCACCATGTCGGATTTCGTGTGGAATCTGCACCACATCGAGTTCGGGAATGCTGGCATTGTTGGCTAACGGAAGATCATGAGGCATGAGAGAATCCTTTCGATGAAAAGTTGGACCATTACCATTTAACCATCACCTGCGCCGCGGGCCCATAACGCATCAGCAATATGATGCGCGCGGCGAATCGACCTGATAATAACCGGGGTGCCGAATGCGGTGATAGAAAACGTGGCGCCGCGGGCCTTACGCGCATCCAATACCTCATTGATGGTGTTCAACATGAGTGGAATGAGTCGAATGGTGAGCGAAATCGTTAAAACGATCGTATCCACGGGTACACCCAGACGAGCGGTGGGGCGTAGTGCCCGTTCCAGGGCATCCATCATTTCCTCAATGGTGGTGGTGAGCGTGAGTAACACGGCAAGCATGACCGAGCCAAACAGCACAATCATGATGGCTGCGGCCCGTTCCCACCCCAACTGCCACCATTGGAACGCCCCCAGAAACAGTAGCAGTGGAATTGGTGGCCAGAGTTGTGCCCACATGATGTGCGGCGGAATGCGGGCAATACCGTAGAGAATAACCGCTATGGCGAGAAAAATCAGCGCAGGATACAGCATTTTCACCCATATGCTCGTGCCAATAATCGCAAGGATAAGCGTGCAAAACTTCACCATGGGGGGTGTGCGGTGAATTATACTCATGCCGGGAACATAGGTGCCCAGGGGAATACTGCGGATCATAGGGCACTCCGATTCATGAGCGTGGTGTAAAAATCAATGACTTCCGTGGGGGAACCGTCAGCGGCGATGCGATGATTATCAATGCACAACACTCGGTCGAATCCAGTGAGGAAGTCTAGATCGTGGCTGACAACAATAAGCTGCTGTTCCAGTGTGTCGAATACTTTTCGAATCTTTAATCGATTACGCATGTCGAGAAGTGTGGTCGGTTCGTCGGCAATAATCACGTCAGGTTCGATGACTAGTACGGCCGCTAGTGCCAGAAGTTGCTTTTGCCCACCAGAGAGGAGATGCGGTGAATGTTGGGCGTGATGCTCTAGCCCAAATCTTTCTAGCATGGTGCGGGTCCGGTCGGTGCGTTCCGCCTTGCCGAGTTTTAAACGCCGTAGCGAGAACGCGATATCATCCTCCACGGTGGGCATGACGATCTGGTTTTCCGCGTCAGAGAACACAAACCCAACTTTTCGCCGAACTTGTTTGCCGTTTTTCGCCACGTCGAGGCCGTCGACGGTGACTGTTCCGGTTGTTGCCGTTCCCAACCCATTGATGAGGCGGATGAGGGTGGATTTTCCACCGCCGTTGGCGCCAATGATGCCGATGCGATTTTCGGTGAGGGTGAGGTTGATGTCATTGAGCACTAATCGGTCGTCATAGTGCACGCTGACATTGGTGAATTCGATGGTAGACACCGGTGTGCTCCTCGCAGTGAATAAAAAAGCCCAAAGTGTGGCGCTTTGGGCAAAACTGGTGGTTACTTATGCTTTTCGACGTTGCCCCAGGGGTTGGGGATGTCACTTCCGGGGATACTACTTTAAGAATGCTTTCCTGCGGATGTCGGGGAGGGATAGGTGCACACCGGAGGCGATGGCAACAGCGCAGGCGGCC
>CAUVMZ010000145.1:0-7720 GCA_963552855.1 uncultured Corynebacterium sp. | reverse complement strand
TTTTTCGATCTCTAGGAAGCGGTTATTCACCGTGATGGCTTTGAGTAATTAAACATTATTTCCCAACAGTCGAATAAGTTTCTATAGATATTCAGGATAATTTGAATCCCCTAGGAGTTGAAACTGTGAAAAGTTCCATCTTTATCAAATCGGCTATTGCAGTGATGGCCGCCGTGGCCCTTGGAGCCTCAAACGCATCTGCCACAGTGGTAAGCAGAGAGAAAGTTCTTCTTGAAACAGTGATCAGTGCAGAAGGTAATGTGACGCAAAAAGGTATCATCCAACGTGTCAAAGTGTCTCAACCTGCAGAAGCAAAGAAAAATGACAAGGGCGTGACTGGAGAGACTGGATTTGGTGAAATTTCTGTATCGTTTAGTGAACCCGTCAAGCTCAAAGACGTTACGCGGACGGAATACGCTACAGACACAGAAGCAGGTGCTGCCGTAAAGGCAGCTTCTGAAGTTGGTATGCTACTACAAACGGAAGAAGTCGAAAAACACGAGCAATTTGTTAAAAACAAATGGGATTTGTCTCTGCCCAGAGGCGTGAAGCCTGTTTCTTTCGATGATGGGTCAATTGGATTCCGCACGGACACCGAAAACGGTGTATCCGCGGTATCCGAAACGAGAATCTCCACACCATGGGCCGTTGATAAGCACGGAAATCCTCTTGAAACATGGTATGAAATCAGCTCCGACGGTTCTTCCATTACACAAGTTGTGAACACTCAAGACATCGAAGGAGAAATTGTTCTCGATCCTCGGATTACCTACGGCCAAGGTGTATACTATAACTGGTATGGTTCAGAGCTGCGTACCCTAAAAGCAGAAAGTGCTGTAACCTTTGCTTTGGCAATATCATATGGGTGTGTAAATGCTGGGCGACTACGTCAGCCGGCACTTGTTGCAGTCGTGGGACTCATGTGTATGGCTACTGGATCAGTAGTAGGTATCGAGGCTCTTCGATTTGCCCTCGACAACTTCAAAGAAAGCTTCAAGGACCACAGCTGCTACCAATGGAAATTTGGCTCCCATCATATTACCCCTGTTGCAGCAAAAGGAAATTGTAGTCTATAAAATGAAATCACTTCGGTTTTTCCTGGTCCTGTTACTGGTTTGGTTAGGAACCCAAATCGTTATCTGGGGCTGGTCAGAATTCATCTTGAAAGGCAGCCAGTTAGAACGTGTGCTAGAACTCGAAGACGTAGAGCCCTACCTCAAGATCCCTTTCTATCTCCTTTTCCCGGTGCCCTATGCTGTAACGGTCACGCGTCGAATAGTAAAGAAGGACAACGCATAACTCGCACCACAGCCACCAGCTCACTGGCGCTCGTTGGTCCTTACAGGTTTACTACTTTGCAATGCCCGTAAAGTAGTAAACCTGTAGCAGACGCGAAGGACGGCGTAGCTACAATAACCACAATGTTCCTTACCACCATAAACTACACAAATCACACCAGCGTTATTGTGGCTGTCAGGCCTCATAAATGAATAAAGTCCGAGCGTTACCCCCACTCCAGGCTTCGTATTTGATTTTTCGTCACTTTGACTAGAATAGTCTTCGGAAGCAAGGACGCTAAATTTTCGCAGAAAGGTTTCGCGGGAAGGAAGAGTCTGGCTTGTGACCGTGACTTTTAAGTCACAGGGCTACGGCAGGCGCAAGCTGCTTCACATTCTTTAGCTCCCCAAGGTTCATCCCCTAGGGAGCTTTTATTTTTCTGCGCCGAGGCGCCAAGCCCCACCGTGAACAAGCGTAAAACTCCAGCCATCATGGCCGGTTGCCAATCCGCGTACGTATCGCTACCCTGTTCTACAGACAAGCTTACAGACAGCTTAGTCTAAAATTTTTAGACCGTTACCATAAGTGCCGTAAGGATACGCATGTCGAACCATAAGCTCTGGGGTATAGCCACCAGCCTGCGCAATGATTACCGCTATGTTGATCTCACCCATTCTTTCTACCCTGGCCAACCCAAATTCAGCATGTTAGAAGACCAGGTAACCACAAGGCTCTTCACCGTGGCCGAACAAGGTTTCGAAGTAGATCGCTATAGCATTGTGGGCCAATGGGGCACCCACGTCGACCCACCCATCCACTTCGTGGAGGGAGCACGCACACTCGACGAGCTGCCGGTGGAGGAAATGATCCTGCCGCTGGCGGTGCTGGACCTACACAAGGAGGCGGAGGAGTTCCATAATCTTGCGGTGACCGTGGATCACATCAAGGATTGGGAAGCCCGCAACGGCCAGATTCCCGAGGGGGCGTTTGTGGCGCTGCGGACCGACTGGTCGAAGCGGTGGGTCACGGACGATCTTTATGGCATTGACGCCGAGGGCAAGCGCAACTGCCCGGGCTGGTCACTTGAGGCGCTAGAGTTTTTACGGCATGAGCGGGGTGTAGTGGCCATTGGGCATGAAACCACCGACACGGATCCCGGTTCGTCCATTGATGCCGGCAGTTTCGCCTGCGAATTATATTGGTTACAGCAGGACCGGTGGCAGATTGAGCTGCTCAATAACCTTTCCGAGGTTCCCGAAACCGGCGCCCTGATCTGCGCCACCTGGCCCAAGCCGAAGGACGGCACCGGATTCCCCGCCCGGGTGTTCGCCATCGTCCCCCGCTAAATTTCCCCAATTATCCCTACTGAAAAGGAGTTTCTGATGTCAGTGTCGCAACCCGATCCATTGCTGCCAGTGTTACGTGACGATGAGCTATCCGAGCGGGCCGCGGCGGTGTTCGCCGATATTCGTGCCACCCGCAATACCGATTTCGTGAATAATATTTGGCGAGTGTTGGCCAACAATCCGCAGCTGCTGGAACAAACCTGGGCAGATGTGAAAGGCATCCTCGGTGCAGATGGCGAACTCGATGTGCTCACCAAGCAGCTCATCTATATTGCGGTGTCGGTGGCGCAGGGCTGCAATTATTGCATCCGATCCCACACCGCGGCCGCGCGTAACCTGGGGCTTACGGATGCGCAGTTCGCCGAGCTCCATGCGGTCATTGGGGTGGCGGCAAAGACGAACCGGCTGGTTCAAGGGCTGCAAGTCCCCATTGATGATGCTTTCCTATAAAATTTGAGGAGTTTTTATGGATCTTGGTCTTACTAATCGGCGCGCCATTGTGACCGGTGGTAGCAAAGGGCTGGGGCTTGCCACGGTCACGTCGCTTATCGACGCCGGGGCCAACGTCGCGTTTTGCGCCCGCAATGCCGACGAGGTGGCAGCGGTGGAATCCGAGTTGAATACTCGGGGCGCCGGCACCGCCCACGGTTTCGTTGCCGATGTCACCGACGCCGAGCAGGTGGAACGGTTCATCGCGGACGCCGCCACCGCCCTCGGCGGCGTGGACATTCTGGTCAATAATGCCGGTGGGGCCCACCCTGGGACGGGCGAGTCCATCACCGATGAGGCGTTCCAGGCCGACTTCAATATCAAGGTATTGTCGTGGCAGCGAACAATTCGGGCCGCACTGCCCTACCTGAGGCAGAGCGACCAGGCCCGCATCATCACCATTGGTTCCGTCTACGCACACTCCCCCTCCCCGGCGTTTTTCTCCACGTCCGTGCACCGGGCGGCCGGTGTGAACCTCACCAAGGCGTGGGCGGCCGAGTTGGCGCCGACCGGCATCCTGGTCAATGGTGTCAACATTGGGGTGATCGAAACCCCACAGTGGGCCAATATTCGGGACAAGCGCGCCCCCGGCGCGACCTTGGCGGAGTTTTTCCAGGATACTGTGGATGCGGATATTCCCCTGGGTCGGATTGGTCAGCCGCAGGAGTTGGCGGATGTGGTGACGTTCCTGGCCAGCGCCCGGTCGTCCTATGTGACGGGCACGATCATTGATGTTGCTGGTGGTATGGGAATCAGCTAAAGCCCCTACTGGATGTAGGCTGCCCACCTTACGGTGGGCTGCCTACGTCGTAAAGCTTATTATGAATAAAAATATACCCACATAATTTGGGACTGCAAGTGTTGTATGACTATTATCGCTAGACAGATTGGTCTAAGTAAAGGAGACAACACTGTGGGTAAGAAACTCGGCAATTTTGGGGTGCAGATCACCATTGGCCTCATTGCCGGCATCATCCTCGGGCTCATTGCGCGCAATATAGGCTGGTTGGGTGGCACACTGTCCTGGCTGGGCGATACCTATGTGCAGCTACTCAAGGTGATGATAGCGCCGCTGATATTCACCGCCGTGGTGACGTCGATCGCTAACCTGAGGCAGGTCACCAATGCTGCTCGGCTGGCCGCGCACACCCTTATATGGTTTGCCGTCACCGCATTCCTCGCCGTGACCTCGGCTATTATTCTCGGGATCCTCATCCAGCCGGGTGTGGGCGCTGGTGTGGATGCCAGCGCCGCCCAGGAGCCGGCCACCACCGGGTCGTGGCTCGGGTTCTTGAACTCCGTTATTCCCAGCAATATTTTGGGGTTGGGCGCCAAGCTGAAGAATGGTTCCGTCGCCCTGGATTTCAATGCGCTGCAACTCATTGTGATCTCCATGGCCATCGGCATTGCCGCGCTCAAGGCGGGCAAGGCCGCCGACCCGTTCCTGCGGTTCACCGAATCCCTGCTGAAAATCGTGCAGGTGGTGTTGTGGTGGATCATTCGGCTCGCCCCCATCGGCACCGCCGCCCTGCTGGGTAACGCTGTGGCCGCCTACGGGTGGGAGGCCATTGGGTCGCTCGCCAGCTTTGTGCTCGCCATCTACCTGGGGTTGGCCGTCGTCATTTTCGGCATTTACCCGGCGATCCTGGCGTATCATCGCATTCCCGTGCTGGGCTTCTTCAGGCGGGTTTGGCCGGTCACGTCGCTGGGGTTTGTCACCCGCTCCTCCATGGGGGTGATGCCCGTCAACCAGCGGGTGGCTGAGCAGTCCATGGGTGTGCCGCCCGCCTATGCTTCGTTCGCCCTGCCGCTGGGGGCGACCACCAAAATGGATGGGTGCGCCGCGGTGTTCCCGGCCATTGCCGCTATTTTCGTGGCCAACTTCTACCATGTGGACCTGACTATCACCCACTACCTGCTGATTATTCTGGTGTCGGTGTTTGGTTCGGCGGCCACCGCCGGAACCACCGGCGCCACGGTGATGCTCACGCTCACGCTTTCCACGTTGGGGCTGCCACTGTCCGGCGTGGGCCTGCTCCTGGCGGTCGAGCCGATCATCGACATGGGCCGCACCGCCGTGAATGTGACCGGCCAAAACCTGGTGGCGGTCATTGTGGCGAAGCGGGAAGGTATCCTGGACCAGGACGTGTGGGATGCTGCCGAGCACGGCCATTCGGCGTTCGACGAGGCACCCGCCGGCGCCGAAGCCGTCGAAAAGCCAGCGGCACCGCAACCCGCGGCAGCCGGTTAATGGGTTAGCTCGTCGCTGCGGATTCCACCACATCCAAATATTTATCCAACCCCCACGGGATAGACAGCGGCGACGGGTTAGCCACGGCACCCACCGCACCGTTGTCTAAAAATGCCACCTTCCCCTGCTTAATGGCTTTAATCTTGCCGAGCAGGGGGTCTTTTTGTAGCTTCCCCAACCATTCCTGGTTGGCCTCGTCGCTGTCCATGCCGTAGGCGACAATCATGTCAATGTCGTCAAAGACCGCGGGATCCTCGGCGGATACTTCCACCCAGGCGTCATTGCCGGATTTTTTGGATTCCTCCGCCACCACTTTGGGTATCCCCATGCCCACGGAATCGTAGAGGAAGCCGGCACGCGGGTCGCTAGAACGGTAAAAGCCCAGCTTATTAAAGCTGTTCTGCGGGCCAAATGCGGTAAACAGTACCTTTTTGCCCTTGAGCGCAGCATGCTTCGCTACCGAGGCCTGAATCTGCTTCTTCAGGTCGGCGGCGAGCTTCTTGCCCTCGGCCTCCTTGCCCATGGCGGTGGCATTCATTTCGATCATTTGTTCAATAGATGTTCCCCATGGTTTGTCGGGATAAGCCACCGTGGGGGCGATAGCGCTCAGCTTGTTGTAGTCGTCCTGGCTCATGCCGGAGTAGGCGGCCAGAATTACGTCCGGGTGGGTGTCGGCAATCTGGTCAAACGGGATAGAGTCGGTTTCTTCAAACAGTTTCGGGGGTTCGCCGCCGAGTTCCTTCACCTTGTCCGCCACCCAAGGCAGCATGCCGGTCGTGTCACTCCCCCACGACACATATTGCATGCCCACCGGCACCACCCCAAGCGCCAGCGGCACCTCCTGGTTTCCCCACGCCACTGCCGCAATCCGCTCCGGTTTTTTATTAATCACGGTTTCGCCAAACGCATGCTTAATGGTGATCGCCCCGGGGGCAGCCGATGCGCCCTTGCCGCTTTGCGACGCCTTACCGCCGCCCGCCTTGGGTTCGTCGGCAGACTTTGAACAACCAGTGAGCACCAGGCTCACGGTGGTGATAATGGCGGCAATCCGTAGAAATTTCATAATATCCTTCCCACTTGTGGAGGTTCATCTTATCCAAAATCTAACATCACCGCCGGAATGGGGGCTAGCGATAACGCTACTGGTAGCTGATGAACCAGGGGGTTGGTTGCACACCGAGCGTCTGGCGGGGATCGAACATAGGTGTGTCTTCGTCAATGAAATTCTTCCACGCCATGAAGATTTGCGGCTGGAGGCCCTCCCGCATCTTGTCCCACGTGGCCATTTTATCGTGGGCGTCACCATGACCATCGGCGTGTAGGACAAACGACAACTCCGGGTGGTCGAGATCGAGCTGTTCCCGATCGCGGATCATTTGCAATTGGAACTGGTGCATGATGAATATTTTTTGGGGCAGCTTCTTGGTTTTTGTGAAATCCGCCAACCAGGCCGACACCTCATTCACCTCGGCGGCGGTGGTGTTGCCGACCCGGCCCAATGGTTTCTCATCCGGCCCGATCTTCCACTCCGGGTCCAACGCCAAACCCACATAGGGCAGGGCGAGCAGCTCCTGGTAGCGCTGGGCCTGGCTCAAAAAGCTGGCCCGGCCGGGCTGGAGGTCGAGGACGGCAAACCCACCGGCCTTGCCGATGGCCTCCACGTAGGGCCGCAGCTCCTCAACCGTACCTTCGTTCGAATAGTCGCCGTCGTCCCCGGGAGAGGAAGACGCCACGGTGGCAATGACCTCAAACGCCGGCACGGTGGGTGTGTCCGGGGTGAGCTCCTGGTATTGGCGAACCAAATCATTGACCCGCTTCACCGCCTCCTGCGGCGGCTGCTCCCCCATGACCCCCAGGGCCGGCCCGGAGGGGTGACCGTAGAGGGCAACGATGCGCCTGCCTGGGAATACCAGCCCGGTTTTACCGCTGGGTACCGGGCCGGCATCCGCAAGCTCTAGGCGGGTGGCGAAGTCAGCTTCTGTCCCAAAGTCGGCGCCGAGGGCGTAGTAGGTGGCGGGTTTCTTTGCCATGAGGCTCACGCTGGCGCGGGGGTCGGCGGCGGCGAGCCGCTCAACGGTGAGGCCGCCCGCCATGGCCGCCAGCACGCTGGGGGCGTCGGTGGTGTCGGTGACCAGGGAGATCGTGGTGTCGCCGCCGGGGGTGTAGCCGTCCAATAGTTGGGCCACGGTGGGGCCAGCGGCAGCCGAGGCGGCTGGGGCGGAAGTGGGTGCGCCCGACGCGCTCGGCGCGCTTGGGGCCGCGGATGTGCTTGGTGCCGTAGACGCGCCGGGGTCCGCGTCCGCCACTCGTTCTTCTTTGGCCTTCAATCGTTTGATTTCGGTGGCAATGGCGTCTG
>CAUVMZ010000144.1:0-7721 GCA_963552855.1 uncultured Corynebacterium sp. | reverse complement strand
TTTGTGCCCAATGAAAAATGGTGGGGCGAAAAACCCAAGCTGGACAAGGTAACATACCGGCAGATGGAATCCCAGGCCATCATTAATGCATTCCAGGCTGGAGAGATTGATGCGGCTAGTGTGGCGACGAAAGACAACCTGGCCGTCGCAAAGCAAATGAAAGACATCAACATTCTCGGCGCCCTCCAGCCGTCGAACTTCCTGCTCACCCTCAACAGCAAAACCCCCATCCTGGAAGATATTAAGGTGCGGCAAGCCCTCATCACGGGCGTCGACCGGGAAACCCTGGCGCAAATCCGGTTCAATGGGTTGGACTATAAGGAAGACCTGCCCGGCTCAATCTTCCTGTTCCAAAACCAGGAAGGCTACCAGGACAATTTCAGCTCAGCAGCACAATACGACCAGGACAAGGCCAAACAACTACTGGACGAGGCCGGCTGGGCCGAAGGCGGGGACGGCATCCGGGAGAAGGACGGCAAGAAACTCAAGCTCCGCTATGTCACGTTTGGTGATGACCAAATGGTGAAAAGCAGCGTGACCGCCATGCAGAAAATGCTGAAAGACATCGGGGTCGACATGCAGGTTGAAGAACGCCCAAATTCGGATTTCTCCCGAGTCTTGGCGGAGAAAGACTTCGACCTCATCATGAGCGGTTTCACCTCCACCGACCCGTTCGGGGTACTGTATTTCAAGCAGGACTACGCCTCCAATTCGGAGCTCAACAACTCCGGCACCGGCACACCCGAGTTCGATGAGAAAATCAACGAACTCTACCAAATTTCGGACAAAACCGAGCAGATCACCAAGGCAAACGAGCTGGAGAAAGAGGCACTCGCCCAGTATGGCATCATGCCGTATGCGAACGGCCCGCAGTTGACCGGCGTGAAGAAGGGGTTGGCGAATTTCGGCGCCTACGCCTTCGCCGTTGTTCCGAAAGAAAACATCGGCTGGGCTAAATAATCCGTAGCCCTTGCTGCTTTACGACGATAGCCGCGTCGTAAAGCAGCCTTTTTATGGGCGTCCCACCGGCTTAGGAACAGCCAGCCAACCTGACTTCACATCGCCCAAACCCGCTGCAATGGCCGAGGCGGTTTCCGACCACGACCGAAGCTCGGAAATAACCAGTTCAGCCGCCAACATGCGGGCCGCAGCAATGATCTCCCGCGCGCACAACCGCTGATCCGATAGGGAAAGCTCCCGCACCCAGGGGAAAAACTCCGCCATGAGATCATGACCCGGCCTTGGTGGCAACCACGATTTAGCATAGGTTTTAGTTGTAGCAGCCATAGAAACATTATAGTATGGTCCACCATGGCCCGGTTACGCAGCAACTCCGCATTCCAGCGGCTCACCGCCGCCTACGCCAGCAATGAAATGGGCGTGACCATCGCCTACATTCTCATCCCCCTCGTCATCCTGGATCTCACCGGCTCCGCCACAAACGCCGGCCTGGTGACCGCCCTCGCCACCACCGCCAGCACGGTCGCCGGCATTATGTCCGGGGCCATCGCGGACCGCAGCAACCCCAGCTTTCTCCTGCGGCTCAGCTTCGGCCTGGAGTTCCTCCTGTGGGGGCTGCTCGGCCTCCTGCTATGGCAAGGCACCGCCAACGTGGCAATCATCGCGGTTCTCGCCATCGTCACCTCCGTCGTGGGGGCGATTGATGGGCCCAGCGAATTCGTCATCCTCAAACGCATCATCCCCACAAACCAACTCGGTGAGGCCACCGCCATCACCGAAGCCCGCGGCTCCACCACTGGGCTCATCGGCACGCCGATCGGCGGCGCCCTGTTCACCCTGGGCGGACACATCGCCTTCGGCATCCAATCCCTCCTCCACCTGATAGCAATCTTCCTCGTGCCCCCGGTACGCGACGCCCGCACCACCGACTCCGAAGACCAACCCGAGAAACCCCACTTCCTCCAAGACGTCAAGACCGGATTCATCCTGGTCATGGGCAATATGGGCCTGCGGCACCTCACCTATGTGGCCAGCATCGCCAACCTGGGCATGGTACCCGTGTCATTCATCCTGCTTGCCGAGCTAGAAACCCACGGCACCCCTCCCCCACTGATCGGCGTGATACTAGCCTGCTTCGGCGGCGGCGTACTGCTCGGCGCACCCCTCACCGCAAAACTCACCAACCGGTTCCCGCTCGCAACACTCCTCCAGGCGGCCCTGGCCATATACGCCCTCACCAGCCTGGCGCTACTGGTCACCATCCACCACTTTTGGGTCAGCGCCATCATCGTCCTCATCTCCGGTATTGCATTGCCAGCAATGAACTCCGCCATCACTTCATACACGCTCGCCGTCAGCGACGAAGCCCACGTGGGGAAAGTCTTCACCGCCTCCGGGGTGCCCGGCATGATCCTCGCACCCCTGGGCCTATGGCTCGCCGGCGTCACCCTCGACCACTACGGGTTCACCATCACCATGGGGTGGGCGGCCGGCGCCCTCATCATCGCCCTCGCCATGAGCTTGGCTAGCCCGGCGCTACGGGCCATGCCGAAACTCGCCGACTTCGCCGACCTCGCTGATGCTGAAGGCAAAACCCCCTGACAAGTTTTGGCAGGTTATCACGGATAGAGGTATTCCACCCCGGCCACGCCCTTGAGTAAATCCGGGTCCACCGGCTCACCGGTGCGGAAAATCGACATCTCACCCGTCGGCTCTAAAATCATGAGCTGCACATACTTCATGCTGGGAATCCCCGCCCGCCGCACCGCATGCTTCACATCGGCCTTCCGCACATGGGTTTTCTTCAATTGCTCCGCAATGATCTCCCCATGGGCCACCAACACCTGCGGCCGCCCCACCAGGGCAGTTTTAATCCCCCGCAGGTCACGCACCATACCAAACAGTGCCTCCATGGCCATGAGCGTCAACAACCCAATGATGCCGGCGACCAAGGTTGGTGGGTGGCCAATCACCACCCGACCGGCCACCGCCCCAAACATGACAATAACCACCGCATCAAACGTGGTCATTTTCGCCAACACGCGAACCCCAAACACCCGCACCAGCAGTAAAAACCCCAGGTAGATACACACCCCGCTGAGTATCACCACGGGGATACGTGCCGGGTCGATGGCGAGTTGCGATCTGGCCAGCTCCTGTATCTGGTCGAAGAATGTCACACGCTGCCCCTGGTGTCCTAGTCGTGCACGCCCACGCCGTTCCCGACCTTGAAGCAGGCTCGGATGGTGCCGGCCGGGGTGTCGTCCCCCACCTGGGGCGCCCGCACCAGTGGGAACTGGTATTCAGTGATGTCGATACTGCGCCGGCCGCGCTGCTCCACCCGCAACCGGCCCTGATGCCAGAAACCCAACACGTTCTCGTCTTCGAACATGAAGACGTATGGTGCGGTGGGGTCCGGGATGGTGTCGATCATTTCGATGGCGATAATCGGCTCGTCCGCGTCACACCATTCGGTGCCCCCATCATCGACCAGGCGAAGGGGCTGGTGCAGCCGGGCCGAACCTATGCGGCGGTAGCGGCGGGCGAAAAGCTGCCGGCCATCACCATAGAAAATGAAATAGTCCGGGTGGAGGGCGCACCGCATGCGCCCGTTCCCCATGATGACCAGGGCGGGGGTTGTGGCCTGCCCCTGCGGGGTGAACGGCACCCGGGCCGGCCGGAGGCTGGTGAGATAGGAGCACAGGCTGAGGGCCTCATAGTTGGTGCTGTCCGGGGCGAGGCCGGCGCGGCGGAGGACGTCGAAAAGCTCATAGAGGGTGAGTCTGGGGTTGCCTTCCCACACGTCGGCAAGCTCTGCCATGACCTCGGAGCGCGAAATGGGTCGCATATGCACGAATGTCCTCTCTCAAATTGATCTACGGCATACTTTACGCGGTAGCCGGTATTCTGTTGTTACCATGAGCTTTCCACGTGACCTTCGCATCAGCATTCCCGCAGTACTTGGCGGGCTGCTTATTATGCTGCGGTGCGTGCAGGTTTCGCAACGCACCCTGTACTGGGATGATCTAGTTATTCCGGCGAAATTTTCGCCGCTTAGTTTCACCGGGCTGTTCAGGCTATACGACAATCATCTCATGCCGGGTTCGGCGCTGGTGCAGGTGCTGGTGGCCCGGGCCGCGCCACTGTCCTGGTGGCTGCCGGCGCTGATTATTGTGCTGCTCACCGCGGCCAGTTTCCTGCTGTGGGTTTGCGCGCTGCGGGCGCTGGCACCGGACCGGCCAATGATGCGACTCATCGGGCTGGCGCTGTTGGGGTTTTCACCGTTTCTCATGGATGCGGCCGGGTGGTGGTCGACCGCGATCAACGCCTACGCCTGGCAGTGCACCTGCGCCGGGGTGCTGTGGCTAGTGTTGCGCGGCCACCCGTGGTTTGCCGGCATTACGCTGCTTGTTGGGCTGGTTTTTACTGAAAAATCCCTGACCATTATGCCGGTCATTGTGGTGATATTACTCATCATTGGCAAGATACGCTCGCACAAACTGTCGATCTTCCTGCTGGTGGTGGTGACGGCCGGCTGGCTGGTAGTGTACCTGCCGCGCCTCGACTTCGGCCTAGGCGGCACCACCAGAACCGTCACCTTCGGCCTACCCACCGCCCTGTTCCAGGCGATCATTCCCGGCGCGTTCGGCGGCCCCTGGCAGTGGTCCCGCTGGATTCCTGGCAAAGCCTTCGCCGACCCCAGCATGGCGCTTAGCATCATTGCTGTCATAGTGCTGTTTGCCCTCATGTTTCCCGCCGCTTTACGACGCCCGCAGCGCGTGTTATTGCTCATCCCCACCCTCGGATACCTCATCACCATTTGGTTTTTCCTCTTCACCGCCCGCGGCGGGGAGGAAACCAGCGAAACCCTGCTGCGCAGCATGCACTACTACGTGGACTGGTGGTCCATGACCGTGCTGGTGGGGGCGGCCGGGCTCCGACTGCACAACACCACCATCATCAAGGTTTTTACCTGGGTGTTTGTGGTATCATCCATGGTGTCGACCGGCACATGGATCGCGGCGTGGCACACCGACCCCAGCCGGGAATATTTACCAAACGTGCGTGCCGCCCTGGCCCGCGAAGGAGACACCATACTGAACCAGCAAACCCCCCTGGAAGTCTTAACGCCCCTGATGCACCCATATAATTGGATTTCCGCCATCGCGGGCATCACACCGGTGAACGCCACCACCCAACCCCGGGTTTTCGACGCCCACGGCCTGCTGCACCCGGCGCGAATAGAACCGGTGTCCCGCTCCCAACTGGGGCCGGAGCCGGAGTGCGGCTACCGGGTGTATTCGGGCGGGAGCGTAGACATTCCCATCAACCCCGGGGTGCCGTTTGGCGAATGGGTGTGGGAGTTTAACTCCTTGGCCAACACCGACGGGATGAAAGTCACCATCACCACGCCCAACGGTTTGGAGCCCATTGCCGCAACGAACAGTCGAGCAATCACGGTACCGGCGCCCACCGAATTGGGCACGAAGTGGGTGCGGGTACCAGGTGGCGGCCAGATCCTGCGGGTGGTGGTGACCGGGCCCGACCCGCAGGCGCACGTATGCATCGGCGCCGGGGCGCTCGGACCCCTGGTGCCGGTGGGGTGATTGGTGTGTGGGAAACGGACGAGTCCGCACAAGTGGCACACTGGTATCTATCTCGGGAAACCAAACCCCCCAGACTTTCTCTTATGCGACAATTGAGGTTTCATGACTGAAAAATCCGACACCTGGTGTTATGTCACGCGCTTTGTGTGCTGCTTTGATGCTTTACCGTCCGCAAAACAGCGCTATCAGGAACGTTTACGTGAGGTCAGGAAAAAGTTCAGGGTTACTCTGGCTTCCGAACAAGCACTCAATTTGGGACGATCAAGCCTATTTTTTGAGCAGGGTTTAAAGGAACTGTTTGGTTTTAAAGAGTTACCGTCAAAAGAAGAGCAAAAGGCATATTCAGCTTTTCTCTTCAACACTATCGTTGAAATTCCCGCCGACGCGCACATTGAAGTAGTTCGAGAAGTGATTAACATTTTGGACTTGGACTATGCCGATGAATTTCCAGCGGTTTTTCCCGGAGACACGCGACCATTCCTCATGTCCGATACAGGGGAAGAAACCCCGGAATGCATTTGGCAATAGGCCGGGAGGTGGGCGTCGTGAGCGGGGTGCTACAGCATTTTTCCATGCACGTCCCAGCCCTTCGTCTCCGCCTCATGAAGCGCGGCCATTCGGCGGACCCCAACCGCGTGGTCGGACAGGAAGTTCGCCACCTTGATCCAGAAACCATCCTTGTGCGCGTGCACGCTCGCAAAATACTCGTCCATGTTGACCCGATGCCCCAGGTGCTTGCCGCAGTACAGGTGGATCATGCCCTTCCCGCCCGCGGGGACGTAATACAACGCCACCCGATCGGCCGTGTATTCCTGCGCGCGAATAACCGAGGCCTGAAGGCGAAGCGCCGTCGTCACCGGGCGGATCATCGACCGCCACAAATCCACATGCCCGCACTTGATGTGCCCCAGCTCGTGGGCCAGCACAAACCGGACAAACTCCCAATCCTGATACGTATAGCCCACGTCCACAAGGTCGGAGTGGATGACAACATATCCGCGGGACACCTGGCATTTCGATGCATATGCATTCATGACCCCATTCCCATTTTTGATATACAGCCGGGGCAAGCGGGTGATCCCCTTCCCAACAGCATCATCGGGGCGGAAGCCCATCTGCTGGGCAAGGTCATGGTAGATGGTGTAGACCTCGGGGAACTGGGCTGGGGTCACCTCCACCGCATTAGTGATGGCGCTCCAATAAAACCATCGGATAGCGAAGAATGCGAGCGCCGGGGCAAGAATGCCAACCAAAACGCCCTGGCCGAACTCGCTTAACGACATGCCAATCAGAATCACAAAAATGCAGGCGACCACCGCCAGGACCGTCAAAATCCCACCAAGGACCAGCATCGGAACCTCCGCCCTATGGCGAAACTCCCGAACGGTGGGGTGGGGTTGCGGTGAGGTTAGCGGTGAGATTTGCTGGGTCTGGGACGGGGATTTTTCACCCGATCTTTCAAAGTTGTCAGGGTTCGTCTTCTCGGACTCGGGCTTGGTCCCGAAACTGCTCACTGTTGTGCCTCCTACAACTCGCTGGGCCTTGACCGCCTTATAATGTACCTATTAATTATGACGAATATTATTTGATGCCCGCATGACTGAAGGCTGGTGGGTGATTTATTAAGCACTGATGCTGAATTCCGAAGCCCATTCGGTTACTGGAGAAACCATCCTAAAACCCCAAGCCTGCCAAGATATATCACCCCCTTCGAGACAACAAACACCAAGTTCAAAGCCTCATTATCACAGACCGCCACCTAGACATGTAATCAATATCACACTGCAAAGTCTTTGCTAAAATATCAAACAGTAATTACACTATAGCTCTGTGGCGGCGGCGTTGAAATATACGTACCGCGCCTGTTCCGGCGACTAGAACACTTGTAAGTGAGCTAGTCGCTGAGTTTTTATATTAAGGATATGCCATGCTCATTGCCTATATTGATGAATTTGGACATCAAGGCCCTTACATCAGCCATAATGACGAAAAATACGGGACTCATCCAATATTTGGATATGGCGGCTTTATCATCCCGGACTATAATGTTCGCGAACTTGGTGGCTACTTTGAGCATATAAAAGAAAATCTTCTTGGTTGGGAAATTGAAAAAGCCAAAAAGCACCCAAGACGCTGGGAGAAGAAAGGATCAGC
>CAUVMZ010000143.1:0-7801 GCA_963552855.1 uncultured Corynebacterium sp. | reverse complement strand
CTGGCTACTGAGCTTATCTGATTACCAACAGCAATATAAAGTCAGATACCCGATTCGTAACCATAGGTATGCTGCGGATTCATTCCATTGATTGAGTTTTGGGCGTTTCCCTGTTCTTCCTGGGCATACCCGGGTAGCGTTAGGTACATGAGCTTTACATTAAAAGATGCTAAGGATGTCAATACCGCTTCGCTAGTTATCACCGGGCTTGTGGGTGGTTGGTTGACTGCCCGAGAAACCGGAATCCGTCCGCTTGGCGGGGTACTATTGACGGCCGCCGGACTGTGGGCGGGCCGGTCATGGTTGGCGAAGGGCGGGGTGCCGCTCGCCGCAGGTTTGGGCGCCACCTATGTGGCCGCGTTTGGACTATCGCACCCATTGGCGAAGAAGATCGGAGCATGGCCGTCGGTGATTGCCGTAACAACAGTGGCTTCGGGCGCGGCCTGCATTTTGAGCGACCTCAAATCCTAAATGACATAAACATAAACCGATGCCCACCATGGGGTTTAACCAGAATTGGCGCTCACATTCACCAATATCCCCACGGTGAGCATCGGGCATCCTTAGCAAGATAGAACACCGGCATTCCCCGCCACGAGCCCATAAGTCTGGGAATAGTCGGCCATGGGAAACATGGGAGTGGCTAGTTTCACACGATGCCGGATTCCACACCTTATTGCAGCCCTCACCTGTGTGGTGAAGATGTATAGCGTTCTGTGCTATGCCGCAGCACCGCTGGTACTTATGAACATCGCGTTATTTGGACAGTCACCCGATGTGTGCTACTCAACCGTACGTAGTAGCGCTACGGCAGCACGCAGGAGCACCAATGATTACTCATCGGCGGACCTTGCTGATGCTGGAGTCGGCGGTTACCGTCCACTCCCCCACGACTTTGCCCATGATGGTTGTCACGAAACCACCACGAATAGAAGCCGGGTGTATCAGGCGACGCCTGGACGCGAGGGTCGCAATGATGGTCAGAGTTGGTCGGTCTTCGGACTTGTGGATCACCCCGAAACCCCCTATGCCTTCCCAGCTTGGAGTAGCCAGTGGACTTGTTCAGGGGCCAGTCCCCACTCACCGCTGCGCGCCAGTTCCGGTTTTGCACCGGATTCCCATGAAGCCGTACACACACTTATGGCTTCACCAACTCGCTTCTGAGTGCGATGCCAAGTATAGCACCTTGGGGCACCATGCGTACGCGTATTCGCATGAATGAATTCAATCTCATCCGGTTTCTCCCCCGGTGTTTCACGGGCGGCATTCATGTCCCGTGGCGGCCACGTCACCCGCCGTCACCCCGCTTCGCGCCCCGTTAAATTACCCCCGTTCTACGCTGATTCGTGGCCGGAAACAATCTTAAGATGTCATCCCGGCAGCCCAAGAAAAACCGTGGGATGTCGTCGACAAGCTCACACCATTATTCAGCACATAATCGCAGGCCATAGCGGGTAACCTCCCCTCTTGTTGCAAGACGACGTTCCTGCGATCATCGGCGACCATAGGCAAAACATTATGCCACTTGACCACGAGGCGACCGGGGGTAGTACCCCTTGCGGACTTGCGTAATCATCAACTACTACTTGTTAGTGGCGATAGTGCCAAATGTAAAGAAGTTTTTCTGCCGCCCACAATCAGGCAGCGGCGATGAATCAAGTGAAAGGATGGGATCTGGAATGCAACCGCTAGTATTGCCGCTACTATTGCTCAAACGGCACGAACGCGATGCACGACCGGGAACCTTCCTAGCAGATTCATCGCAGGACCATGATTGCGGAAGAAAAATTTCACACCAGCGGGGATACCGACAACACCCCCACTGATCGTAGGTGGTGGGATCCTCTTCACCATTACCCGCCACCACCGTTTTTCTGTTTTCAGCCGCATCATGTGCCACAAGCATCATGGGCGGCATTTTTCATATTCTCATACGGTCTACCAGCATTTTTATCGGTCACTCACCATGGATGCCACATGGTAAGTGCCCTATAACACCACAAACACACACATCTTCAGTGGGACAACGCTAGTAGGTCGCGGCGGAATAGTTGTCACCGGCAATGTACATCTCCCCATCCGAAGCCCACACACGGTTTTGGATTATGAAAAAGATAAGGAGAATGCGTGCAATGACGCGCAAAGATCGAGGTAACCGCAAAGGCCGCAGGGGCGCGAATTACCTCAACCGTCACTTGAAGCCTCACCAGCCCAAGGAAGTGGTGTCCTTTGCCTCTGAGTTGGAGGAATCCACGCTTGAGCAAGCCCAGCAGCTGGCAAAACTGCCGTTTATCTATCCACATGTTGCGCTCATGCCCGACGCCCACACCGGGTTAGGGTCGTCGGTGGGAACCGTGTTCGGCACCATTGATGCCGTGATTCCCGCCGCCGTGGGCGTTGACATCGGATGTGGCATGATTGCCGTGCGCACCCAATTCACAGCCACTGATTTGGCGGGTAAGGATCTTACCCAGCTGCGGGACGCCATCGAGGCCGCCATTCCGCTGTCGCCGGGCAACTATAACAAGGACTGGATCCTGCCGGGTTCCGCCGATGATCGTTGCCGGGAGCTGGCGAAACTGGCGGAGGAAACCGATGTTGACCTGTCGCATTCGCCGAAGTGGCGGCAGCAATTGGGGTCGCTGGGCGGCGGAAACCACTTCATTGAGCTGTGTTTGGATGAAACCGATACCGTGTGGATGTTCCTGCACTCGGGTTCCCGCGGCGTGGGCAATAAGATTGCCCAAAAACACATCGCTGTTGCAAAGAAGTTAATGGCGAAGTGGTGGATTCCCATCGAAAACAACGACCTGGCCTACCTGGTGCAGGGCACTCCAGAATTCGGGAGCTATATCAAGGATTTGCACTGGGCGCAGCGGTTTGCGTTCCTCAATCGGGAGGAAATGATGGACCGGTTTAGCACCTGTTTGTCCGAGTTTATGGGCACCGATGTGGAGGAAGTGGAGCGCATTAACTGCCACCACAACTACACGCAGCGGGAAGAGCACGCCGGCCACACGGTGTGGTTGACCCGCAAGGGTGCGGTGAATGCGGACGAGGGTCGGCTGGCGCTGATCCCCGGTTCGATGGGTACCGCCTCCTATGTGGTGGAAGGCAAGGGCAATGCCCAGTCGCTGCATTCGGCACCGCATGGGGCCGGCCGCCGCTATTCCCGCACGGAGGCGCGCCGCCGGTTCACCGTTGAGGATCTGGCGTCCCGCATGACTGGTATCGTGTACCGGCCGGGCGAGGCGTGGATCGACGAGATCCCCGACGCCTATAAGGACATTGATCAGGTCATGGCAGATTCCCGCGACCTTGTGGAGATTAAGCACAAGTTGCGCCAGGTCATGAATGTCAAGGGCACATAAGTTGACGCCACCCATGTCGCTTATCGACGCTCGAACCTGCCGGCACTTGGGCTGGATTGCACCCCACCAGCTACCACTTACCGTGGTGCGTTGGTGGGGTGTTTTTGCTGCCTAGCCCAAAGGTAATATGGGCGCCAACATCCGCCAGTTTAGAACGTGGCTTCGAATGCTGCGCCAACCTTGTACAGGCGATCGTCGGCGAACGCTGGGGCCATGATTTGCAGTCCGACCGGCAGGTGGGTGTCGTCCGCCAGGCCGGCCGGCAGGGACATGCCGCACAGGCCCGCCAGGTTGAGCGGCAGGGTGCACAGGTCAAAGTTATACATGGCCAGCGGGTCCGACACCTTATCGCCCAACTTGAATGCCGTGGTGGGGGTGGTTGGTGACACCAGCACATCGCACTGCTCGTAGGCCTTGCTGAAGTCCTGAGCGATGAGGGTACGCACCCGCTGCGCCTGCACATAGTAGGCGTCATAGTAGCCCACCGAGAGCGCATAGGTGCCCAGGATGATACGGCGTTTCACCTCGGGGCCGAAGCCGGCGGCCCGGGTTAGGGCCATGACTTCCGCCGCCGAATGCGTGCCGTCGTCCCCCACCCGCAGGCCGTAGCGCATGCCGTCGAACCGGGCCAGGTTGGAGGACACTTCGCAGGGAAGAATCAGGTAGTAGGCGGCAAGCGCGTCATCGAAGTGGGGGCAGTCCACCTCCACAACGGTGGCTCCCAGGGATTGGAGGTGGTCGACCGCCTTGTGGAATTGGTCCAGCACCCCATTCTGGTAGCCGTCCCGGTCGAACTGTTTCACCACGCCGACGCGCACCCCGGCCAAATCCCCCCGGGCGCCCTCGCGGGCGGCCACAACGACGGGGGCCACCGGCCGGTCCACGCTGGTGGCGTCATACGGGTCGGGACCGGCGATGACCTCGTGCAATAGTGCGGTGTCGAGCACGGTGCGGGCGGTGGGACCGCCCTGGTCCAGGGAGGATGCGCACGCCACCAGGCCATACCGGGATACCGTACCGTAGGTAGGCTTGACCCCCACGGTGCTGGTGAGCGCCGCCGGCTGGCGGATCGACCCGCCGGTGTCGGTGCCGATCGCCAGGGGGGCCTCCCCCGATGCTAGGGCTGCGGACGAGCCGCCGCCGGAACCGCCGGCGGTGCGCTCCAGGTCCCAGGGGTTATGGGTCGGTCCGTAGGCGGAGTTTTCGGTGGAGGAACCCATGGCGAATTCGTCGGTGTTGGTTTTGCCCAGAATGGGTATACCGGCCTCCCGGATGCGTTTGGTCACCGTGGCGTCGTAAGGCGACATGTAGCCTTCAAGGATTTTCGACCCGCAGGTGGTGGGCGCATCAGTGGTGGTAAACAGGTCTTTCAGCGCCAACGGCACGCCCGCCAGCGGGGATGCTGGCCGAGCACCCGAATCTAATTGCTCGTCCACCTGCCGGGCGGCGGCCAGGGCTTCGTCGGCACCCACGTGGAGGAAGGCATGAATGTCACCGTCAATGTCGGCGATGCGATCAAGGTGGGCCTGGGTAACTTCCTCGGAGCTGAGCTCCCGGGCGTGGATTTTTTGGGCAAGGTCGGCGGCGGTCATGCTGGTGAGCTCGGAGGAACCGGCCGCACCCACAAGGTATTTATTAGTCATAATGGTGTTATTCCCCCAAAATTTGCGGAACGACGAAGCGCTGTTCGGCGACTTCTGGTGCCTGGTCGAGTGCTTGTTCGGGTGTGAGGAGGGGTTTAACAACGTCCTCACGCATGGTGGTGTGGATGGAGTGCGGGTGGCTCATGGGTTCGACGCCGGCCGCGGCAACTTGCTGCACTGCGGACACATTGGTCACGATGTCGTCGATTTGTGCGGCAAAGCGATCGAGTTCTTCATCTGTTAATGCCAGGCGGGACAGTTTGGCCAGGTGTGCGACTTGGTCGCGCGAAATCTCAGGCACGTGTCTTTCCTTACAATATGTTTTTCTTGGGGGCTAATGTACGGGTTGTGACACCATTGAATAAGGTTCACGCAGTTATCTTACTGCAACGGTGAGTGGTTCAAATTCGTAACCGGATAACTAGCTGATAGGTGACAATTTCATAACTTCCGATCCTCGCCCTCACTATTGGCACGGGTTTGTTCGTAGAATATTGCGGATAGCAGGTTTCAATAATTATTCGGGTTGGCGCCATGGTGTTGGTTACATCTCTGGGCGTCCCACAGCCAGGTGCCCTTAGTTTTATGGGCTAGTACTGTGGCTAGGTGGGAAACGGTCCCAAATAGTATTTATGTTTTGTGAGGAAGGTGGGTTTCGCAGGTGTCATATCTTATTCGGGTGTTGCTCCCTGATGCCCCAGGTAGTTTAGGTAGGTTAGCCGAGGCGATTGGCACGGTGGGCGGCAACATTAAAAGCGTCGACGTGGTGGAATCGCTCCCAGACGGCACGGTCATGGATGACATGGTGATTAGCCTACCCACTAATACCATGGCTGACGTGCTGATTTCTGCCGCCCACATGGTGGAAGGCGTGGTGGTTGACTCCATCCGCCCGTTCTCGGGGACGGTTGACCGGCGGGGGCAGATTAAGATGCTGGTGGATGTAGCAGGCGCCTCATCGAATTCGGATAAGATTGCGCAGCTGATTGATAATATTCCCCAGGTGTTAACGTCGTCATGGGCGATTCTTTTGGAGGACGGCAGCCCGGTGCGGCGAATTACCGCCTCCTATGGGGCGCCGGAGGATGATGGGTCGACGCCAAGCCTGATTAATATTACAGCCGCTCAGATTTTAAACCCGGCGGAGGACACGTGGATTCCGGAAAGCTGGGCGCTGCTGGATTCCTCACTGGCCGCGGCCCCATTGGGGAATTCGGGGCTAGTGCTCATCATTGGACGGGTTGGTGGCCCGGAATATTTGCCCTCTGAGGTGGAACATATTGGATATTTAGGGACGATTCTGTCCCGCATGTTACAGCATTAACGGCTGGGCGCAGGTTGGGGCTTATTCAGTTAGTGGGTGATAGGAGCATTAATCTATCTGAATAAGCCTTAGATTGTGGATTACAGAGAAAACCCGGAACCCCTGGCGCATATCTAGCACGAGTCCGAGCATGTTCTCATCATCGTATATATGGTTCAATAACGTATACTTTCATTCCTCGTAGCGATTCCAAATCGACTACTGGGTCCATGGCTGCGAATTTGCGCAGATCTGATTGCCCAAGAGCAATGATAGGATCATCTAAATCAGGATTATCGAAGTCCTGATCATTCACCCACAACGCTAAAAACGGCCTTTTGAGTTCCAGGTCAAGCCACGCACCGGACTCCACTAAATCATCCAAAAGCACATGAACAGCATAGTCGGGTGGGCCGCACCCTGGCCGGCTCCATATTGCAGGCGGACGGGCTTCGTCAGCAACCCGCTGAAATATATTTTTAGCCATTATTACCACTACCTTGAAGACTATTTTCACTGAAAACTATTCAGTCCACAATATTATAGATTTTAGTAGCTTTCTCCCGGATACGCTGGCAACGTTTCCAGCATTGTACGGGACCACTCATGCCATAAAACCTTATCTTTGCCCGTCATGCTCACTACCCGCACACCGTCTTCCCCGAAACGAGCAAATATATCTGTATTTTTCAGATCAGTTGTGTATGCCTTGCCATCGGTTTTATCAACAATACAATTATAGGGTGGTATAGGCCAATCCTGAAATAAAATCGCCACCACCAAAAACTGTGTAGGCGACTCAAACCCCCACGTATCAAGCAACGATAACGGACGGTCCAAGTCCCTCCGGCTAGCTACAGCCTTACGAGCATCATCTAACGACGCAATAGGGGTGAAAAACGTAATAGCCGGCGGGTGAAAATCCGGTATCCCGGTTTCATGGTCTAGCTCTGCGAAGCTGTTTTGTATCCGCTCCTCATCCCAACAAAAACCTCGTACGTTATAAATAGCATTGTAGGGTAATTCTGAGATAGGAACCTCTAAACCCCGCATAATACCCCGTAGCACATTATGTTTTGCCCCGAACCTGATGTTCTCCTCTACAGTATCTGCTGACTCTTTGTCTGCGATTTCCGCATACTTTACATAAAACTGCTCAACCTTACGAATATATGTAGGATCCTCGAAAGAAGATTCCGACAACTCTATTACACACTGCCAAGCGTCACCATAAGTCACACCATTTTCCCGCATATAGTGAAACATAAACCGCTTCGCTAACTCCACTGGGCCGTACTTAGCCAACCCAGCATCAAAAACAGTATTCAACTCGTGAGGAAAACTCGCATACATAGTCAACAACTTTCTATCATTAAAGATGATCCAAAGATATTTGGAAGCTTATTCAGCATCACCAAACGATGACTCCGATAAGTCACGCACACAGTCCCACAATTCATCCACGTCATCTCCTTGTCTTTTCT